>JBCDCZ010000449.1:0-1583 GCA_039180865.1 Pseudomonadota bacterium | reverse complement strand
GGAGGCCCGAACGCCGCAGACGCAGACAAGGCGGTAGATGAGGTTCGTGCAGCGCTTTAGTCGGATCTAGAAAAAGCTATAGCCAATTGATTTCTCAAGAAGAAATCGCCTGACAGGCTTCGCGTGGAATTTCAGGAAATGGAACCGCTTGATTCAAAAAGTGAAGCGGATCCGCTATGCGTCCATAGGCCAGAAGGCGACTCAATAGACCCAGTATTCGCTACGAAAATGGCGGCCGGAAGGCCGCCATATCATATTCCACGAAAAGGTTTGCGCCCGCACGTGACGCTTCAGATTGGAGCTAGCCAATCGCCTTTTGAAGGTTCTCATCGACCTTGTCGAGAAAGCCGATTGTTGAAAGCCATGGCTGATCAGGACCGATCAAGAGTGCGAGGTCTTTCGTCATAAAACCGGTCTCAACCGTGTTAATGCAGACCTTCTCAAGAGTGTCCGCAAAATTCGCGAGCGGCTCGTTGTCATCAAGTTTGGCACGGTGCGCAAGACCGCGTGTCCAGGCAAAGATCGACGCAATTGAGTTCGTCGATGTCTGCTCGCCTTTCTGATGCTGACGATAGTGACGGGTCACGGTTCCGTGCGCTGCTTCTGCTTCAACGGTGTCGCCGTCCGGCGTCATGAGAACGGATGTCATCAGACCGAGCGAACCAAAGCCCTGAGCGACCGTGTCGGATTGGACGTCGCCATCGTAGTTCTTACAGGCCCAGACATAACCGCCTGACCATTTCAGAGCTGAGGCGACCATATCGTCGATCAGCCGGTGCTCGTACCAGATCTTCTTTTCTTCGAACTGGTCCTTGAACTCGCTTTCATAGATCTCTTGGAAGATATCTTTGAAGCGCCCGTCATAGACCTTCATGATTGTGTTTTTGGTCGAAAGATAAACGGGCACGCCGCGCTGCAAGCCGTAATTCATGGAGGCGCGGGCGAAATCCCGAATGGAATCGTCTCGATTGTACATTCCCATGGCAACACCGGCTGACGGCGCATCGTAGATTTCGTACTCCATCTCCTTGCCGTCTTCGCCGACGAACTTCATGAAGAGCTTTCCCTTGCCGGGAAACTTGAAATCCGTAGCGCGATACTGGTCACCGAATGCGTGACGGCCAACGATAATCGGCTGGGTCCAACCGGGTACAAGGCGAGGGACGTTTTTGCAGATAATCGGCTCGCGGAAGATCACACCACCAAGAATGTTGCGGATCGTTCCGTTCGGGGAGCGCCACATTTTCTTCAGGCCGAACTCCTCAACACGCGCTTCATCTGGTGTGATGGTGGCGCATTTGATCCCGACACCATGCTCCTTGATCGCTTCAGCTGCGTCGATTGTGATCTGGTCGTCGGTCCGGTCGCGTTCTTCAATGCCGAGGTCGTAATAGTGCAAGTCGACATCAAGGTAGGGATGGATGAGTTTTTCCTTGATGAAAGCCCAGATGATGCGGGTCATCTCGTCGCCGTCGAGTTCGACGACGGGGTTTGCAACTTTTATTTTGTCCATGATTTTCCTCGCAAATTGAAGTCCCCGAGTGGAGGTCGCAGCTCCTCATAGCAAAGGGCCGGGCTGCCCG
>JBCDCZ010000448.1:0-1731 GCA_039180865.1 Pseudomonadota bacterium | reverse complement strand
TAATCCGGATCGCATCGAAGGTAGGGACTTCTTCTTTTTGTCTGTAAATGCTGGCTACATCTTGGCGCATATGTTTCCACTCCTTGGGAGGGTTTGGTCGGCTTCCTCGCCGAAAATCCGACCTTTGAACCTGTTTACTCTACTGCCCTAATTCAAGGCGCGACGGCTATTCAGCCGCCACGTTTGAGTCTCCGTCATTGTCTCCGATCAACTCGACATTCAGGCCGAGTGACCGCATCTCTTTGATCAACACGTTGAAGCTTTCCGGAATACCGGCTTCGAATGTGTCATCGCCGCGAACAATGGCTTCGTACACTTTCGCACGACCGGCCGTATCATCCGACTTAACGGTGAGCATTTCCTGCAGCGTGTACGCCGCGCCATAGGCCTCAAGGGCCCAGACTTCCATCTCACCGAAGCGCTGACCACCGAACTGGGCTTTACCGCCCAGGGGCTGCTGCGTGACCAGAGAATATGGTCCGGTTGAACGGGCGTGGATCTTCTCATCGACCAGGTGGTGCAGTTTGAGAAGATACTTGTACCCGACCGTGACCGGACGCGTGAACTGTTCACCGGTCCGACCATCAAAGACGACTGACTGCCCCGACCCGTCCAGGCCGGCGCGTTCGAGCATCTCGACAATGTCCGGCTCACGGGCGCCATCAAAGACCGGCGTCGCAAATGGAACACCCTTCTTGAGATTGCCCGCCAGTTCGACCAATTCCTCTTCGCTCTCTGGCAGTGGCTCATCCTTGCCATAGACGGTCTGCAGCGTCTTCTTGAGCGCCTTGACGTCATTATTGGCATGCCACTCTTCCAGCGACTCTGTCACCAGCTTCCCGAGTCCGGCCGCGGCCCAACCCAGGTGGGTTTCAAGAATCTGTCCGACATTCATTCGTGATGGCACCCCGAGCGGGTTCAGCACGATATCGACCGGCGTTCCGTCTTCCAGGAAGGGCATATCCTCGATCGGGTTGATCTTGGAGATAACACCCTTGTTGCCGTGACGCCCGGCCATCTTGTCGCCGGGTTGAAGCTTGCGCTTCACGGCCAGGAAGACTTTGACGACTTTCATCACGCCCGGAGGCAGATCGTCGCCTTGCTGGACTTTGTCGACCTTGTCATTGAAGCGGGCATCCAGTTCGCGAATGGCTTCGTCGAACTGCTCGCGCAGACCATCAATCTCGGCTTGGGCCTTTTCAGACTTGAGCGCGATTTCCCAGAGGTCGCGATCGCTCAACTCTTCGAGAGCACCAGCTGTGATCTTGCCGGTCTTGAAGCCTTTTGGCCCAGCCGCAGCTTCCTTATTGGTCAGCGTTTTGCGCAGACGGTTATAAGTGTTGCGCTCGAGGATAGACTGTTCGTCTTCCTTATCCTCTTGCAGCTGCTCAATTTGCTCCCGCTCGATCTGTAGCGCGCGCTGGTCCTTGTCGATGCCGTGGCGGTTAAACACACGCACTTCGACAACTGTACCCGCGTCGCCCGGAGGCACACGCTTGGACGTGTCGCGAACGTCAGAGGCTTTCTCACCGAAGATCGCGCGGAGGAGTTTTTCTTCCGGCGTCATCGGGCTTTCGCCTTTTGGCGTCACCTTGCCAACGAGAATGTCGCCTGCTTTCACCTCAGCACCCACGGCAACAATGCCGGCTTCGTCCAGGTTTCGCAGAGCTTCTTCACCAACATTCGGAATATCGCGGGTGATCTCTTCAGGGCCAAGCTTGGTATCGCGCG
>JBCDCZ010000447.1:0-1800 GCA_039180865.1 Pseudomonadota bacterium | reverse complement strand
GGCTCCATAAGGGGCTCCGGCGCAAGTGGCGTGCGATAGCCGAATTCATTGGCAGAGAAGATACCTTGGGTCTGCTGCAATTGAAGGCGTGTCATATCACGTTTGCGAACGTCTTCCACTACGAATTGGGCGCGCTCGGGCGGAACGTCCATACCGTCAAGAACGGATCGACCCATAATAAGCGCGGATTCGAACAATTCCCGCACCTGAGCATCGGAACCGAGCTCCATCAATTCGACGGAATGAACCCTGTCATAGGCCCTTGCATAGACTTTGATCTCCGGGAAATTCGTTTTGATGAGCTTCGCGATTGTCGTTGTGCGGGCTTTGCCGCCGCTACACAAAGCAACAACGCGGGCTTTATCAATGCCTGCCGCCTTGAGAACTTCAATGCGCATCCCTTCGCCATAATAGATGCGGAAGCCAAACTTAGCGGCACTACGGATCTGTTCGGCATCGTGATCGATGACCGTTACTTTGATGCCTTGTGCTAGAAGCGTTTGCGCAACGGTTTGGCCGAACCGGCCAAAGCCGATAATGAATGCCTGCCCGCCTGCACCCTCATAGTCCTCGTCAATTTCATCCTCTTTTTCCGTCCGCTCGACGAGATAAGAACCGAACATGATGGTGAGGGGCGTAATCGCCATCGTAACGGTGACGATCGCAGTAATGATGGAAGAGAGCTCAACACTGACAACACCGGCAAGCGAAGCGGTTGAAAAGATCACGAAGGCGAACTCGCCAACTTGCGGTAGAAGCGCCGAAATGTGGACGGCTTCCTGGTGGTTCGCGCCGAATGGGCGCACAATCGCGTAGAGGATGACGGCTTTGATCGCCATGATCGCTGGCGCGGCGAAAAGAACGATGTACCAGTAATTCAAGACGACCGAGAGATCGAGCGACATCCCGACGGCCATGAAGAAGAGGCCAAGCAGGATGCCGCGGAAAGGGTCGATGTTTGCTTCAAGTTCGTGGCGATAGGCCGATTCTGCGAGCATAACCCCAGCGACAAAGGCGCCCATGGCCATGGAAAGTCCGGCAGCTTGCGTAATAAGACCGGCGCCGAGAACGATAAAGAGTGCGACGACGATCATCATCTCGCGCGCGCCAGCGCTTGCGACAACCCGGAAGAGAGGATTGGTCACATAATGGCCAAGGATAATCAGCCCGCCCGTCGCGCCAAGTACTTTCAGGAGCGCCCAGAAACTGAACGCTGATTCAGGTGTCGTTCCGTCAGCGGTCGCGAGCCAGTGCGGAACAAGAAAAGGAATGATGGCAAGGATCGGAACAATGGCAATGTCCTGAAAAAGGACGACTGAAAACGCCTTTTGTCCGTAATTGGTGTTGAGTTCGCCACGATCTGTCAGGATCTGAACCCCGAAGGCAGTCGATGACAGGGCAAGCCCAAGGCCGACCATGACGCTTGTTTGCCAGGAATAACCGAAAAGAAAACAGATCCCGCCGAGAATCAAAGCGCTGAAGACGACCTGCAGAAGGCCGATGCCGAAGATTTCCTTTCGCAGCGCCCAAAGCCGTGCGGGCTTCAGTTCGAGCCCAATGATGAAAAGAAGAAAGACGATACCGAGTTCGGCGAAATGCAGATGTTCTTCCGGTTCTGTGATGATCCGCAAGACGGGACCGATCATGACACCTGCTGCTAGGTAGCCGAGGATCGTGCCAAGGCCGAGGCGCTTGAACAATGGCGCGAAAATAATCGCAGCGCCCATGAGGACGATCGCTTCTGCAGTCAGCGGCAAATCCTGTGCTTGCGCGCCAACTTCTGCCGGGCCTACCGATGCT
>JBCDCZ010000446.1:0-1866 GCA_039180865.1 Pseudomonadota bacterium | reverse complement strand
TCGAACATGCGGTCCTGGACCAAGCGGATAGTGACACGAAAGCGAATAAGGCGATCCGTGCATGGATGAGAGAGTCCCAAAATCTAAGATCTCGCAATTCTCCAGACCGGAAGAAGCGTTCACAGGCCTAGGCGCCCACCACATTGGTGAATTGGTCCTTTCCTCTTGCGACCTCAGTCTTATCATCGACGCAGCCGGTATCATTCGTGATACCGCATGTTGGGCAGATACGGTCTTCGAAAATGTCCTCGAAGACTGGATTGAGAGTCATTGGCACGATACCGTTACACCGGAAAGCCGCTCCAAGATTTCGCAGCTTCTAAAAGATGCAGGAGACCCGGACAGGCTTGTCTGGCGACAGGTGAATCACGCGACCGGCAGGCTTGGCGATATTCCGGTTTCTTACGCAGTGGTCGAACTTGAGGGCTCAGGCCATCGTTTGGCACTCGGCCGCGATATGCGCAAGTCGGCGAGCGAACAGCGCCGTTTGATGAACGCGCAATTGTCGATGGAACGCGCCTATGCGCGTTTGCAGGCATCCGAGATGCGCTATCGGCAGATGTTCCAGACGGCGGGAGAAGCGATCTGCGTCATCGACTGCACCAATATGCGTGTCTTGGAGGCTAATCTTGCCGCGGTGCGCCTTTTTGGAACTTCTGCGAAAAAACTGGAAGGGCGGCGCATCAAGGATCTCCTGTCAGCAGCCGGTCTCAATCTGACAGACGCGCTCATGCAGGCAGCACTCGGGGGCAAGATTGTTCGCAACGTCGAGGTCGTGAACGGACCACGCCACCACGTCAATATCTCGTCGCTTCTTCTTCGCGAAGACAAGCGCCCCGTTCTAATCCTCAGATTGACGCCAATGCTCGCTGACGGCGTTGAGCTTAATCTTCCGGAAAAACGGGCTGCCATCGAGGCGGTTCACCGCGTGCCTGATGGTTTTGTTGTGACCCGCCCTGACGGTGAAATCGTCATCGCCAACAGCGCGTTTGCCGAACTCATTCAGGTGATCAATACCGATAAGCTTTGGGGGGATCGTTTCGACCGTTGGTTCGATCGGACCGGCGTCGACTACAATGTGCTCATCTCCAACTTGCGGGAACACGGAATTGTTCGTCGCTTTGCAACCCAGTTGCGAGGCGAAGCGGGATCGTCGGAGAATGTCGAGATTGCCGCGGTCGAAGTGAAGGAAGGCGTTGTTGATCTGCACGCATTCGTGTTGCGCCCGACCGGAGCCTCTGACCGCCCGCAGACCGGCGAAGAGGGCCTTCTGCCCTATTCCGCCGAGCAACTGACAAGCCTCGTCGGTCACATGTCGTTGAAAGAAGTCGTCCGCGAGACGACGTCTGTTATCGAGCGCCTATGCATAGAGGCAGCGCTTGAGCTTACGGGCGATAACCGCGCATCCGCCGCTCAGCTTCTTGGATTGAGCCGTCAGAGTCTTTACGACAAGCTCGCCAAAATCGGGATTGATAATTCCTGATTTGTTGGCCTCGGCCCATCCTGTTTTCTCCAATCAAACACGCGATTTGCCGTTCGAAGAGATCGGAAATGTTGGATGTCTTGGTGTGGCTCGTTGCTCCCGAAGCTGGGCGCAATGCTGTAAAGAAATCCTCTAGATCCTGTTGATTTGAGTGTCAAAATAATCGGACGCCTGAGTGTTCGGTATTATTGACACGAATGAATGTCACCTCTTACGCTGAGGGTATGACTGACACCATCGCCAAAGGTGGCAATCCGAGCGGGGTCGGATTGTCTGAGGTGGCTCAAGCCAGGTCGTCCCCCTATCCCGCACCGCGCGCCGTACTCGAGCTTTTGAAGCCGATTACGTGGTTTGCGCCCATGTGGGCGTTCATGTGTGGTGTC
>JBCDCZ010000445.1:0-1937 GCA_039180865.1 Pseudomonadota bacterium | reverse complement strand
GAGATCCAATCGAAAATGGCCTAACGGGCTTAAGACCAACCTGAAGACCGTTACGGTCATCGCGTAGAAGAGAGAACGGAGAGTTCTGATGGCAAAAGAGAAATTTGAGCGTAACAAACCGCACGTGAACATCGGCACAATCGGCCACGTTGACCACGGCAAGACAACGCTGACGGCTGCAATCACCCGCTATTTCGGTGAGTTCAAAGCCTACGACCAAATCGATGGTGCTCCTGAAGAGCGCGCACGCGGTATTACGATTTCAACCGCACACGTCGAATACGAGACAGATAACCGCCACTACGCACACGTCGACTGCCCAGGGCACGCTGACTACGTGAAGAACATGATCACGGGTGCGGCTCAGATGGATGGCGCAATCCTCGTTTGTTCAGCAGCTGACGGACCTATGCCGCAAACCCGCGAGCACATTCTTCTTGCTCGTCAGGTTGGCGTTCCAGCACTTGTTGTCTTCCTCAACAAAGTTGACCAGGTTGACGACGAAGAGCTCCTCGAGCTTGTTGAGATGGAAGTTCGTGAACTTCTCGATTCTTACGAGTTTCCTGGCGACGACATCCCGATCATTGCCGGTTCTGCGCTTGCTGCTCTCGAAGGTAATTCACCGGAAATCGGCGAGGAAAAAGTTCGCGAATTGATGGCGCAGGTTGATGAGTACATCCCAACGCCGGATCGCCCGATCGACCAGCCGTTCCTGATGCCGATCGAAGACGTCTTCTCAATCTCAGGTCGTGGTACTGTTGTGACGGGTCGTGTTGAGCGCGGTGTGATCAAGGTTGGCGAAGAAATCGAAATCGTCGGCATCAAAGACACACGTAAGACAACTTGTACCGGTGTTGAAATGTTCCGCAAGCTGCTCGACCAGGGCGAAGCTGGCGACAACATTGGTGCCCTTATCCGTGGTGTCGACCGTGAAGAAGTTGAGCGTGGTCAGGTTCTTTGCAAGCCGGGTTCCGTTACGCCGCACACGAAGTTCACGGCTGAGGCTTACATCCTCACGAAAGACGAAGGTGGCCGGCACACGCCGTTCTTCACGAACTATCGTCCGCAGTTCTATTTCCGTACGACCGACGTGACCGGCGTTGTCACGCTGCCGGAAGGCACGGAAATGGTGATGCCAGGCGATAACGTGTCCGTTGAAGTCGAACTCATCGTTCCGATCGCGATGGAAGACGGTCTTCGGTTCGCGATCCGCGAAGGTGGCCGTACGGTTGGCGCGGGCGTCGTCGCTAAAATCGTCGAGTAGCATTGATTTTCAAAGGCGCGCGGCCTTCGCGTTGCGCGCCTTTTTCACACGCTTTTGTGTGACGATTCTGTAACAAACCGGTCGACGGCCACTTCGAGACTGTCAACCATCTGAAACGCTTCCCTTGGGGGCCAAGTTTATGAACGGTCAAAATATTCGCATTCGTCTCAAGGCGTTCGACCACCGCATCCTGGATGCTTCGACGCTTGAGATCGTGAATACGGCAAAACGTACGGGTGCACAGGTGCGCGGTCCGATACCGCTGCCAACCCGCATCGAGAAATTTACGGTGAACCGCTCACCGCACATCGACAAGAAAAGCCGCGAGCAGTTCGAAATGCGCACGCACAAGAGGCTTCTCGATATTGTCGAGCCGACCCCGCAGACGGTTGACGCGCTCATGAAGCTCGATCTGGCCGCCGGTGTCGATGTTGAGATCAAACTCTAAGCCGGTCGTCTAACGATCAGCGCTTAGGCGAAAGCATGAAACCGCCCCAGGCGGAATAAAGAAAGAGGACGCCATGCGTTCAGGAGTGATTGCACAAAAGGTCGGCATGACCCGCATCTTCAATGAAGCGGGCGAGGGCGTTCCCGTGACCGTCCTGAAACTCGATCAATGTCAGGTTGTTGCGCAACGCACGAAAGACACGAACGGATATTCCGCGCTCCAGCT
>JBCDCZ010000444.1:0-2064 GCA_039180865.1 Pseudomonadota bacterium | reverse complement strand
TTGCGGGCAGTTCCCGAATGACTGTCCGACTGAAAGGTGAACACCGTCAGCATTGGTTCCCGAGATCGTCACATTCACGCGGTTCCTGCGGCGGCTCGCAAATTCAAGACCAAGAAGGCCAAGCGGACGGCCTTCCGTCAGACCGTTTGCAAGCGGATCGCCTGGTGCGATCGCCCCGTCCATCACCAGATTGACCGGATCGGGTGATGTCAGAAAACCTGGCTTACCGGTCACGATTGAAGCGAAGGGAGCACCTCTCTCGTCTACGTGACCGGCCACCACGAATGGGAGGTTCTCATAAAACGTCCGGTGTTGATCGGGCATAAAAGTGCGGATTGTCTTCCGCCCGAACGTGTCCATGCGTTCCCGCACACCAAGGCGTTCCTGAATCTGCAACTCCCCTTCATGGAACGGCGAGGTATCAAGCGTCCAACCAGCCGACGCGTCCATCGTCGTCATCCTTCTTTACGATCGTAGGATTGAGATCCGAAGCGGTGGGGACGACAAAAGCATCCCGCACCCAGGCAGTGTCGGCTCAGGCAACCAGACCCGCTTTTGTTTCCGGCATCGGTACGAAGCCATCAAGCGCCTCAATACGCTTCAACAGCGCGCGGATGTTCGGATAGGGTTCGAGGGAAACATTCCCCTCAGGCGCATGGGCTGTGTAGCTGTAGATCGCGACATCGGCGATTGTCGGAGCATCCCCGACCAGAAAACCGCGGCCTTCGAGATGGGCTTCCAGTTTTGCGAAAACTTTATCAGCGACCTGCTGCGTACGAGCGGGATCGAGCGGAGCTCCAAAGACGGTGATCAGGCGAGCTGCAGCGGGACCGAATGCAATCTCGCCGGCCGCAAGCGTCAGAAACTTCTGGACCTCAGCGGCCGATTTTGGATCGTCCGGCAGAAAGGCCGATGCATAGGCCTTCGCGAGATAAACAAGGATTGCGTTGGAATCGCTTACCGCCAGATCACCATCTTCGATAACGGGCACCTGGCCAAACGGGTTGAGGCTCAGGAACGGTTCGCGTTTGTGTTCACCCGAACCAAGATCTACTGCGACGAATTCATAGTCGATTTTTGCAAGGTTCAGGAAAAGTTCGACCCGGTGCGAATGGCCGGATTTCTTGAAACCGTGAAGGCGGATTTTCTGGGACATTGTTAGATCCTTTTCTGCTCGCTAAGCCGGCTCGATCAGCTGGCGATGAGTGGAATATAAACGTCTTTCCCCATGGCGATAATCAGGTAAAATGTGGAATATTTATCGCCAGAATGAGGATAATAAAATCCGATGGATATGATCGACGGGATGCGGGCCTTCGCGCATGTGGCGGATGAAGGATCGTTTACGAAAGCGGCCGACAGATTGAACCTGACAACCAAGCTCGTCAGCAAATATGTCCGTCAACTTGAAGAGCGGGTCGGCGCACAATTGCTCAATCGCACAACGCGGTCTGTTGGGCTGACCGAAGCAGGCCGCGCCTATCTGGAACGCGCGCGACCGCTCCTTGAAGGGCTTGATGAACTTCATCAGATTGTAGCTGAAAATCAGGACGAACTCATTGGTTCGATTCGTCTTTCTGCTTCCACTAATTTCGGAAGTTCAAAACTGATTCAACCGCTAAGTGAATTCATGAAAGCCAATCCGAAAGTATCGGTCGAACTCGATTTAACCGACCGATTGGTCGATGTAGTCGAAGAAGGCTTCGACCTCGTTATCAGGATTGCGACTTTACGCGATTCTGCCCTGAAGGCGCGAAAATTGCGCGATATGCGTATCGTACTTGCAGCGTCGCCAGACTATCTTGAACGGACTGACAGGCCTGCGAAACCCGCTGATCTGAAACATCATGCATGTCTGGCGGAAGGATCATCGCCAGCACGGAACGCTTGGGACTTTCGTATCTCCGGGAAACTCACCCGCGTCGGCGTAACGGGCCCGTTTAAGACATCCGCACCGAGGGCGCTCGCCGAAATGGCGGCTTGCGGCCTCGGGATTGCACGCCTGCCGCATTACTCCGCGGAACCCTATCTCGCCGACGAACGTTTGGTTCTCCTGCTCGAGGA
>JBCDCZ010000443.1:0-2071 GCA_039180865.1 Pseudomonadota bacterium | reverse complement strand
TCCAGCTCTTGCGGCCGACCTCGACATCGAGCCGGCTAAAGAGTATGTAGAAGTCTGCCCGAACTCAGGCTTCCGCGGCGCAATCCTGCTCCCGGGCACGGGCATCTGCTTCAAAGTCGGCGGTTACGCAAAAGCTGACTTTATCTTCACCTTCGACGATTTCGCAGGTCCTGCAACTGCAACTGGCGTGTCTGGCGGCGAACTTCTGTTCGATCCTAACACTCTTGGTGGTGTTGGTGGTGACCGTTCAGTGTTCCACGCTCGTCAGTCACGTATCAACTTCGATGCGCGTACAACGACCGATCTTGGTTCAGCACGTGCCTTTATCGAATGGGACTTGTTCAACACAGCAGGTACTGAGACATTCTCAAACTCAGCTAACCCGCGTCTGCGTCACGCATTCGTTGAACTCGGCATCGACAGCCTCGGCGGTTCACTCCTCGCAGGTCAGACATGGGGTACCTTCGGTGACCTCGGTTCATATGCCAACACGCTCGACTTTAACGGTCCGAACGCTCAGACCTTTACTCGTCAGGCACAGATCCGTTGGACTCAGCCGATCACTGAATCAACAACCATTCAGGTTGCTGCTGAAAACCCGGACTTCGCAAACGAAGGTGACGCAGGCGCAGGCTTTGATGCCGTTCCTGATTTCGTCATCGCGTTGAAGAACCGTAATGCATTCGGTAACTTCCACCTGTCAGGTGTCTTCCGCTACCTCGATCCAGATCAGGGTGCGGGCGCGGTTATCGATGACGAAGCCTTCGGTTACGGTGTCCAGTTTGCCGGTACAATTAATGTCGGCGACAAAGACAAGTTCCGTTTCCAGGTTAACTTCGGTGACGGTATCGGACGTTACATCCAGCAGGGTGGTGCAGCTGCAATCGGTGTTGGTACCGATCTCGAGACACTCCAGCAGTTTGGTGTGATCGGTTCTTACCAGCACTTCTGGTCAGACAAGCTCCAGTCAAACCTGGTTGGCGGTTACTACTCCAACTTTGACACTGGTCTTACCGGCGTTGGTTCAGTTGATGACCAGATCTACGCTGCAGTCAACCTGATCTACAGCCCACGCGGCAACGTCAACCTCGGTATTGAAGGTCTTTATGGCCGCAATAACCTCGTCGGCATCGCCGACTCTGACGACGCGTTCCGCGTACAAACATCTGTTCAGTTCAGCTTCTAATCAGACTGACCTGATCAAAATTGAAACCGCCGATCTTCGGATCGGCGGTTTTTTTTATTGGTCGCTGCGAAATATTCATGATCGAAGCTTTTGTCACGGCTATTGATCACCGGGTACGCCGAAGGATGGCGCATCTTCCGGATTGTTGGCCCGTTTGATGTAATCGTTCATCTGGGGATAGTAGATTGCCCATAATCGCTCAAGTTCGGTAACAGGGCAGTCATCATTCCAGTCAGATCGAAGATCAACGATCGGCCACGGCACCTCGTCGACCACTTTCAGACCCGCAGAATGAACAGGGCCCTCCTCCCCGCCTTCGTCGAGCCCGGCGCGTAATCCGGCAAGGAGGCGCGCACCGAAGGGCCCCTCAGCCGCCAGATACCCAGCCACCATCGCATTTGGAACCGCGTCGTTGGCAAGGAGATTTCCAGCTGCCGCAATGTGTGCAGCCTGCGCCGAAGCTGTCCGTCCGAGACCATGTTTACCGGTGTGAATCGCGCTCTCGCCGGATCGATCGACAATCAGGACCTGACGATATTCGATATACTTTTCCAGCCGTTTGATTTCAAAGAGCGCATTCGATGCTTTCGCACAGCCCTCCATCAATTTCAGCGCCAGTGCCCCGATTGCCGGATTGGTGATATTTTGTGTCGCGACAGCACCGATACCAGCCCGTGCATGGGAACAACGGGCTGCGACAGCCGGCGATGATGACGCGATCGCGACACCGAACATGCCTGTCGCCTCACACCGTGCAACCAGTGAAAATGTCATTTCTTGGCGCTCCGCATCTCATTCATGATAGCATTTTCCAAAACCGGCTTTGCCATTTTCAGAACCGTCGTTTTATGGCAAATTGCTTGTATGCAAATGTTTTATACGACG
>JBCDCZ010000442.1:0-2103 GCA_039180865.1 Pseudomonadota bacterium | reverse complement strand
GATATTCTGTATCTGCTCGCGAAACTGATCAATCGCGGCCTTCAGCTCAAGTCCCAGATTCGTCAGCGCAATCGCGTTGGATTTGCTGCAAATTGTATTCGCTTCGCGGTTAAATTCCTGTGAAAGGAAATCCAGCCTGCGTCCCACGGGATCATTGCTCTCAAGAAGCGCACGGGCGTTTTCAACATGCGCGCGCAATCGGTCGATTTCTTCCTGTATGTCCACCTTGGCGGCGATCAGGAGCGCTTCCTGGTGAAGGCGATCGGCGGAAAACTCAGTTGATGCTGCGAGCAGATCTGCAATCTGGTCAGAGAGACGTTCGCGAATGCGCTCTGCACGCCGCTCGGGGGCGTTATCGAGTTCGGTCACAAGCCGCTCGATATCCTCCATAATTCTCAAGAGTGTCGCGTGAAGAGCGCTACCCTCCTGATGGCGCGCATCTACGAGGCGACCAATCGCGGTAGCAAAACTTTCCATGATCCGGTCTCGGGCCTCAGAACTGATCGACAGGGTCTCGCCGTCGCCCGCGGTCTCAATGACACCACGCATAGACAGGAGACCATCAGCCGTTAGAGGTTCAACACCATGCTCAGAAGCGAGCATACGTGAGGCCGCGACGAGTTCTTCTACCATAACTCGATTGACGGTCAGGCTTTCGCCCTTTCGTATGACGTTGAACGAGAGCGAGACATTCACATTGCCGCGTGCCAGCTTTCCGGAGAGCATCTTGCGGCATTCAGGTTCAAGATCGGAAAGAAGCGATGGCAACCGCAAACGGATATCAAGCGACTTTCCGTTCACAGAACGAAGATCCCAAAGCCATTCAAGACGCTGGCCATCATCGTCAAGAGCACCGTCGGCGCTCGCGTATCCGGTCATGCTATTGAGGGCCATGGTGCGGTCCCGTCTCGACTATTGCTGCTCGGCTTCGCCCTCGGCGGCACGCTTTCGGGCAGCTTCCCGCCGCTCGGCCTCGATCTGTCGCCAACGCCGAACGTTTCGGTTGTGTTCATCGAGCGTTTTCGCAAAAGCATGGCCGCCAGTTCCATCCGCAACGAAAAAGAGTTCGTCGGTGGTTGACGGATTGGCCACCGCCTCCATCGCAGCAACACCTGGATTTGCGATTGGCCCGGGAGGCAAAGCGTCAATCACATAAGTATTGTAGGGAGTGGCCTTCTCAATATCGGATTTGTAAATAGGCCGGTCTTTCGGTTTTCCCGCACCACCAAACAAGCCGTAAATGATCGTCGGGTCGGATTGCAATTTCATTCCGCGATCAAGGCGATTGATGAAAACCGCAGCCACACGAGGACGCTCATCCGCCTTTCCCGTTTCCTTTTCGACAATCGAGGCCAACGTGACGAGTTCATCCGGTGTCGATATTGGCAACCCGCGGACGCGACCGCTCCAAATCCGGTTTACGGCAGCTGCCTGGGCAGATTTCATTTGCTCGATGATCCGACCGCGTTGGGTGCCGCGTGTGAACGTATAGGTGTCGGGAAGAAGTGATCCCTCTACAGGAACTTCCTCGATATCGCCGGTGAGCAGCTCATTATTGCGAAGCACTTCCACAATCTGGAGCGAACTGAACCCTTCCGGCAACGTGACTTTATGGATGATGGATTTTCCGCTCTCAAGTTTTGCCACGACGTCGTTCATCGTGCTTCCTGATTCAAACAGGTATTCGCCAGCTTTCAGATCATCCCCGATGTTCTGCAATTGAACAGCAAGGCGAAACACAAGGACCGAAGAGATGACGCCATTGCGCTCAAGCAGTGATGCTATTTCGTTCGAACCGAGCCCGTTTGGGATGAGGACCGTTTGCGGTTCAGTCAGCGGTCCGGGCCTCCTGTATTCGCTGCTGCCCCAATAAATTACAGCCCCTGCTGCCAGAAAAGTCAGAACAATAAGTGAGAAGAAGGCATTTGCGGCCACGACAAACGGATTGCGCGCATGTCGGGAACGCTTGGGCGCTCTGGGTGCTTGTTCAGGTTCAAGACGTTGGCGCGGGCTTTTCAAGGTAATAGGGCTTCCGGTCTCGTCAGGCTGAAGAGGTGACTCGCCTTCCGGCAATCCATTAGATGACATGGGCTATCCCTGCCG
>JBCDCZ010000441.1:0-2118 GCA_039180865.1 Pseudomonadota bacterium | reverse complement strand
TCGACAACGATCCGGGCTCCCGTGACAAATCCTGCTTCTTCGCTTGCAAGGTAACTCGTCATAGATGCGATCTCATCTGGTTTTCCATAGCGCCCTAAAGGCACGCGTTTCTTCAACCGGCGCGCATACCAGGATCGGTCAGGGTTCATGTCAGTGTCGATGGGGCCGGGAACAATCGCGTTCACTGTGATGCCTTTGGGCCCAAGGTCGCGAGACCATCCTTGAACGAGGCCGTTCACAGCTGCCTTACTGGCCCCGTACAGGGCCAGCCCTGGGGCAAAGTAGTCGTTCGCAATGGTCGCCGTAATCGCAATGATCCTGCTTCCGCGGGTCATGACACTGGACGCGGCGCGCATGATCTCAAAATTTGCCCGAACATTTATGTCGAACACAGCTGCGAAATCGTCGTCCGTAAGGTCGCCGATCGGCTTTGAGATGCTGACACCCGCATTCGACACCAGAATGTCCAAGGCGCCGCGATCCCCGACGACGGCCGCGACAGCAGCGGCACTTGCCCCAATCTTGCGCGCATCAGCTTCGATTGCACGGGCCTGCCCCCCTTTAGCCGCTACTTCCTTGACCACCTTGTCCGCCTCAATGGGTGATCCAGCATAGGTGATCGTGACGTGCGCACCTTCCGACGCAAGACGCCGTGCAACTGCTGCACCAATTCCGCGCCCGCCGCCGGTGACCAAAACGTTTTTGCCCTGATGCGGACGATCCATCTGGTGCTGCCCTGCAATATTTGAAATTCGAAATCCGGCACACCATGAAGACTGGGGCACCAGACCCGGTTACTCCGATTTATTGAATGCGTATCGAGCGATCATCCAGTCCCCATCGACGTCTTCAAAGACCCATAACTCACGGTTGATCTCTGGCATCGTTTGACCCGTTTCCTTGATCAATCGCGTGCCCGTCGACGTGGTGACGGCGTATGCGGTATCACCTGATACTACGATGTTTTCCGGGTCGATATCGAACTCCAGTTCCAACGAGAGCGCGCTGAATGCGAACGCATAAAAGCCTGTGATGGCTTCATTGCCTTCGAAGACATCAAACCGATCAGGCAGTAATACTGCACCTTCAGTGTAGAGCGAGCCAAGACCCGCGGCATTGCCGTCGTTGACGAAGCCTTCGTAGCTCTTCAGCAGATCTGCAATCTCGCCCGCGTCGCCATGCCCGTTTGCCGAAGCCATCCCAACCATCGCTGTCGTGGCTGCAAGCAAGATGGCACCAAGCTTAGTGGTGTTGCTCAATCTTTTCATAGGTATCTCCAAAATTAGATCTCGTAGTCTCTTAAAACTTACCGTTGTCGTGGACCATCTCGTCCGGGATCGCCTCAATCGTGTCCCAGTGTTCGACGATCATGCCGTCTTCGACGCGCCAGAGATCAAAGAACGCAGTTGGAACGTCGCCCATAGCGCCTTCGGTCATCGAGAAGACGAAGTTGCCTTCGGCAAGTACCATGTGGACTTCAGAGAAGCTGAAGCCCTGACCCTGTTCCTCAAGAAAGGCAAAGGCCGCGCCCAGCTGATCCAGGCCATCGCCAACAAGCGGGTTGTGCTGCATGTAAGCGCCGGGTTCCGAGATGATGTAATTGCCCGCGTTCTGCACGTTCCCGTCCAGAAACACGTCTTGCAGGAAGCCTTCGACCACGGCCCTATTGGCCTCGGTCAGATCAAGATCAACAACCTCGGTCGGACCGTCAAACATGGTGCGTCCGGATGCTGTTTCGTCTGGAACGGGCTGCAGGTTGTCCCAATGTTCGGCGAGCAGCCCGTCTTCGATGCGGAACACATCGAATGAAGCCAGTCGGTCTGCGCCGAACACGCCGGCATTTTCGAAGGTGTTGTGTGTAACGACGAAATCGCCGTCGACAAGGACGCGGTGCGTTGTGACACCGACACCGTTCTCTTGCACCACCGAAATGAGGTTGATCAGCCCATCGGCACCGCTGGGGATGATCGGATTGTGCTGGATGTAGTCTGGCGCCAAAACAGCCCGCGCTGCCGCGGGATCATAGTCGGTGAAGACCGCCGTTAACAATGCCAGTGCGAGTTCCTGTGCTGTCATGGTGTTTCCTTCAATGCAGATTTAGGATTTGAACTTGGATTC
>JBCDCZ010000440.1:0-2163 GCA_039180865.1 Pseudomonadota bacterium | reverse complement strand
ATTTGCTTCTTAAGCGCTACATTTACATTGTTAAATGACGGAGGCAATCGCTGGTTGCACTGACAGAAAAGGGCTCTTCATGACCACGCAAATTCTATGGGGAAGTCTGGTCCTTGGCATTTGTGCCTTCATCCATATCGGCCTCCTGATCACCGCTATTCCGGTTACGCGGTTCGTCGGCACCAGCCTTTCGAAGGTCCACTTTCTGTTCAGAGGCAGCCTCCTCATTGTTACAGTGTTTGCCTTCGTAGTTTTTGCCCACACAATCCAGGTTTGGCTCTGGGCGTTCTGCTTTGTCATGCTGGGCGCGTTGGTCACTGTTGAAGAAGCGATCTATTTCTCACTGGTGACCTATACGACGGTCGGTTACGGGGATGTGACGGTCGACGAGCGTTTCCGGATCTTTGCCGCAATGGCGTCGGTTACAGGGCTGCTAACCTTCGGGTTGAGTACGGCCTTCCTCGTCACGTTCTTTGAGCGCGTGAGGCCGATAAGAGGACACGATCGGAAACACGATCACTACAATGATGGGGACCATATGTAAGTCCGGGCGGCTATAGTTTCTTCTTGGACAAAGCTACAAAGTTTGGTGTGGACAAGGATGTGTACCCAAGCTATCCGCTTTAAATGATCCAATTCGCGGGAGGTCTCTGATGGCCGCAGAAAATGGTGCGCACCATGCATCACCCACCTGGTTCGTTTCGCCCGGAGAATCCGATTTTTTCGCATGGCTTGCTTTGGCTCTGATTGCTGTTGCGATCTATGGCGTTTTCTACCTTTATGCCATGTTCGATCGTTGGGCCGAGCACAGTTCGAAAGGAACGCCGCTTGCCAAAACGATTCCGACAATGCTCACGATTGCGCTCCTATACGAGATTTTCCCACTCAGCCATTTCAATATCCTGCTACCCTTGAGCGCGATCCTGATCGCTCTTATGGCCGACTGGACGAACTTCCGATTTGGGAAACCGTCTGAAGACGCGGGCGCGGAAGTGACAAATCCTGCGAACGAACCCTCGACGCAGGTAAACGCCATTGAAGAAGAACCCGCTGCGGCAGAGCCAACTCCGGAGGTGGGAGGGATGCAGGAGGAGCCAAAGAATGCTTGAACTCCTCGCTACATCCTTTCCCGTGATCATTCGGTATTTTCAGCTTAAGCGTCGCGGGGAAGCCATTTCGGCATGGAACATGAAGACTGCGGTCTTCCTTTGGCTCTCAATGGCTTTCGCGCTCTTTCTCACGATTTTCTATTTTCATCCAAAATCCTATTCAGGCCTCGTTCCATTTCGAACGATTTCCGTCGTTGCGCAGACCAGCGGACCGGTAACTGAACTCGATGTAGCAAACGGACAGCGCGTCTCGGCAGGAGATCTCCTGTTCCGTATTGAAGACAACACGCAAAAAGCGGCTCTCGCCCAGGCCCAGGCCGAATTGGATAGTATTGCTGCCGAAGAAGAAAAGGCGCAGGAGGCTCTTCAGTTAGCGCGGGCGACCGTTGTGGAAGCGGAAACGTCTCTGGCTCAGTTCAGGGTGGATCTGGAAAACGCAGAGATCCTTCTAAGCCGGGATGTGGGGCCCGAAGACCGGGTCAGGGAGTTGCGGTCGTCCGTTCGCATTGCAGAAGCAAAACTCGATGCGGCGAATGTCCAGGTCGATATTGCCGAAACGGATATTGCCGAAACACTGCCGGCGAAGCGCCAGGTCGCTACCGCGGCCCTTGAGAGTGCAAGAGTGGAATTGGCCAAGACCGAAGTCCGGTCCTTTTCAGATGGCGTCGTCACACAATTGGCGATGGGTGTTGGCAGTCCTGCGTCGCGCTTTATCGCAAGCCCGGCGATGATCATCATCCCGGACCGCACGCCGGAAACTCCGCGGCGCCTTGTCGCCGGTTTTTCGCAGGTCTCCCGGGATGTCCTTTATGTAGGTATGCCGGCGGAGGTCGCCTGTGAAAGCAACGCCAGTATCGGTTTCACAAACGCCGTGTTCCCGGCCCGCGTCGCATCGATTCAGCCAGCCATTGCATCGGGACAGATTAATCCGGGAGGGCGCCTGTTGGATCCGGATTCCGTGCGGCGAGGGTCCGTTCTGGTCTATGTTGATCCGATCTTCCCGGAACATCGGGATTTGCTGCTCGATGGCAGCGGCTGCATCGTGCAGACTTAT
>JBCDCZ010000439.1:0-2169 GCA_039180865.1 Pseudomonadota bacterium | reverse complement strand
GACGAAACGCGCTCGATCCTCGATGGCCATATCATCCTGTCGCGAAAGCTCGCTGCGGGCTATCATTATCCGGCAATCGATATTCTCACTTCAAAGAGCCGCGTTATGGATGCCGTGGTGACGTCTGAACATAAGGAAGCGGCGGGCACGATTAACTCGCTTCTTGCCACTTACGCCGACGTCGAACTTCTCGTCAAAATCGGCGAATACCAAAAAGGCAGTGACCCGAAAGCGGACCTTGCGATCGCCAAGCATGACGTAATCAATGATTTCCTCAAACAACGCACCGACGAATTCCAGACATTCGACGAAATCGTTGCGAGCCTTCAGGAGGTCGCACGATGATCGAGAAGTTTAAGACGCTTTGTCACGTCAAATCCCTTCGGGAAGACCGCATGTTTCGCGAACTCCAGACGGCGCGGTCGAAACTCGCCGATGCGGAACGCGAAGTCGTGCGTCAGACCGAGATCGTCGAAGAGAGCAAACGCACGCTTCCGACCCGTGAAGAGAAGATCTTTCAGAAGATCATGCAAAAGGTCGTCGATGTTGAAGAGATCGACCAAACCAAAGCGGATGTGGTAAAATTGCAGGAAGACCACCAGCGGCTCGTCGACAATCTGGAACGGGCAAAGCACGTTAAAAAAGAACGTGAAAAGGCGGTGGAGGCTGCGCTTCGTGAGTACCGTAAAGCGCAGCGCAACCACGAGAAATTCGTGAATATGAAAACGGACTTGGAAACAGAGCGCGATACCGTGCTCGAGCAACGGGAAGAAGGCGAAATCGAAGAGCTCTTCTCCAAAGGTCAGGCGGTGATGTAATGAGCGACATCAAGGTCAATAATCCGGCACTTCAAACGCAACTTGCGCAACAGGCCCAGCAACTCCATCAGGCGCAAAAAGCCGGTGAAGCGCAGCCTGGTGACCGTTTTGCAAACGGCACCAAAGATCAGTCCAAATCTTCATTTGGCGATGTCAAAGGCGGCAACAAGAACCCGTCCGGCGGCGAGCGCGAACGTGGCTCCGCATCGATGATGTTCCGGCAGAACGCATTCGAAGCGGAGATGAACCGTTATCAGCAGGACGACCAATCCGGCGGACAGAAAGGGCGCCGGGAGGGTGGCGAAGAGACTTTCGTCGTTCTTGCAGCCTTGGATGGCGGCAAACCGGGCGCGGCGCTCAACACTCCTGCGGTGGACAAGGCGCATGCTCCCGCGCCTACGCAGCAGATTGAAGATATCGCCAAACAGGTCGCTGCAAAGGTCGATGCTGCGCTTAGGCCAGGGCCTATGATTCAATCGGGCCCGCAGACCTTTAATCTTGTCTTTGATGCCAAGGCGACCGGATTTCATGGGATCAGCGTCACAGTGAATGGCGGCGAGATCGTTGTCATGCTGCAAAAATCAGCTGAGTTTGGACCTGAAAACCTGCAGCAGGCTGCGATGAACCTGGCGCAAATCCTGCAATCACGGTTCCCGAAAAAGGCAATCCAGGTCGTTGAGGCAACAAAGGAAAACGAGACTGCCGCTGTTGAAGGCGGAAGCGGTGTTGAATCGGGCGAACGGCCCAGTGGGATGAGCGCTTTTTCCAGTCTCTTTGAGGACCGGAATAGGGGCGCATGAATATTCAAAGCTGGTCGCCAAAGGGAGCCGGTATAGCCGGTGAAAACCTCGCCCTGTGGAACGCGGCCCTCTCTCATGCTGGCGAAGCCATCACGTTTCCCGATCAGCCGACCGGGTTTCGGTTTATGCCGATCGAAGACCGTCCTCAGCTAGAGCGCTTGTTTGTCGTTTCTCATGGCGACAGCCGTTCCTTCCTGATGAAGATCGATGGGTTTCCATTCAAGGCTTTATTGGATGTTGATCTTTCCCTTGAGGAAATTGGTGATCTCGACCCGCTTCTTCAGACAGCGCTCAATGAAGGTATGATCGAAACCATCCGATCAAGTCTTCCCCCTGAAATCGGTGCAGGATTGCGGATTGAAAACGGACATCAGACCAAAGGTCTGGATGAGATTGCTGAAGATCCGGGCCTTCAATGGTTTTCCGTTGCAATTGATGGTGTGTGTGCCGAACCGATTTTTTTAACCGTCGGTGCGCAGCGCGACGATGTTTGCGACTATATGCGCACCCAGACGCTGGGAGCCCGCGCGCTCTGGACGACCTTGAGTGCT
>JBCDCZ010000438.1:0-2270 GCA_039180865.1 Pseudomonadota bacterium | reverse complement strand
GGAGGTCAGAGTGTGAAACCACGCACTGCCCGCCCCTGACAGTCCTGATTCACCGCTGCGGAGAAACCGCTCCAAAGGTGCGCCCCGCACCACGGAAGGGTGATCGCTCCGGCAGGTCTCCTGGCTTGCGGGTCTTCGCCCTTCCTCCGCCTTCCCGATCTTTTCCGGATCAGTGGCTCTTTGGAGGTGGGCTCGCCGCTTACAGTTGCGGGGGCAGCCACGGATTAGGCCCCGATTGGGTCGTCCGCACCGTGTTCCCTTTTCATCCAGCCGCCGTCTGGCGGGTAGGAACCAAAGCTGAGTAAACTATGAGTTTGCCTGGCAAATGATGTCAACGGGCCCCGACGGTCGCGTTGCGAGATGATGCCAAAATGCCACTCCCGAAGAGATCATGCATGGCAATGTTACGATAAGCTCTCCCCCGCCCCTTTAAGGATGAAAGGACGCACGCTCGGACAATCCGAACACAAGAATGGCCAACTCCAAACTAACCTGGTCAAAAACGGCAACCCACGTTCAAGAAAACCAAATCGAGTTTGCAATGGCATTCATGCACCACCTCGAAATGAAACAAAGTTTGACCTTTGCGCGGCCCTCGCGTGACTCGACGCTTGGTAAACATTGAATTAACAAAATCATATGGGGCGGTTGTCGATCACATTCTGGCTGATAATGGGGGCCTTTGTCCTGCGCTCCCTCGTTCCCGTCGGCTACATGGTGACGCCGGGCGATACGGCAGGTCTCATCCAGGTGGTGATCTGCACCGGCGATGTTTTCGAAACTGTCTGGATCGATGAAGACGGCAACATCACCGAAAAGGACGATGAACCTACCCACTCCGACCCGAAAGCCTGCCCTTACGCCGCACTCACCCTCGCAATCGATCTACAAGCGACTGGCGTGCTTCTGAATTCGCCGCCTCAGGTAAACGCCGTCAGGCTCTCCCATGACGGTATTTTTCTTCTTGAAATAAATCCTTATTACGCGGCCCGCGCGCCGCCTTTCCCCGCCTGATTCTCTTCACATCAGAGCATTACGCACAGCTGACAGTCTCATGCTGTGATTAGGGGAAAAGATTCATGAAGAAGCATCGTCTCATGGCACAAACGTGCCTGGCCGCCTATGCGGGCACACTACTCGTTCCTGGCCTTATGGCTCCGGCATTCGCACAGGGCGTGGATGGTGCAACCGCCCTTGAAGAAATCCGTGTCGAAGGCAACCAGACAGCGGACCGATCGGCTACCGATGCCGCCGAAGGGCCCGGGGTCACGCAGACCAATGCCGGACCCGTCGATGGTTACCGTGCAATCACAGCAGACAGCGGCACCCGGACCCGGACCCCAATCAAGGAAATCCCCCAATCGATCCAGGTCATCCCCCGCGGCATTATTGAGGATCAGCAGGCCGACACGATTACGGAAATCACCCGCAACGTTTCAGGCGTGCAGGGTATCGAAAGGCGCGAGGGCACGCAGCAGCTTGACGGTGACTTCCTTGTTCGTGGTCAGTTTACCGAAACCTATGTGAACGGCCGGATTGCTTTGCTCGACCAGGGGCTCGATCCCATCGGCACAATCAGCATCGAACGGATAGAAGTCATCAAAGGGCCGACGTCAGCCCTCTTCACAGCAGCGAACGGAGCGCCGATCAGCGGCCTCGTCAACATCGTCGAAAAAACACCGGAACGCGACGCGCATTACATCATCGAAGGCAATGGTGGGAGTTTCAACTTCGCCAATGTCGCTTTCGACGTGAATCAACCGCTCGTTGAAAACGGTGATCTTTCATTTCGTATAACGGGCGATATCCGGACTTCGGATGATTTTGTCGAAGCGCTCGATGATTCAAGCGTCGGGATCTTTCCAACACTTCGCTACGACAACGACCGAACGGTCGTGCAATTGAGGGGCCGCTACCAATATCAGGAATTCGATCTTTATCCGGGGCTTCCGACCGATGGACCCGATGCGCCGGCAACCGGCTTCGGCTTCGCGCCGGATGATTTCGCGGCAGCTTTCGATCAACCGCGGACTGAACTCGAAGCCTTTTCCGTCGATTTCCTGATCGAGCACCAATTCACCGACAATCTCAGCGCCAAATTCGATGTCGGCTTTCAAAATGCCGATGGGGATCAATTCTCGACCGTCACCGCCCTTTCTCCGTTTTTCTTTGCAGGAGCGCCGGGCGAACTGACGCGGCTCGACAATGTTCAGTTTGCTGAACTCGATCTTTTCGATGTTGGCGGCGAGGCGGTCTACAAACGCGATTTT
>JBCDCZ010000437.1:0-2332 GCA_039180865.1 Pseudomonadota bacterium | reverse complement strand
TCCTTTCTTGAATGGGCCTAAATCGCGTGGTAGGCACGCGCGTATTTCTTAAACCGGGGACTCCCAACAATGTCTGATAACGCCACGTCACCCGAGACTGCGGGTGCGGACGCCGGAACACCAAACGGCCAGCAAGCAGCTCAACCCTCACTCAATTCACTTGCACAATATGTCAAAGATCTGAGTTTTGAAAATCCGCGCGCGCCGCAGTCTTTGCAGGCAAACCAGAAACAGCCGGAAATCGATATCTCCGTCAATGTGAACGCACAGCCGCTCAATGATAATGATTTCGAAGTCATCCTGAAACTGGATGCCAGTGCAAAAACCGACGGCGAAATCCTGTTCAGTGTCGAACTCGCCTATGCGGGCGTTTTTCGCATTACAGGACTTGAGAAAGACAAGCTTCACCCGGTGATCTTTATTGAATGCCCCCGGTTGCTCTTTCCGTTCGCCCGGCAGATCGTCGCCGAAGCAACCCGCAATGGCGGCTTCCCGCCTTTGATGGTGGATCCGGTGGATTTCATGTCTCTTTACCGGCAACAGGTTGCCCGCATGCGGTCTTCCCAGGACGCGGGAGACGACCAACCCGGACAAGCGACTGACGCTTAGTCGACGCTCGGAACGATCGGACACAGAATTCGAGACTGTGGCGAAGCGCTTTATGCAAGCGCTTCGATATCCTCATCAGACAGATCACCTGGAACGATGGTCATGGGGATCGGGAAACTGGTGCTCATTGACCGGGTAAAGCTCGCCACGAGCGGTCCCGGTCCTTCCCCATCGATACCTGCCGCAAGAACAAGGATTGCGATATCCTCGTCCTCTTCAACAAGCTCCGTTATGGCATCGTTCGGAGCGCCTTCCTTCACGACCTGCTCGGGATCGATTTTTGCCAGCAGGCGCGCGAAGTCCTGATAGCGTGATAGCGTCGCCTGGGCTTCCTGCTGCGCCTCTGCGCGCATAATGTTCTCAACGCCGAGCCAGTGCTGGAATTCGGAGGGCTTGATCACATAAAGCATCACAAGACCACCGTTGGTGCGCTCTGCGCGCTTGGCGGCATAGGCAATGGCCCGGCTGCATTCAGGAGTGTTATCGACCACCACGAGGAACTTTCGTCGGTGACCCTGCTCGAAACTTCTTCGCTTTCGTCCCATGGCCAGCCCGATCCTCGCATTCCCGTCCGCTGCTGAGACTGCCTCAAGCGTCGTTTTCGAGCAAGCCTTAGAAACACTAACGGAGGAAGCCGAGAATATCCTTCACATCATTGAGGACAGGCTTCGCGATCTGATCGGCGCGATGGGCGCCTTCGCGTAAGATTCCGTCAATGTAGTCGGGTTCATCCATGAGCCTGCGCATCTCATTGGCGACAGGCGAAAGACGTGTGAGCGCGAGTTCAGCGAGAGCCGGTTTGAAATCGGAGAATTGGCGCCCGCCAAAATCCTTTAGAACGTCCGCTTTCGACGTTCCGGAAAGTGCTGCAAAAATGCCGACGAGATTATCCGCCTCAGCACGGTCTTTCAGCCCCTCCACTTCGCTTGGCAGCGCGTCCGGGTCTGTCTTCGCCTTACGGAGTTTTTTTGCAATTTCATCAGCGTCATCGGTGAGATTGATGCGCGAGAGATCAGAAGGATCGGATTTGGACATCTTCTTTGTGCCGTCACGCAGTGACATAACCCGCGTTGCAGCACCTTGAATCAACGGTTCCGGCAGCGGAAAGAATGCTCCTTCGTGCCCCTGAGCCGCGATGGCTTCGGCGAGATCCTGATTGAATTTGGCGGCAATATCGCGAGAGAGTTCAAGATGCTGTTTCTGATCGTCGCCGACGGGAACATGTGTCGCCTTATAGGCCAGGATGTCCGCGGCCATCAGATTGGGGTAAATGAAGAGACCCGTTGACGCGTTCTCGCGGTTCTTCCCCGCCTTCTCCTTGAACTGCGTCATGCGGTTGAGCCAACCCATGCGTGCAATGCAATTGAAAACCCAGGCGAGTTCCGCATGGGCTGTTACCTGACTCTGGTTGAAGACGATGTGTTTTCCAGGATCGATGCCCGCTGCCAGGAATGCGGCTGTCACTTCCCGAATATGACCACGCAATACCTCAGGCGGTTGGATCTCGGCCGTAATCGCATGCATGTCGACCACGCAGTAAATGCAATTGTGTGTTTCCTGCAGGGCCACGAAATTGACGATCGCGCCAAGATAATTGCCAAGGTGAAGGTTGCCCGTCGGCTGGACGCCGGAAAAGACGCGCGGCTCGAAACTGTTCTCGCTCATTAGATTTTTGAAGTGTCCCCGGTCAAAAGAATGCAGCGCCCGTGGGGCCGCTTTCTTT
>JBCDCZ010000436.1:0-2360 GCA_039180865.1 Pseudomonadota bacterium | reverse complement strand
CCGGATCTCGTCGGCAACGTCTTCAAGGGCCTTAAGCTCGATGTTGCAATAGGGGCACCAGACACCACGGTAGAATGTCAAAACGACCGGACCATCGGCGAGAAGATCCTTTAACGCGACTTCGTTGCGATCGGAATTGGTCAAGACGAAATCGGGAACCTGGTCGCCCGCTTTAAGAGCGCGTTCGGCCTGACCGCTGTCAATCAGTTCCTGGGTGGAGCGCCCAAAGGCTTCGAAAGCCTCGGCTGGCGCTTGTGTTTTGAATTCTGTTTTGAAAGCATCGAGTTGTGCTTGAAGGGACATCGTTTTTTCCTTTTTGATCGTCGATTGAGTTTGGAGAGAGCTGTCTTTCGCTGTCTCATAACACTATCGGTCCGTCGGACTTCATGTGGTAGCTGCTCAATTGGCGTAACGGATATTTGGATTTCGAATGAGCAATTGGTTTTCTGTCTGCGCAGAAGCACAAAAGGAAACGGCGGCCATTGGATGACCGCCGTGATCAGAATCCGGAGTTTTGGCGTTTCTTAAGATCGCAGCTTCGATTGAATCCAGATCCGCACATCGTTGTAGTCGAACACGAGGGCAGCAACGTTGATGACCAGAAGAACGGTCAAGAAAGCCTCGTAGAGCGCCGAACCTTCCGGTTTTGCAACGACGAGGAGATAGACGAGCGGGGTCCATGCCACCACATGACCGGCACCCGCAAGTTTCGTGAATTTGCCGGAGGTTATGACAATCAATACGGTGAGGACCATGCCACCTATGGCAAGCCCCGCAACGAGCGCTCCGCCGGGCTCACCCAAAAAAGCAAGCGTTGCGAGATTGACGGGGCCAAGAATGAAATTCATCCAGATTTTTACCCAGTTCGGCAGTGCGTTGTAGGAGTGCATGATCCCGTCCATCCGACTGGCGTCGTGGGGTTTCGTAACTGTCGTCATCGTCTTTGTCCTTTGTGCTGAGTGAAACGCCCGCGCGTTTCGGTCTCGATTGTCTGAAGTGGCTAGGGGTTTTCCGTCTGCCTGGGACTAAGATTGCTCATTTGCATTGTGATTGGTAGAAACCGGAAACAACTAATGGATATTTGGAAATCAAATGAGCGACAGCGTTTCAGCATTGCGCCTCTTTTGCCGTGTTGCGAGGACAGAGAGTTTCACTGCGGCAGGCAGAGAGACCGGCTTATCGCAACCGTCGGTCTCGAGGATCATCTCTAAACTTGAGCAGGATCTCGGAGCGGCCTTGTTCGTTCGAAGCACCCACGCCGTCAAGCTGACGGAGGCGGGAACCGACTATCTTGATCGGATCGAGCCTGTTCTCGCGTCATTGGAAGAAGCCAACCATATGGTGCGTGGGGACGGTACGCTTAAGGGGCGGTTGAGAATTGGCTGTTCGACGAGCTTCGCCGTGCGGGAAGTCATCCCGCGCATCACGCAATTCGTCGAAGACAACCCGGACCTCAAGATCGATTTCGTACTCACCGACGCAATGCAGGACCTGATCGATCAGGCGATCGATGTCGCAATCCGGTTTGGGGACCTTGCCGATTCAACGTTGGTGGCGCGCAAGATCGGAAGGAGCCCTCGCATGGTCGTGGCCTCTCCGGCCTATCTGGAAAGAGAAGGGACGCCAAACGTCCCTGCGGATCTTGCAAACCACAAGGTTGTGGTAGGACCGTCCGGCATGGGCCCCGCGGGTTGGAATTTCACCAGGAATGGAAAAGCGCTATCCGTGCGGGTCGAAGGGCAGGTGACTGTGACGGTCAATGAAGCAGCGACTGCGGCTGCACTCTCCGGGCTCGGGATTATCACGACGAGCTATTGGGGATGCCGGTCCGAAATTGAGAGCGGGAAACTTGTTCAACTCCTACCCGAATGGGAAATCGGCTTCGCGGACGTCAATGCCGTTCTCGCAGGCGGGAGAAATGCAAAGCCCTCAGCTCGGGCCTTCACGGATTACCTTGTAAAGTCGTTTCGGGACAGAGACTGAGAGCCTGGGGCGTCTGCCTCTCTCTCCCAGTGACCAGCACGCCCACCCACCAATCCCCCTAATCGGTCCGGTAGGTCTCGAGAACCTCCAAGGGGATGAAATCGAGGGCGCGTATGTGGGTCGATTGCGCCTTGATCGGCGGGGCGACACCGGCCTCATGAGCCTCTTTCCACCTGAGCGCACAAAGACACCACCCGTCGCCCGGTTTCAGACCCGGAAACTGATATTCCGGCCTCGGGGTTGAAAGGTCGTTCCCGCGGGATCTTGTGTAATCCAGAAAGGCTTCGGTGACGACGGCGCAAATCACATGGGTTCCGTGGTCCATTTGATTGGTGTTGCAAAAGCCGTCCCGAAGAAACCCGGTCATTGGATCTGTG
>JBCDCZ010000435.1:0-2375 GCA_039180865.1 Pseudomonadota bacterium | reverse complement strand
CCCTTGTGCATTTTGCGAAACTTTGTGCGCTTTGGCTGCAGCATTGTTTCAATCCTTACCTACAAATGACTAGCGCGCGTCGCGCTCACGACGGCGTCCACCACCGGACGGGCCGCTATCTGCCGCTTCAAATGCCCGCTTCTCCGACGCCATTGGATCATGCTCAAGGATCTCGCCTTTGAAGATCCAGACTTTGATGCCGATGATGCCGTAAGCGGTCAGACCTTCTGCAACGCCGTAATCGATGTCGGCACGCAGAGTGTGCAGCGGCACGCGACCTTCCCGGTACCATTCGACACGAGCAATCTCGGCACCACCGAGACGGCCACCGGTGTTGATCCGAATACCTTGGGCACCCATGCGCATTGCGTTTTGAACCGCACGCTTCATCGCCCGGCGGAACGCAACACGGCGCTCAAGCTGCTGGGCAATCGATTGAGCAACCAGGGTCGCATCGAGTTCCGGCTTGCGGACTTCCATAATATTGATGAAGACTTCGCTGTCGGTCACTTCAGCAACCTTGCGCTTGATCTTCTCGATATCTGCGCCTTTCTTACCGATCACGATACCCGGGCGCGCGGAGTGAATGGCAACGCGGCACTTTTTGTGCGGACGCTCAATCACGATCTTGGAAACCGCCGCCTGCTTCAGCTCTTTCATCAGCATGGTGCGGATCTTCAGATCTTCCTGCAGAAGCGAACCATATTCGCCCTTATCGGCGAACCAACGGCTGTCCCAGGTCTTGTTGATGCCGAGACGAAGCCCGATCGGGTTAACTTTCTGTCCCATTATGCATGCTCCTCGACTTCACGCACCACGATGGTGAGATGCGAGAACGGTTTGAAAATACGCGCGCCACGACCGCGGGCACGGGCTTTAAAACGTTTCATAACGATCGACTTGCCGACGAACGCTTCCGACACGACGAGGTTGTCCACGTCGAGCTGGTGGTTGTTTTCAGCATTCGCGATTGCGCTTTGAAGCGTTTTCTTAACTTCGCCAGCAATGCGCTTGTGCGAAAAGGTCAGATCGGCAAGAGCGGTCTCGGCCTTTTTCCCACGGATCAACTGGGCGACGAGGTTCAGCTTCTGAGGGCTGACCCGGATGTTGCGGTTAACCGCACGCGCCTCGTTATCGGCGAGCTGACGTTCGCGCTTCGGCTTGCCCATAACTACCTCCTCTTCGCTTTCTTGTCCGCGCCATGGCCGTAATAGGTCCGGGTCGGAGAAAACTCGCCGAACTTATGACCAACCATGTCTTCGCTGACAGAAACGGGAACGTGCTTCTGACCGTTGTGCACGCCAAACGTCAGACCGACGAATTGCGGCAAGATCGTTGAGCGCCGGCTCCACGTCTTGATCACTTCGTTCCGTCCGCTCTCGCGTACCTTATCTGCCTTCTTGAGCAGATATCCGTCCACAAAAGGACCTTTCCAAACTGAACGAGCCAACGTCTTCGCTCCCTATCGCTTGTTCTTGCGCTGATGACGTGAGCGCACGATGAATTTGTCTGTCTGTTTATTAGAACGGGTCCGCTTGCCCTTAGTCGGCTTACCCCATGGCGTCACCGGGTGACGGCCACCGGATGTGCGCCCTTCACCACCACCATGCGGGTGATCGACCGGGTTCATGGCAACACCGCGGACGGACGGTCTGCGACCGAGCCAGCGGTTGCGTCCCGCCTTACCCATATTCGTGTTCGAATTATCCGGGTTTGAAACTGCACCAACGGTGGCAAGGCATGAACCATGCACGAGGCGTGTTTCACCGGAGTTAAGCCGAATGATTGCATATCCCTGGTCACGGCCGACATATTGAACATAGGCGCCAGCTGAGCGCGCGATCTGTCCGCCCTTCCCGGGCTTCAGTTCGACATTGTGGACAATCGTACCGACCGGCATTGATTGAAGCGGGAGTGTATTCCCTGGCTTCACGTCAGCTTTTTGCGATGAAATCACCTGATCGCCAACGGAAAGACGCTGCGGCGCAAGAATGTAGGAGAGTTCCCCGTCCTCATAACGAATGAGCGCAATAAACGCGGTGCGGTTCGGGTCGTATTCGATCCGCTCTACAGTCGCCGGAACATCGAGCTTACGACGCTTGAAGTCGACAAGACGGTAAGCGCGCTTGTGACCACCGCCACGATGCCTGACGGTGATACGGCCCGCATTGTTGCGGCCACCTGATTTCGTAAGACCCTCAGTCAACGCCTTAACAGGCTTGCCCTTATAGAGAGCCGAACGGTCGACGAGGACCAGCTGGCGCTGGCCTGGCGTGTTCGGGTTGAAGGTTTTCAATGCCATTTCACTAAATCCTTAAAGACCCGTGGTGACGTCAATTGTGCTGCCGTCCGCGAGCGTGACGATTGCTTTCTTG
>JBCDCZ010000434.1:0-2376 GCA_039180865.1 Pseudomonadota bacterium | reverse complement strand
GAGACGAGCAAGACGGCGGTCGAAAACTTCGGCGATATCCTCTTTGCGATCGACCGGTTTGTTCTCTTCATCTTCGTTGTTGAAATCATTGCCAAATTATTCGTGTTTCGTCACCGCTTTTTCCGCGACCCGTGGAATATTTTCGATTTTGTGATCGTATCAATCGCATTGATGCCGACAAGCGGCGCGCTATCCGTCTTGCGGGCTTTGCGGATCCTGCGCGTGCTTCGCCTGATCTCCATCGTTCCTGCCCTGAAACGGGTTGTTGGCGCCTTCATCGAAGCTCTGCCCGGTATGGGATCGATCTTCCTTCTGATGGGCCTCGTCTTCTACGTCTTTGCGGTGATGGCGACGAAACTCTTTGCCGAGACTTTCCCGCAATGGTTCGGCTCGCTGGGCGGTTCTGCCTACTCGCTTTTCCAGATCATGACCCTTGAGAGCTGGTCGATGGGGATCGTGCGCCCGGTGATGGAAGTCCATCCCTATGCCTGGCTCTTCTTTGTTCCCTTCATCGTCTGTACGACCTTTACGGTACTCAATCTCTTCATCGGCGTGATTGTTTCGGCAATGCAGGACGAGCACGATGCGATCGCTGATGCGGACCGGAAAGCCATTCATGAGGAAACGGCGGTCGTCCTGAGCGAAGTGAAAGCACTCCGTCAGGAGGTAACCGCCTTACGAATGGCGCTCGATAACAAGGCCTGACACCAAACAATGCGCGCCTTCGCGACCCTTCTTGAGCGTTTAATCCTGACGCCTTCGCGGAATCAGAAGCTCCGGTTGATGGTCGATTACTTTGCGAGAACGCCGGATCCGGACCGCGGCTATGCGGTCGCCGCGATTACGCGTGATCTCGATATCGCGAACGTCAAACCAGCCTTGTTGCGCGGGCTTGCCGAAGAACGGATGGATCCGGTCCTGTTCGGCTATTCGTACGATTATGTCGGTGATCTTGCCGAGACCGTTTCGCTCATCTGGCCAACCAGCGCGGACGGTACGGACAATGGCGATCACGATTTGCGATTGAAGGACGTTGTCGAAACGCTGCAATCGGTGAGCAAAGCGGGCGCACCGAAACTCATGGCTGACTTGCTTGACAGTCTCGATGCAACGCCACGCTGGGCGCTCTTGAAACTCGTCACTGGTGGTCTTCGGATTGGCGTTTCAGCACGTCTTGTGAAACAGGCGCTTGCCGATTTCGGCGATAAGAGCGTGACGGAGATTGAGGAACTCTGGCATGGCCTCGATGTGCCTTATGAAGAGCTTTTCGCATGGCTTGAAGGCAGAGCGGAAAAGCCGATAAGTGCGGCTAAGGCACCGTTTCGCCCGGTCATGCTCGCCCATCCGCTTGAAGAGCCGGACTTTTCGAAGATTTCTCCTGATGACTTCGCAGCTGAATGGAAGTGGGACGGGATCCGTATTCAGGCCGTCGCGGAAGATGGTGTCGCCCGGCTCTATTCGCGGACAGGCGATGACATTTCGCGAAGCTTTCCCGACATTCTCGAGGTTTTGAATTTTAATGCTGCAATCGATGGCGAACTCCTTGTCATGCGCGAGCAGGATGAGGATGGATCGATAAAGGCAGCGTCTTTTGGCGATCTCCAGCAGCGCCTGAACCGCAAGACGGTCTCCCGCAAACATCTCACCGAATTTCCCGCGTTCATTAGAGCTTATGATCTGTTGCATCTCGACGGAGAGAATCTGCGGCCACTACCCTTCAAGGAGCGTCGTGCACGTCTTGAGACGTTCGTGGCGGATAATGCGTTCGATCGCCTCGATCTCTCCCCGCTTGTTCCGTTTGACGCGTTCGAAACCCTCGCCGACGCACGCGCCAATCCGCCCGATCCGGTGATCGAAGGTCTCATGTTGAAAAGGTGGGAGAGCGTTTACGAGCCCGGCCGTATCAAAGGGCCTTGGTTCAAATGGAAGAAAGACCCGCATAGTGTCGACGCGGTCTTGATGTACGCCCAGCGCGGTCATGGTAAGCGGTCGAGCTATTATTCCGACTACACTTTTGGGGTCTGGTCGAAGAATGAGGATGTCGAGGTTCTGGTCCCGGTGGGCAAAGCCTATTTCGGCTTCACAGATGAGGAACTAAAACAAATCGATAAATTCGTTCGCAATAACACTACGGAACGGTTTGGTCCTGTTAGGGCGGTGCGCGCCGAACCGGACCACGGCCTTGTCCTGGAAGTCGCGTTCGAAGGTCTCAACCGCTCGACGCGTCACAAATCGGGGATTGCCATGCGGTTCCCACGGATTTCGCGGCTGCGATGGGACAAACCACCCAGTGAGGCAGACCGGATTGCGGCCCTGGAAGCGCTGCTCGATTGACGGTGATTGTTGTTTTCCAGGCTGTTAAAGGCGAAGCAAAAG
>JBCDCZ010000433.1:0-2396 GCA_039180865.1 Pseudomonadota bacterium | reverse complement strand
CCGGAAAACGCGAAATTCTCGTGGGGAGCGATCCTGACGAGGACTTTTCTTGAGACATTTGATTCGCGTGCAGGTTATCTGCTAGTGCGGTATGGGATCAAAAAACCAGCCTGGATATCGGCATGATTCCGGGCAACAGGATAAACCGGTCTTGTCTACTGTATGGCGTTCTCGGACTTGCATCGGTTAAAGACCATGCCACAGCGACAATGACGCCCCAGGGGCCAAAACCACTAAAACGGTGAAACACAGCATGACATTGAGAGACCTAATGCCATACCGATCACTCAAAGCGATGACCCTCTGGTTTTCCCTGTTTGTTTCCTTTGTATTCACTGTGAGTCTGCTTGTACCCATTCATGCCAACGCTGCGCTCAGCGACAATCAGTTGAAGGTTCTGCGCAACGTCAGCAAACAAATGAACAGTTATAGAACGATGTCAGGTGAGTTCCTGCAGACCGGACCGAACGGCGGCACTGCGAAAGGCGTTTTTCATCTTAAGCGTCCGGGACAGATCCGTTTCAAATATAACGAGCCGGATACAATCGACATTATTGCCGACGGAGAGAGCGTTGCCGTCATCAATAAGGAACTCGAGACACAGGACCTTCTTCCGCTCAAAAACACGCCCTTGCGGTATCTGCTACGGCGTCGCCTCAATCTTGCGGAAGTTGACGGCGTAAAAAATGTCGGCCTTCTTGGGGACAACATCGTTGTCATTATTGAAGACAAGGAAGCTTTCAACGAGAGCCGTTTGAGACTGTTCTTCCACAAAGAGAGTTTTGAACTGCAGCAGTGGATTGTCACTGACGCCCAGGGTCTTGATACGTCGGTTCAGATTTTCAACACCCAGAAAGACAGTGAGGTCAAAAACAACTGGTTTCGGATTAAGTATCCCGGCCAATAAGCCGGATGCACAAACGAAACCACACCTCATCAGGTGTTCGTGCGACCTCGGTCCTGAAAACAATCCTTCTTCCCACCTGCCCTGTCACAACGAGCGCAGCCTTTGTTTAAGATCATAACCTGGAACATCAACTCTGTTCGGCTACGGCAGGGTCTCGTCGAAAAACTCCTGATGAGTGAAGAGCCGGATGTTCTTTGCCTTCAGGAAACGAAATGTCCGGATGATAAATTCCCCTTGAATGCCTTCAAAAAACTTGGATATGAGCATATCGCGAAGTTTGGGCAAAAGGGCTACCACGGTGTAGCAACGTTATCCCGGCACCCCATAGAAAACTCCTTCAGCCGCGACTTCTGTTCGATTGGTGATGCACGGCACATCGCAGTCGACATCGACGCTGGCCAAGCGATGCGGATCCATAACTTCTACGTTCCAGCGGGTGGAGACGAACCGGATCCAAAAACCAACCCGAAGTTTGATCACAAGCTAAAATTCATCGGCGAAATGAAGGATTGGATTGGCGGCGAGGAATCGCAAAGACCGGCGGTACTCGTCGGAGACCTCAACATAGCACCCTACGAAACAGACGTTTGGTCTCACAAACAACTCCTCAAAGTCGTCAGCCATACGCCTATAGAAACCGAAGGCTTGGAAGACATTCGCAGTTCCGGAAACTGGATAGATACAACCCGGCATCTCATACCGGAACCAGAGCCGCTCTTCAGTTGGTGGAGCTATCGTTCGCCAAACTGGGAAGCGTCAAACAGGGGGCGCAGGCTTGATCATATCTGGGCAACCTCAGATCTCGAACCGGCAATTGCCGGCGCCCGGATTATGAAGCACGTCCGGGGTTGGGAACGTCCTTCCGATCATGCACCTGTCGTGACCGAATTCCATTTCTAACCCTGATACCCGTTATTGGCCGTCTGTCTTGTTGTCGCGATCAAGATCGTCGATGCGCCTGGCAATGCGGTTCACTTCCGTGACAGTCTCGCTCATATGTCGCGCAATGAAGTCATGCATCACTTCCGCAACCTCAGGATATTCCGAAATCACCCGCCGTAATATACCGCGGTCGATCGTCAAATAGGAAATTTCACCCGACGCGCGACCGGTTTCCGTTCTTTTTGACGGAACAATCATCGCATAAGGATCGATAACCGCCTCAGCTTCGATACGTCCCCGGCTCACAGGCTTGCCGGAGACATAGGCTTCGAGATCAAGGGCTCCAGTGAGAAGAAGGATGGCACCATGTGCCTCTTCCCCGTGGAAATAGAGCGCGGCCCCATCATCCAGAGTTTTCACATCGCAATTAAAGGCGACCAGCCTGAGTGCATCCTCGCTCAGGGCACTGAGCAGTCCAACGCCCTTAAGACGTTGGATACTTTCGGTCAGATTCATCGCGTTACCCGTACAACCGGGCAAAAGGCGCCCTGGCCGTCAATATGTTACGGGTTGAGTTTATAACCCCCACTTTCCGTAACAAGCAATT
>JBCDCZ010000432.1:0-2446 GCA_039180865.1 Pseudomonadota bacterium | reverse complement strand
TGCCTCCGGTTAATGGTGGGGAGACAAGGCAGGCGTCTGTTTACGAAGGGCTCAAGTCACTGGCATCGCAACAGCCGGATCTTGTCCTTGTCCATGATGCCGTCCGGCCCTTCGTGAGCGCAGCGACCATTAATCGCACTATCGACGGTCTATCCGATCACAAAGCAATCCTTCCAGCTCTTCCCGTCGTCGACACAATCAAACGAACGGAATCGACCGCGGATCTTCCAGTGATTGTCGAGACCGTGGACCGGTCGGCGCTTTACGCCGCCCAAACGCCTCAGGCCTTCCATTTTTTAGCGCTTTATTCGGCGCACCAGGAAGCCGCAGGTCAGGCGTTTACCGACGATTGCGCCGTTATGGAATGGGCAGGACATAAGGTCCACATCGTCGCGGGCAATTCGGAAAACAAAAAGATTACGACGGCCGAGGACATAAGAGAGGCGGAACGGCAAATGGCAAGCGAACTTCAGATGGAAACGCGTGTCGGCAACGGCTTCGATGTCCACGCATTCGAGGAAGGCAACGCCGTCATTCTTGGTGGTGTCGAGATTCCGCATTCAAAAAAGCTGAAGGGCCATTCAGATGCTGATGTCGGCCTTCATACTATTACCGATGCACTCTATGGTGCCCTTGCCGATGGGGACATCGGCAGCCATTTCCCGCCAAGCGACCCAAAGTGGAAAGGTGCAGCATCGGATATCTTTCTCATACATGCATGCGAAAGGGTGAGAGAGCGTGACGGAAAAATCCTTCATCTCGATCTTACAATCATGTGTGAAGCCCCGAAAATCGGACCTTATCGCGAAGCGATCCGCAGCGAAATTGCCAGGATCTGCTCTTTGCCGCTGAGCAGAGTGGCCGTAAAGGCAACCACAACAGAGCGGCTTGGTTTTACTGGCCGCGAAGAAGGCATTGCTGCGATGGCGACAGCGACGATTGCAGTTCCAGCGGAAGATTGAGTGCCATGTTCGCACCGCAAATTATTGAAAAGGCGCGACAGATCATCGAGAAGTCCATTTCAAATAGGACGATGGTTGCGACCGGCGAGTCTTGCACCGGCGGTCTGGTCGCCGCAGCCCTCACAGAAATCGCCGGTTCGTCCGCGGTCGTCGATCGCGGCTTCGTCACATATTCCAACGAAGCGAAAAACGCACTTCTCGGCGTCCCCGAGAGCCTCATCGAAGACCATGGCGCGGTAAGCGCTGAGGTCGCCGAGGCCATGGTTATCGGCGTGCTTCAATCATCGCGCGCAGATCATGCCGTAGCCGTCACAGGGATTGCCGGGCCAGGCGGCGGAAGCGACGAAAAACCAGTCGGCCTTGTCTACATATCAGCGGGAAGCCGCGGCAAGGCGCCGCTCGTTTCTAAAGAACTCTTCGGCGATATCGGACGCGCAGAGGTTCGTGAAGCAACAGTTATCCGTGCGCTTGACCTTCTTTATGCGGAATTGCGGCCGTAAACGACATCAGCCCGTTCTTCAAAGGCCGTCGCAAAACGTCGAAACGCGCGGTCGAACATCGCCCCCATCAGGGCGGCAAAAGTCCGGCTCTTGAACTCGTAGGCGAGGAAAAAGCCGACTTCGCAAGATGTATCCGAGACGGCGTGAAACGACCACCTATTCTCAAGGTCGCTCACCGGGCCATCGAGATATTCAACCAGAATCTCACCGTTATCTGCATCCATTGTGACTTTGGTTGTAAAGGTCTCGCGGAAAACCTTATAGGCAACAGTCATGTCAGCGACCAGGACGCGTTTGCCGTCTGCCATCATCTTGTCGGCTCGAACCGTCAGTGCGTGGCAAAGCGGGACAAACTCCGGATATTTCTTTACGTCCGCGACGAGGTCGAACATATTCGCGGCGCTATGCGCAACGGTCTTAGTCGTTTTGAATTCAGGCATAGGTAGTCCGGTAGCGTCAGCCGCGTTCGAGACGCGCTTTCTTGAGGCGCTCGAAATCATCGCCGGCATGGTGTGAGGACCGCGTCAACGGGCTCGACGACACCATGAGAAAGCCCTTCGTAAAAGCGATCGTCTCGAAGGCTTTGAACTCTTCCGGCGTTACGTAACGCACCAATTCGTGGTGACGCGGTGTTGGCTGAAGATACTGTCCGATAGTGATGAAATCGACATCAGCCGAACGCAGATCGTCCATCAATTGCAGAACTTCGTTTCGCGTCTCGCCAAAGCCGACCATGATACCGGACTTGGTGAAGATCGTTGGGTCAAGGTCTTTCACGCGCTGAAGCAACCGCAGAGAGTGGAAGTAGCGCGCCCCGGGACGGACCGTCAGGTATTTGGCTGGAACAGTTTCGAGATTGTGATTGAAAACATCAGGGCGCGCCTCAACGACAATCTCGAGCGCGCCCTCCTTCCGCAGAAAATCCGGGGTCAGAACTTCAATGGTTGTGGTCGGCGAACGGGCTCTGATCGCATTGATCACATC
>JBCDCZ010000431.1:0-2465 GCA_039180865.1 Pseudomonadota bacterium | reverse complement strand
TTCCGCAATCCTCAAAGACCAGATCGCGAATTTCGGCAAGGAAGCCGAAGTCTCGGAAGTTGGACAGGTTCTGTCCGTTGGTGACGGTATTGCGCGTGTTTATGGTCTCGACAATGTTCAGGCCGGTGAAATGGTGGAGTTTCCAGGCGGCATTCGCGGCATGGCGCTCAACCTCGAAAACGACAACGTTGGTGTCGTTATCTTCGGCTCCGACCGGGATATTAAAGAGGGCGACACCGTTAAGCGGACGGGCGCGATCGTGGACGTGCCAGTGGGCAAGGGTCTTCTTGGCCGCGTGGTCGACGCGCTTGGTAACCCGATTGACGGCAAGGGTCCAATCGAAGCTGACGCCCGTTCACGTGTTGACGTCAAAGCGCCGGGCATTATTCCGCGCAAATCCGTGCACGAGCCGATGTCGACCGGCCTTAAGGCAATCGACGCGCTTATCCCGGTTGGCCGTGGCCAGCGCGAACTCGTAATTGGCGACCGTCAGACCGGTAAGACTGCGATCATTCTCGACACGTTCTTGAACCAAAAGCCGCTCAACGCAGGCGACGACGAATCCAAGAAGCTTTACTGCATCTACGTTGCAGTTGGACAGAAGCGTTCAACTGTTGCCCAGTTCGTTAAGGTTCTCGAAGAGCGCGGTGCGCTTGAGTATTCAATCGTTGTCGCGGCGACCGCGTCCGATCCGGCTCCGATGCAGTATCTTGCGCCGTTCACCGGCTGCACAATGGGCGAGTATTTCCGCGACAACAAAATGCACGCCATGATCGGTTATGACGATCTGTCGAAACAGGCCGTCGCTTACCGCCAGATGTCGCTCCTTCTTCGCCGTCCGCCGGGACGTGAAGCTTATCCGGGTGACGTTTTCTATCTTCACTCCCGCCTGCTGGAGCGGTCTGCCAAGCTTAACGAAGACAATGGTCTTGGCTCGCTGACAGCACTTCCGGTGATTGAGACCCAGGCAAACGACGTTTCGGCTTACATCCCGACAAACGTGATTTCGATCACTGACGGGCAGATCTTCCTTGAAACTGATCTTTTCTATCAGGGTATCCGCCCGGCGGTGAATGTCGGTCTTTCGGTCTCCCGTGTTGGTTCGTCGGCCCAGGTCAAGGCGATGAAACAGGTTGCCGGTTCGATTAAGGGTGAGCTTGCCCAGTATCGTGAAATGGCGGCCTTCGCGCAGTTCGGTTCCGACCTTGACGCCGCGACGCAGCGCCTTCTCAACCGTGGTGCACGACTGACCGAGCTTCTGAAACAACCGCAGTTCTCGCCGCTCAAAACCGAAGAGCAGGTTGCTGTCATCTTTGCCGGTGTGCGCGGTTACCTCGACAAGCTTGAAGTGACGCAGGTTGGTTCCTTCGAAGAGGGTCTTCTTGCAAGCCTTCGCTCTGAGCATCAGGCGCTTCTCGACCAGATCCGTCAGGAGGAAAAACTCACTGACGAGACGGAAGGCAAGCTCAAAGAGGCGATCGAAGCCTTTGCGAAAGGTTTCGCGTAAGCGCGATCCAATGTGTCGGCGGAAAGCGCTGCTTTCCGCCTGAAGTATGACGGAATAAGACCAAGGGACCTCGATGCCGAGCCTAAAGGATCTCAAAAACCGCATCTCCTCGGTGAAAGCGACGCAGAAAATCACCAAGGCCATGCAGATGGTTGCGGCCGCGAAGCTGCGGAAAGCCCAGGATGCCGCTGAAGCCGCGCGCCCCTATTCAGAGCGCATGGCCAAAGTGATGGCAAATATTTCCGCAGGTGTGAACGACCGCGAAAACGCACCAAAACTGATGGCTGGTAACGGCAAGGATGACGTTCATCTTCTTGTGGTTATGACGGCAGAACGCGGTCTTTGCGGCAGCTTCAATTCATCGATTGCCCGTATGGCCCGCGTCAAAGCCATGGAGCTTCAAGCGAACGGTAAAACCGTCAAAATCCTCTGCGTCGGCAAAAAAGGATTTGACGCGCTGAAGTCACAATATCGCGACATCATCATCGATACAGTCGATATGCGCGAAGTGAAGCGCATCGGTTTTGACAATGCCGCCGATGTTGCAAAGCGTGTCACCGACATGTTCGACAAGGGCGAGTTTGACGTCTGCACGATCTTCTTTTCCGAGTTCAAATCCGTGATCTCGCAGATCCCGACGGCACAGCAGATTATTCCTGCCGACCTTGGATCTGATAACGAAGGCGAAGGCGCAGACAGCGTCCATTATGAGTATGAGCCTGAAGAAGAGGAAATCCTCGAAGATCTCCTGCCGCGCAACATTGCGATGCAGATCTTCCGCGGCCTCCTTGAAAATGCAGCATCCGAGCAAGGCGCACGGATGTCGGCGATGGATAATGCGACGCGCAATGCAGGCGATATGATCGACAAACTGACGATCAGCTACAACCGCCAGCGTCAGGCGCAGATTACAAAAGAATTGATCGAAATTATCTCCGGTGCCGAGGCACTTTAACGG
>JBCDCZ010000430.1:0-2469 GCA_039180865.1 Pseudomonadota bacterium | reverse complement strand
TGTCCCGGTAGCGGGGAAAATGACGACTTCTGCATCTTTCGACTTGAGAATACGGCGCACACCTGCGCGTAATGGTGTGAACATGTCCACGAAAGTCGCTGACCTGTGGTCGAGGCTTGGAAAGTCGATTGCCCGGCGCAGTTCTTCCGGAATATTTGTGGGGCCTGGAATGAAGACTGGGTTTTGCGTGGACATGGATAACCTCCTGTCGGAAAATGTATTAAAGGCGGGTAGACCGCGCTTCGTTGAGTGGAAAATACAGACAGCAATTGGTGGGCACAATTTTTTCGAAATAATATTTCAAATCAGACTATGAGAAATAACATATTGATTTTAATTGAGTTTCAATTTTTCATAGGGATTTGTTATTATGTTCGAAATGGAAAAGCACTTGTGAAATGATGGGAAAAGAGGAGTCTGAAGGCGCGAATCCGCAACCCTCCCGCTCGCGCGGGCGGCCGAGATCGTTCTACAGCAAGGCCGAAGAAAGCACGATTAAAGCGCTCGAACGCGGTGTTCGCATTTTGAAGATTGTCGCCGACGCGGATGGGCTCGCTTTAAGCGAGATCGCCGACGAAGCTGACGAGAGCGCCGCCACGACCTACCGTTCGCTCCTGACGCTTAATAAAGAGGGCCTCGTTGAATTCAATGAGCGCATGCAATTGTGGTATGTCGGCGTTGCGGCCTTCAGGATCGGCAGCGCTTTTCTGCGCCGTACGAGCATCATGGAATGTTCGAGGCCGATCATGGAAGATGTCATGAGCGTGACGGGCGAGACGTCGAACCTTGCGATCATTGACGAAGATCATGTCGTCTTCGTTAGTCAGGTAGAAACCCATCAACCGATCCGTGCTTTTTTCCGGCCAGGAACACGCGGCCCGGTCCATGCATCGGGAATTGGAAAAGCACTCCTTGCTTACCGCAGCGATGAAGAGTTCGATACGCTCGTTCAGAACGTTGACTTGGAGCGTTTCACCGAAAAAACACTTTCGGAAGAAGCGGCGCTGCGCGCGGATATGGACCTGATCCGCAAGCGTGGTTGGGCCATTGATGATGAAGAGCGCACAGCAGGAATGCGGTGTATTGCGGCACCGATATTCAACGCCCATGGTGAAGCGATCGCCGGCATTTCAATCTCGGGACCGGCAGTGCGCGTTGCGACCGAACTGGATGACGAGTTCGGTAAACTGATCCTCGAAGCGGCGGACAAGATTACGATGGGGATCGGCGGTAAGCGTCCGGAGGCTGCGCAGACCAGAGGTGCCTGACCGAAACGCTCGTCATCTCACGAAGACATTAACAATACCGCTCTGCACCTGCGATTTGTGCATCGGAATATCGATCGCCATGGGCAAAGCCGATCGGTAGAAGGGTGTCGATCGTCGCCAGATCCCTTTCAGACAGCGAAATGCTGGCTCCTTGTACGCATTCCTCAAGGTTCTTCGCGGAGCGGGTGCCTGGAAGCGGGATCATGTGATCGGCTTGGTGGAGTATCCACGCAAGTGCGAGGCCTGCCGTTGAGACACCCTTATCGCGCGCAAGCGCTTTGAACCCTTCGATCATCTTGAGATTTGCGGAGAGATTGGGCTCAAGAAAGCGCGGCCCACTCATTCGGAAATCACCCTTTTCGAATTGCGAACGTTCGATCAGGCGATCTGAAAAAATCCCTCGTCCGAGAGGCGAAAAAGGCAGGAATGCGGTTCCGAGTTCTTTGCAGGTTTGCACCATGCCGAGTTCCGGCAGGCGGGTCCAAAGAGAGTATTCGCTTTGGACAGCAGCAACTGGATGGACCGCAGCAGCCCGTTTTAAAGAATGAGGAGCGATCTCCGAAAATCCGATCGCGCCGATCTTACCTTCGTCCTTGAAGGAAACCAGCGTTTCCATAACCTCTTCGATCGGCCGCGCCTGCTCGCGTCGGTGAATATAGTAGAGTTCGACATGCTCGACGCCGAGGCGCTTCAGGGATTTCTCCAGTTCGCCCCTAAGATAAGCAGGCTCATTGTTGAAATCCCGCTTGCCTTCCGGATTGCGCCAGATCCCCGCCTTAGTGGCGATCTTGAAGCGGCCCGGATGGTCTTTGATGAAGGAGCCGATCACGGTTTCCGACACACCATTCCCATAGACATTGGCGGTGTCGAGAAGGTCGATGCCAAGATCGAGAGCACGTGCCAACGTCGAATGGCTTTCCGCTTCATCGGTCGGTCCATAGGCGCCACCAAAGCTCCAGCAACCGAGACCGATCGCCGAAACCATGGGGCCGTTGTTGCCGAGTTGACGCTTTTCCATGGACGATTGCCTCAGACTGAAACGTGGAATACGAGTTCGCTCGGAAGAACGCCGACACCGTTGACCGGTGTCATATCCTGCGGGCAGGCCGACATGACCGCGATGCAATCGGACAGAGCCGTGAGGACAACATAGTCACCTGCTTTGGAAACAGGTGGCTCGAACGTGAAGCTGCCATCCGCA
>JBCDCZ010000429.1:0-2516 GCA_039180865.1 Pseudomonadota bacterium | reverse complement strand
TGGGCAACGACTGCAAGCGTTTGAGCCGCCATGATGAACAGAGCTGTATAAAGTGCGGTTTTCATTTCAGCCATCCTTCAGGCTAGAGTGTAGGTATTTGCGATCTTGAAGTCAATATTTAGCATGTGGAGTCTGAACATAGTCTGAAGGCACTGTTATCCATTTACCTCATTGATATCATTTATTCTTTTGGGCCATAGATTCCGTCAAAAACCACTGTTTCGTTCAGACAAAGATACCTGTCTGCTCCGTTCCAGCAAACACGAGTCAGCCCGCCCGCGCATCGGCGGTGATAGTGCCATGCCCCCATTCGCGGACCTAATCGAACGAAGAAAGCCAATTGGCAGCCCGATCAGTTCCAGTTAGCCTTTGACTAGCACTTTTCGCATATATTCCAGACAGATAGTTCTTCTATCTCATTGATTCTAAAGCATCATTTGAATTGGCGTATTTCCCGTTTGAAACGAAAAGCGGCGCCCAGATTTTTTGATTTTACATGGGGGTGTAAGCCAATGTTCATTATTTTGGATCTCGCCACTGCCATCGCAGGCCTGATGGCTGGATTCTTTACCGACAAACCAGCTGTGGACCAATTTGACTACATAGCGGCAGGTGGCCTCATTGGGTGCGTTGGCTACCATCTCTATAAAGAGCACATGCGATAATCAGGATTTACCGGGTCGATATGGGATGGGAGCACCCGCGGCCTCCCAAGACCGCCGGTACGTCCATCAAACAACGCTTAAGCCGCTTTTGCGACGCTCAGATAGTCATCCGTCGTGGTCACGTTCGCATAGGCAAAGCCGAGGGCTGACATATAGGCAGCGTGGACTTCGGTCGCAGGCACAACCTTGCCGTTGAATTCAAGATCGCGCGATGCGCAGGCGTCCTCAACAACCGTGACGTTGTAGCCAAAATCGGAGGCAGCACGGGTGGCCGCATCAATGCACATATGGCTCATGGAGCCAACGAAGGTGACGTCTTTCACGCCTTTTGCGTCGAGGATCGATTTCAGGTTGGTGTCCTGAAACGCGTTCACTTTGTGCTTCAAGACGACGTCTTCGCCGTCAATGGGCAGAACGCTGCCGTGGATTTTCGCACCGTCAGAGTTTGGCGTGAAGAACGGCGCATCTTCACTCAGGAATTCGTGGCGGACATGGATCACGACACCGCCGGTGTCGCGGGCGTTTTTAATGAGGCGGGCTGCGTTCTCGGCAGCCTTGTTTGCTTCATGAAGGGTCCATTTTCCGCCTGGGAAATAATCGTTTTGAATGTCAATGACGACGAGGGCTTGGGAAGTCATGTCTGAAGTCTCCGTTTTCTCTGGCGCAACGTCCGTCGCAGCGCATGACAGGGATGTAATGAATTGACTTCGTAATCAGGATTGGCGGAAATGACAGAAACCGGTCCGAAAGTGACAAACCATGACGGAAACTGCCGAGATCCCCATTCGTGTCGTCAATTATCGCAGCGCGCAATTGTCGGCGGTCTACGGGCTCATCGACCTTTTCAACACGGCAAGCGCGATGGGTGCTGATGAGGCGGGCGATATGCACCGGCGGATCCAGGCAGATACCCTGTCGCCACCCTATACCGCCCTCCCCGATCCGCCCGATGTCCTGATCCTGCCGCCGAGCCTCACAAGCCGGTGCGGACCGGATGAAGCCGATGCATCCCTCACCGATCTGCTTATGGCTCAACATCAACGCGGCGGGCTCATCTGTTCGATCTGCGCCGGCGCCTTTCATCTTGCCCGTTCCGGGCTTCTCAACGGACGCCACGCAACAACCCATTGGGCGCTCGCCGACCAGTTCAGATTGGCCAACCCCGAAGTTCTTCTCGATCCGGACAAACTCATTGTTGATGACGGCGATATCATAACGGCCGGTGGCGTGATGGCGTGGCTCGATCTCGGGCTTCGTCTTGTCGACCGTTACCTCGGCTCGGCCATTATGACCCAGACCGCACGTTTCTTCCTGGTCGATCCGGCGGAGCGCGAGCAGCGCTATTATAGCGGGTTCATCCCACGGCTTACCCATGGCGATGGGGCTATTTTGAAAACCCAGCGCTGGCTTCAAAGCCATTTTGCCCAGAAAGTCTCAATTCCCGACCTGTCCTCAACGGCGGGGCTTGGCGAACGCACTTTTATCCGGCGGTTTCAGGCGGCAACGGGCCTGCGCCCAACGGAATATCTGCAATCACTTCGGGTAGCGAAAGCAAAGGAGCTCATGGAACTCACCAACGAAACGGTCGATCAGATCGCCTGGAAGACTGGCTATGACGATCCAAGTGCGTTTCGTCGCGTCTTTCAAAAAAATGTCGGCCTCAGCCCGAGGGAATACCGACAGCGTTTCTCAATCGGTCCGAGAGGCGCTCGTGAAGCGTGAATTCCTCATACCATGCCGGATTCTGGCGATGATCAAGCATTAGCAGCCCCTGCGACGGGATCGAGGATCAGGAGGAAACGGGTTTCCCCCAATGCAACCGTCGGTGGCGAGCGGTGCAGAACGCCCGAG
>JBCDCZ010000428.1:0-2545 GCA_039180865.1 Pseudomonadota bacterium | reverse complement strand
TTCCTGATACCGCCCGGCAAGACCGATATTGAGCCTTGGCAGCACAAGATAGCTAAAGCCGCCGGAAACGGCGTAGCTGAAACTGTCCTGACCGACGCCATCATTTTCGCCAAAGGTGATGTTGGATGATCCAAAAAGATTGAACCGCGCATCGCCGAAGAAACCGGGCAGATCAATGATCGGACGCCCGTCTTCCGCGCCGGGATTGACGCGCTCACCTAGGCTTGCGCCCTGACCATAGCGACGCTCCTGGTCCCTCCGCCATTCGCCCAGATCAAAACGGGCCTTCACGGCGCGCTCGGAGATTGCCGTCACGCCATTGTGGCTTGTTATTCTGCTCGGTCCGAAGGAAAGGGCTTCAAGGGATTGCGCGTCGTCGTGATCCCGGGCAGCCGCATTAAAACGCGCGTTAAAACCCGTCAGACGCCTGTGGACAGCCGATTTCCGTTTGCGGCCAAGCGCTGAGAACGCAGCGTTTCTTGCCGGTGTCGGTGTTGCAAAAGCCGCACGACGGTTTGGTTGCCCCAGGTGGAAACGATCCCTCTCCAAAGACGCCTGGCCGTTCTCGGCGCGACACTGCGCCAGTTTTCCTTCTTTTTCGTCTATCTGATCCAGGAGGTCGAAACGCTGATCCAGAAGCTGTCTTGCGCGCGCTGAGAGTTCTTCGCCCCCTAATTGTCTGAAGAACAAAGCGGCCAGATTGTCCTGCACCCGCTCGGCAAGCGCTTCTCCCCGTGAGATCTCACGGGCATTCGACAAGGCATCATTGAAGGTTTCTTCGAAGTTTTCATCGGAAATCTCGTTCCGGTCTTCCCTGATCTGGTTCGATAACCTTTCAACGGCTTCCTGCTGATCAGCAAGGTCCTGCTCGGCATCCCTCACCCGGAAGCGGGCATCACCGACGGCGTCTAATTGTGACTGTCTATCGGAATCCAGAGCAAGTTCCCTATCAAACAATGGCTGGAGTTCGTCTGCGGACGCAGCATCTTTGGCAGCTTCATTCTGGTCGATTTGCCGGTCAATCTCCGCCAGCCGTTCCCTTTCCCGTTCCAGATTGCGTGTCGCATTACGAATCTCTCTTTGGGATCTCGGGATCGATTCATTTTCGAGCCTGTCGACCGTTTGGCGCAAGGAATTGATATTGCTCTGGCGCGCTTCCCGAAACTCGATCCGGCGATCGTCAAGACGACTATCGATTTCGGCATTGATGTCACGACCGCGTGCCTCGTCATCGCTGATCTCGATGGCATCGCGAATGGCGGCGGCAACATCTTCCTTCCTGGTGCCGGGCGGTGCGTTTGGAACTTCAATCGGCTGGGCGAACTCCAAAAGATCGTTACCTGGAAGCAGCAATTCCGTTTCAGGAAGCTCATTCGGCGTTTCATCCGCACCGGCTTCGGCGAGCGCGTCGAGGAGACCCTCATCAAAGGTCAAAAACAAACTGTCGAGTTCGAAGATCGCATCATTCAAGCGGTTTGTGGATGCGAATTCCCGGGCCTCGGTTCTGACCCGATCCACTTCCCGATTTGTTGCATCGAGTAGTCCTTCGGTCTCCGCCAATTGCTGTTGCAGGTCCGCCAACTCCTGCCTGCATTCGGCGCAAGGATCGATACCATTGTCGGCTGTCTCGTCGTCCTCGTTCTCTTCATCCCTTTGTTCTGGCGGGTTTTGAAGGCGATTGGCGCCGACAACGCGTCGCGGTTGAGGATCGATACCGGGCACGGGTTCGGGCTCCGGCGGCACACCGTCATTTCCCGCGTCAACAGGCTCTGGAATGACCAAATTCCCGGCGTTATCCTGATTTGCCGCAGCAATTGGATCTTCCAGGGCCTCAATAAGACGTTGCCTGCGTATGGCTTCCTCAAAGAGCGCCCTACTGAGATTGACGCCGAAGACCTCAAGGACGCTGCCATTCACGGTCTCGGGATTGGTTATGGAGAACGTCCCGTCAACCTGCGCACTCGCCGTATTGCCGTCGATGCCAAGACCGGCCCCGTCGTCCCCTGCATCATCATCATCATCATCATCCGCCCCGGCGCCCACGGGCACACATGTGACCGTTAGAAGAACCTGAGCACCAACCACATTGTTTGTGATCTCGACCACGAGATCTCCAGTGGAGGGCGAACTTCCAAGACCTTCAATCGTGATCGTCTCGGGAACGCCATCGATGAGGCTGATCAGCGCTCCTAAAAATCCTTCGATCCCGATCACGACCTGATCGATGAAGATCGTACCGCCGCCTTGATTGAGGGTCTGAGCGACAATGGTGAGAACGTCACCGGGATTAAGGGTGAAATCGCCGAAATTCACGTCTTGCGGACTGGACCCGGCTCCCCCGGGCGGGCGGGGCGGCGTGAGAAAACTGGTGTTCAGAGTCTCGCAGGTCAAAGCCGCTTTCGCAGGGCGGACATGAACAAGAGTCCCGCCCGTCGCAAGGAAAAACGGCAGAATACCGGCCCAGAGCGCCGAGAAAACTGTCAGGATTTTAGACAAGCGGATGCATGCGCGTGCTCCATGCACGACGACAGATTGAACCATCTGG
>JBCDCZ010000427.1:0-2548 GCA_039180865.1 Pseudomonadota bacterium | reverse complement strand
CAAATTGTTAGAATTACCATCTTTAACAGTGTTTAACATAATGGGTCTGACACGAAGCCCATTAACTCCCGTTTCCGTATCAAAAAACGAATTCGGGCGGCCCGGTTGCAAAACCGAGCCGCCTTTTCGTTTTAGATAAGTGGGACTTAAGCGCGTTAAGCGTTTTCCAATAGCGCTTCAGTACCAATCAGGTCGGGTGACAAGGTGCTGTGATTGAGGCTCGCCTGGACGATTGAGCGCGCGAAACTCACAGCTTCCGCCGGGTCTTCTGATCCGTGCTTGCTGATATATCCGGTGAGGGCCGCGCTATAGATCGAAATCATGGCCTCCTGCCGATAACTCGGGCTCAGTGCGATATAGGGATGCAGTGAAACCCTGTTATCCTCTTTTTTCATCTTTGCCATTTGTGTCACCTCTTCCTTTTTATGACGATTTACTCTGCAGCATCCACAGCTGCGGTGATGCGATCCTTGATTTTTGCGCGAACGGTTATCTTCGGCGGAACCAGCGTGATGGAGGCCGTAGGCACTTCGGCGATTGCAGGACTTGCCAGTTCGAGTGCACAGCTTGACGCGAATTCCAGGGCCAGAACCTGCATTTCAAGCTGAGCAAAACCCATGCCGACGCATGCGCGCGGGCCGACTCCGAAGGGCACATAGGCCGGTGAGCCGAAGTTCCGTTTCAACCTGAATTCATCTGGATTTTCGAAGAAACGCGGGTCTCGCTGCATCTGGTATGGCGAGATTATGAAGGATGTCCCCTTCTTGAAGGTCTCATCCCCGAATGTGACGGGTTTCACCACTTCGCGCGAGAACCACCATGCGGATGGGTAGAGCCGAAGGACTTCCTTAATTGCGGCGTTCAAGACCGGCAGAGATTTAAGCGTTGACTGTTCGATCTCGCCGTCATCGCCAAAGGCATAATGCGCTTCGTCTGCCATCCAGGCAAAAAGGTCCGGATCACGTGCCATGAAATAGAACAGCCATGCTGCAGCCGATCCTGTTGTATGGTGACCGGCGAGCAGGATCATGAGCAATTCGTCATGTAACTGGTCTTCAGTCAGGTCCATCTCGGTCAGCACACGCAAAAGGCTCTGACGTGACGCGTTCTTGATCGTCTTCTCGACGATGAACCGCATGATCGATTTCGCTTCGCGCAGGTTCTTACGCTGCTTCCACCAGATGTGGGGAAGCGGCGGCGCGATACGGAACATGTCGGCGGCAAGGTCGTCTTCGACGAGTTTGACTGCGTGGATGAGCAGGGCTTCATCGGCTGAGCTCAAAACGCCGTCGCCAAACAGCACTGTCGCGATGGTCTTGAGTGCAAAGCGCGCACTCAATGTGTGTGCGTCGAATTCGCCATCCCGTACGACTTCGAAAATGAAACCGCGTGCGATAGCGGACATCTCGCTGACATACTGGCCCGAAATCCCGCGACCGAGATTGGCGTGGATCGCCTGTCGCCGGCGTTTGTGCTCCTCTCCGCTGATCGTCAGAGAGCTCTTGCCAACGATCTTGCGCAGTTTGTGGATCAGCCGCCCTTTGTCGATCTCCTTTTCTGAGGCCTTCATGATCGGCTTGATGTATTCCGGATCAGTGACCTGATAGATCGGAATCGGGCCCAGATTCAGTTTGGCGAAAGGGCCTTCGCTTTGTGCTGCGCGTTCCTGCAAGAACCCCAACGGGTCATGCTGAAAGGCGTTTAGATCCGAGAACATTTGTATCATCGTAAATCTCCACAAGGTTTAGGGCGGCGTTGAACGCCTCCATCACGTCGTGCTTTTGTCGGGTTAGGGGGATCTGGCCTGCGACCACATCAAGCTTTGCGCCGCTTGCACTGGGTAAGGTGAAAGCATCGCCAAACCGTTCGATCACAAGTCCCATGCGCTTCAGAAGGCGCTCGTGAAGAAGATCGACAATGGCAACCAGGCCATTCGCTTCTGTGAGGTAGCCGTATTGAAGCATCAGCGCGTAAATGATCTGTGATACGGTTCTGGCCTGCGCTATGCGTCGATCAGCGCCGAAGCGCGTAATCTCCATCAGGGAGAGATCATGGGCTTGAAGGTATGTTTCGTTAATGGACGGACATATTTTGGCAGTAAGGGTCGGCAGTGATCCGTCAATCATTCGGAAGCCGCCAATTGTCCGCCCTCGCTCACGGAGGACGCAGTATCGCGACGTTGGCTGATCGAATTCGTCGACCTCCATTCCGTCGATGGTGGTCAGCATCCAATCGAGATATTCGACGAAATAATGCTGCCGAAACCGGCCAAATTCACGATATAGGCCGGGAGATGTTTCCATGGTAAAGAAATGTGCCTGCAATTCCTGAGTCATGGGAAATCCTCACGGTTAACGATGTTAACCTTCTGCCTGTGAGGGAAAACCGGCCATCCCCCATATGCGGGGGGTTTGGGAATCTGCGGCTGAATCGAGAGTAGAAAGTTGGAATAACCGCGAATGTCACTAGAAAAATACCTGCAAGATATCGAACAGTGTCAGACGCTCGAAGACCTCAAGAAAATTTACCAAACAATTATCGAAAATTT
>JBCDCZ010000426.1:0-2587 GCA_039180865.1 Pseudomonadota bacterium | reverse complement strand
TCCACACAGGCGGTGAGGAGTTTCTGGTGCTCGACGGCATCTTCTCCGATGAGCATGGCGACTTCCCGGCTGGTTCATACATCCGCAATCCGCCGGAATCGAGCCACACACCGGGTTCGAAACCCGGTTGCACCATCCTCGTCAAACTCTGGCAATTCGATTTAAAGGACCGGACCCATGTCCGCATCGACACCAATAAGCAGGCCGCAATCGCCGATCCCGACCGTTCGGGCGTCAAAGTCCAGCCGCTCTATAAAGATGAGCGAGAAGACGTCAGCATCGAACACTGGCAGGCCGACGCCGACATCCGTCTTGACGACCACAAAGGTCTCGAGGTTTTCGTTCTCGAAGGCACCTTCGAGGAAGGCGGTGAAACTTTTAGCCGCGATAGCTGGCTGCGCCTTCCAGTCGGCCACGCGCTTGATGCAAAGACCGGTAAAGACGGCGTCAAAGTGTGGGTGAAACGAGATCACCTCATCAAAACGCCAACGGCGCCGAAAGTCTAAACAGCGCCAACCCTTCGCTGAGGTGCGAAAAAGGCCCCGGCAATGCTGGAGCCTTTTAATTCTTTTCCCTGCGCAAACAGTTGCTAGCGAAGCTTTCCTACCCTTCAGTCCGCAACACCGGTCGAGGTCCCTCGCGAACAGACGCGATAAGCAGGATCGCCAACATCAGGCCGTTCAAGACATGCCAGAAAAAATGGGTCCCGAGCGGAAACGCACCGCACACCGCCATATCGATCGAGCGGAAGGTGATCGAGATTGCAAAGACGCCGGTTGCCAGAAGCACATAGTGGGCAGCTCCCGAACCGGCGCGCCACAATACAAATGAAAACGCGATCAAGGCGACGATCGCCGGGAGATAATGGATCGAGCCATTGGTCGCCGCATAGGCAGAATCTGGAATAAGAGCCGTTGTCCCGACGATTAGTGCGATGCCGATCAGAAAGCCGATACCGACGCCTGCCCACGAGAGTTTCAGATAGCGGCGGAGCGCAAACGCCACATAAGCGAGAAAGAACGTCCAGATCGGGATGACATCGGCAAGTCCGGCCCAAGGCTGGGCGTGGGTGTGAAAGAGGTAGGAGCCAAACCCGATTGCCATGACCCAGATACAAAGGACTTTTGGCCAAAGATCGGTTCCAGCCTGGCGCGCGAGATGGAGCCCGTAAAGACCGGCGGCGACAAAGGCAAGATTGGTGAGCGCATTTACGGGCTCTGACCAATAGGAGGGGTCCGTGCGCTCGCAATAGATATCGACGGGATCGAACAGCGACATCAAAGCCCCCTTCCGGATCAATGGAAACGATAAAGTCGCGATCTCTTGAACCGGAAACGGTCGATCTCGGCAAGGCTTTATCGGAAGGGACAATGATCGCAGGCTGATGGATCGAAAATGTCGCGGAAAAAATGGACCGGCTTCCGAACGAGGATCATCCGGAAGCCGGGAAGAGCACCTCTTAGAGCCTATCGAAGGACGAAGCAGTTCTTGCGCTTTCCGCGGACCGGATCGCCGCCGAAGGCATGGTTCGAGCAGGTAATGCCTTTGTCCGATGGTGCTGCCCTCTGGAGGAATTGACCTCGGCGGTGCGGGTTCGTTCCGTAGCGGACCTGCGTGCCTTTGCCAACGCGGCACACGCCGCCCTCGTGATTGCACTTTTCCCAGTTCGGATAATAGACATCGCAGACTTTACGACGACCGGGAGCCGGATCGCCGAACTCCTGATTGGTGCACCATTTGCTGCCGCGCGTATGCTTTGTGCGCCACTTCCCGGCAACACCATAGCGGATCTTGGTCGAGTAGCGGTTCGGTTTACAGTGTCCACCCTCGTGGTTACAGCGCTCCCACCGACCGGCTTCGGCAACGCTTGGGGCGACGAAATCATAGGCTGCGAAGATCCCGCCTGCCGCGACGAGGGCCATGGCAAGGCTTCTTGCGTTTTTTGAAATCATCATCGGTTTGTTCCTTTCAATCTTTCCGGGCCTCTTGAGGGGCCGTGTTTGTTTTGACTGAAGGAAAGATGCCGGGACGGGACGTCCCTTTGAATGAGGTCAGCACCTCAATTTGGTGGACCCGACAAGGCGAATTCAAATGTCTATCCCGAGCTTCGGGCGCAATAAAAAAGCCCCGCTGAGTGCGGGGCTTTTCGGAAAGCTTGATTGGGTCCTGTCGTTACGCCGCAGCGCTCTCTCCGACGAGATTGCGCAGCACATAGTGCAGGATGCCGCCATTATTGTAGTAGTCGAGTTCGTCCTCAGTATCGATGCGAACGAGAAGCTCGACATCTTTTTTGGCACCGTCGGCAAACTCGATTGACGCCGAGATTGTTTGACGCGGTTTGAGATCGGCAAGGCCGGTGAGCGTCACCCTCTCTTCGCCAGTGATCCCGAGCCCTTCCCACGATTCACCACCATTGAACACCAGTGGCAGAATGCCCATCCCGACAAGGTTCGATCTATGAATACGCTCAAAACTCTCGGCAATCACGGCACGCACACCAAGAAGCCTTGTCCCCTTTGCAGCCCAGTCACGCGACGAGCCGGTACCGTATTCTTTGCCGGCGAACACGACAAGCGGCACACCTTCT
>JBCDCZ010000425.1:0-2652 GCA_039180865.1 Pseudomonadota bacterium | reverse complement strand
CGGCGTAATGCGGAAATCTTCCAGAACGCCATGAAAATGTTCAATCCGTTCGCCCTCTCCGATTTTGCGAAACCGGACGAACCGTCAACCTCAGGCGGCGAAGCGGACCTGGATACGATGAAAAGGCAGCTTGCGGAGATGCAAGCCCGCCTCGACAAGATGGGAAAGACAGACGATTAAAAGCCGGTTTCCGGTCAATTGAACCGGCCAAGCTGCGCGTCATCAGCCCACTTGAATTAACCTTTTGTTAACCAAGCTCATTAACTTGTGTTTAACACTTCATCAGTGTTGAGAGCCCCGTCAACCCCCTCCAATTGAAAGCTGGCATGCCAATTGCCATAACATTGTTACCGGTTAGAAATCGGTAAAGGAGCACGCAAAGATGCTCCATTTCGACACAATGGGATGGCAGCAGCGATGTTTATTGTTGCAAAAACGGACACATTCAAGAGAACGGCAGCAGTCTCCGCTGCCGAACGAATAGCGCGTGATGAAAGACGAAAGCGCACATCAGCACGCCGGGCAAAGGCCCGTCATGCGCATACGCAGATCGCAGCGCCGCTCAAAGTTGAGCGTGTTCATGAGCGCAGCGAAGCCGCCTACACTATTCTCGCGACACAGGTGATCGGCGGGCGGAATTTCGAATTCGATGCACCGGGTAGTAGGCTGACAAGCGAGCAGATTACTGGTCTCGCCGCTTACGCCGAGGCCCTGGACCGCAAAATCGTTCGGCTCAAGAACGGCAGTTTCTACGAGGACGAAGCCTAAGGCGCCACTTATTGAGGATCGCCGCCGCTAAATCGAAACACCCTAACCGGTATCATGACGCCTCGTTATAGCTCCGGCACGGCGCACTGCGAGCGAAGAGGTTTGTTCCTCCCTCAATAGCCCATTGCACAACCGTCTTTGCGCGGTTCGGAGCCTGCGATTAATGTACCGTTTTCATGATCGATCTCAATGATCTGTCCGCCACCATGGGGTGTCGTGGCATACCCGACCGGATGGCCGCGCTCTTTCAAACCTTCGAAGACATCAGGACCTGACGTTGTCTCCAATTGGATAGTGCCATCGGTATCCCAGAACACTCGCGGAGCATCGAGCGCTTCCTGCGGATCCATTCCATAGTCGACCATGTTGGCAACGACATGGGTGTGACCGACGGGCTGATACTGTCCGCCCATAACGCCGAACGAATGGGTGACTTTTCCGCCCTTCAGGGCCATCGCCGGAATAATCGTATGCAACGGACGCTTGCCGCCCTCGATTGTGTTCGGATGGCCGGGCTTCACGACAAAGCCGCCACCGCGATTTTGGAAAAGGATGCCGGTTTTTTCGGTCACTATACCGGAACCAAAACCTTTAAAGATTGAATTGATAAAAGAGACCGCCATTCCGTCACGATCAACACAGCTCAGATAAATCGTATCGGATTGGCGGAGCGGATCCGGGACCGGAAGTGTTTCATTACGTTTTGCCGGATCGATGGTCTTGGCCAGTTCGCGCGCAAAGTCTTTAGCAATCAGATCCTCGAAGCGGACCGTCATCGTATCCGGATCGGATATATGCCGGTCACGCATTGCGTAACCGATCCTGGACGCTTCCATTTCAAGATGGAACCGCTCGGCGCTGTTTGGCGCAAGGCTCTCAAGATCGAATGTCTCCATAATGTTCATGATAAGGTGCGCTGTGATACCGACACCGTTCGGTGGTAATTCCGCGACCTCGATATCACGATAGGATGAAAGCACGGGCTCAACAGGATCAGCACTCACGCCTGCAAGATCCTCTTCCGTCATGACACCGCCGCGCGCCTTGAGTTCTGCGATCATATCTGCGGCGACCGCTCCCTCATAAAAACCCTTCGCGCCAAGTTTGGCGATGGTTTTCAGGGTTTCGGCGAGCGCCGGTAACTTCAGGATCGAACCGACCTTCGGTGCTTTGCCGTTGACGAGATAATGCCGCGCTCCCCCGCCCTGTTTGATGAGTTTCCATTCGTCTTCAACCCAATCGGCACCGACGCGCGGCTGGATGGCAAAGCCATGCTCCGCATAATGGATCGCGTCCTGAAGGGCTGCCTCGAGACCGATGCTACCGTGGCTCTCCATCAGGCTTTCCCAGCACTTGATGACACCCGGAACAGTGACGGAATGGGGCGACAAAAGATCCATCTCGCTCCACCCTTGACCGACAAGCATATCGGTCGAAAGCGCTTTCGCAGCCCGACCCGATGCATTGAGCCCGTAGAGGGGTTGTCCCGGTTTTGCGACCATCGCAAAACCGTCGCCGCCGATCGCCGTCATGGCAGGCTCGACGACCGCCTGGACTGCTGCGGCCGCAATCGCGGCATCCACAGCATTACCACCGGATTTCAAAACGCTGAGGCCGGTTTGACTGGCGAGTGGATGGGACGTCGCTATAGCGCCATTTGCGACATGAAGAGCTGAACGTTGGGGTTGATGGAAATCGCGCATTCTCGGTGGGTACTCCAGATCGTAATAGTCAGGTTGCCGCGCGAACATCGCGTCAACAGGGAAAACGCGGTTCGGTCTTGTAAGGCCCGTTCTGAATACCGTATGTACCCGAAAGGTCCAGAGGAATAGGGACAGAAATCATTGGCTCAACAGGCCAAAACCGGGACTTTAACGGGGAAGT
>JBCDCZ010000424.1:0-2670 GCA_039180865.1 Pseudomonadota bacterium | reverse complement strand
TCTGCGATTTCGTGCACGGACATGTCCGCTTCGACTACATGCAGGCGAGGGCAACGCGTACCGCATCGCAGGCAATGGCCGAGCAACAGGGCGTCTGCCGCGACTTTGCCCATCTTGCCATCGCTTTGTGTCGCTGCATGAACATTCCGGCCCGCTACTGCACAGGATATCTGAGCGACATCGGTGAACCTCTGCCTCATCCGCCGGGGGACTTCGCCGCGTGGATGGAGGTCTTTCTCTCTGGCGAATGGCACATGTTCGACCCGCGGAACAATAAGCCAAGGTTCGCGAGAATTCTGATTGCACGCGGGCACGATGCCGCCGATGTCCCGCTGACCCAGACATTCAGTGAAAATACGTTAACGGAATTCAAGGTCTGGACGGATGAACTGGCCTGAATAATCTTGGCCTCCTTTTCGATACACCATCGTAAATCACGTCGCCAATCCCCATATATAAAGGACCGGAGCCAAACATCCCGGTCCATAATGGATGAGGAGTTGGCACCGGCCAATCAAAGGATTGATGACATGTCCTTCAAGGACCTGACCGCCAGGGCTGCGGCCGCAATGAAGCCGAAGCCTGCGGAGACCGCCAAGACCCCTGCCAAGAAGAACGAGCCCAAGACCGCTGGCACGGAAGCGCCCGCGAAACCCAAGACATCTTGAGGCGAAGAAAGGCCACGCCCCCCGCTGTTCGGAATCGGGGCGCGGACCACCCACAGCACCAAGGGAAAGGATCACGCCAATGGAAGAACTGACGAGCAAGACCGTTGCGGTTTTTTCCCGCCCGTTCACCGTTCCAAACTTCAACGAGACGCTTCCGGCGGGAGAGTACGAAATCGAAACGGAATTGGTTTCACCCCCGGATAAACAGGATCCCGCAGCCTGGAAAGCCGCCGTCCTGGTGAAGCTTCATCCCCGGACATCGCATCCGGGGCTTACGCGGTCTCTGACCGTTTCCCTTGCCGAACTGGACCATGCCCGCGCCAGGGACAAGCTGACGGGCAGGGAGTTGTCCGACGTCTTCCTTGAGGAAATGCTGGCTGATCCGATGGTGCGCCTCGTTATGGAGGCCGACGGGGTTTCCGAGGCGCATCTGAGACATCTTTACTCCGGGCATGGGACGCCCCAGTCTGACAGGGATGCCCTGGAGCGGAACCCGGCGCGACAAGGCGCACGTGATATTGCGTCAATCCATGCTGCTGAAAACGAGGGCATGCCTCCACGACCGACAGAGACGTCGGCTATGCGCATGGAAATCAGCGCGGATTTGACATGATCACGAACAAAACCTCGGTCGACGTAGCATTTTCGGACATCGCCCGCGGCAGGGCCTTTGGCGACGTACCTCAAGAGCGTCCTTGTCTGAGATGCGATGGTGTTTTCTGGAGTGAAGGCTTTGGAGAACGGATCTGTCGGCGCTGCAAGGGGTTGAGCGCCTGGCGGAACGCCGTTCCCGTCAGCCCTGGTGCATCTCGCCGCCGCTGAACGAACAAGGCCTGATTCGCGAAGTGACGGGGCAGGGGCGCTTCAGGATGTGGCACATTACAACTAAGAATGCGCCCAATGTGATCTAAGAAGCGCGAAAGCGCGCTTATGTTGCACATCGACAGTATTAGAGGAAGGCGTTGTCCTGCGGGATACGGTTGCCTGATTTCTTAAGTAGCCATGCCATTGGTCGCGACAGAGCTTGGTCTCCCTTTCTTTGGGCGCAAGCAACTACGTTGCCGAATTAGATATCAAATTCGCTTCAACTGCATCAGGGTGGTGCAATGTAAGTATCGGAGACATCCAATGGACGAGCCAATCCCTGTCTGTGCTTTTTTGATCAGTTCTGATGCGCAAGTAGCCGCGATAAATCTCTCAGATACCGACCAACAAAACGACCCGAAAGTTGGCTACCGATGGCTGCACTTTGACTTGAATGATCCGAAATTCGAGCCGTGGGCGCTTCGAACACTCCCACAAACGGCAGCAATGGCGTTGACACAGTCGGAAACCCGGCCGCGGTGTGATCTTTTGGATAGCGGTCTGATCATGAACCTGCGCGGCGTCAATCTGAACCCGGGTGCAAACCCAGATGATATGGTTTCACTCCGGCTTTGGGTCCGTGATGGCCTTATCATCAGCGCGCGCGCAAGGAGAGTCTGGGCTGTTGAAGATATACGTCAGCGAGTGGAAGTCGGCAAAGGTCCGCCATCGATTGCGTCATTCCTTGCGGAGCTGACCTATAGCCTGACCAAGCGTATCGAGAAAGTGTCGCTCGAGCTGGTTGAAAACACCGATGAATTTGAAGAACGGTCTTTTGCCATGAGCCGCGGGTTATCCGCAGAATTGGCGTCGGCGCGACAAAGTGCGATCAAGCTGCGCCGTTTCGTTCGGCCGCAAGCGGAGGCCATTATTGAACTGTCCGAGGGTCACGCCTGGCCGCTTGATACCAAAAGTGCCGGGATACTGCGGGAAGCCGCCAACCATGCACTTCGCACCATTGAAGAACTTGATGCGACCGTTGATCGGTTGCGGGCTGTGCATGATCATCTTGAACTGCAGCAAAGCTCTGCCCTGGGGCGCAATAGCTATGTGCTTTCTATTGTTGCTGCCATTTTTCTGCCTTTGGGATTTCTGACCGGCCTGTTTGGCGTGAATATTGGTGGCATGCCGGGGATCG
>JBCDCZ010000423.1:0-2674 GCA_039180865.1 Pseudomonadota bacterium | reverse complement strand
TGGGACGATGACGTACGCAGGCTCGTATTCCAGGTTTTTTCTGCCTTCTTTCTTGAATAGCGGGGCTGAAGTGTCTGACGAAGTTGTCGGTTTTGGTCATGGCGGATCAAGGGCTGCCCGCCTCGATATTGACAGTTACGGGTCTAAAGCAGCACGCCTTGCCGCGATGGCCCATTGCGGGCTTAGCGTTCCGCCATCAATTGCCCTGCCAATTTCGGCATGCCGGAAGGCGCTGACCGAAGACGGAGACGTATCAGTCTCATTTCAGGTCGATATTTCCAGGGGTGTTCGCGGTCTTCAGCGAACGACCCACCAATGGCTTGGTGACAAGGACGATCCTTTAATCCTCGCCGTCCGCTTGAGCCCAGCCCGTCCGCAGGGTGGTTTGGGTGTTCCGGTCATCACAGTCGGATGGACCGAAGAAGCGATCGAGCTCCTGGAAGATAAAGATCAAAAGGAAGCCGCCTGCCGCGATCTCGCCCATACATTGCGGGAACTCTCGTCGCATATCTTCAATGTTGATGGGTTCCTCTTCGACGAGAAGCTGGAAGAGGCGGAAGAGCAGGGTCCGGTTGTCTGGCGCGAGCTCTATCCGATCTACCGTGAAATAGCCCTTACGCAGACGGAGGGTAAAATCCCGCTGTTGCCATCTGAGCAGTTGATACTTGCCGTTAAAGCGGTCTGGCAGTCCTGGTACAAACCACGCGCGCAGACTTATCGTCAGCTCTACGAGATTGGCGATGCGGGAGGGATTGGCGTTCTAATTCAGGTGAGCGTTCCATGGGAGGAAGCCGATGAGGTTTCTTCAGGATGGATTGCGGTCCGGTGCGAAAAGTCGGGGGAGCGCAAAGTCCACGGCGAGTATTTCCTGAATGGAGAAGCGCCAGCGAAGGATCTGTCCAAGATGACCCGTAAGGCTATCGTAAAAGATCTAATCGCGCAGGCAGAGACCTGGGAGACCAGAAGCGCTAGGGCCGAGCGGCTTGACTTCATTATCTCGGACAAAAAGGCTTTTGTGATCGATGGAACGCCGCTCAGTCTGACGACTGCCGCGGAAGTCACCTTTGCAGTTGAAATGGTAGAGGCCGGTGCGATCTCGAAAGAGGAGGCGGTCCGGCGGATCAATCCGGCGAAACTCATCGATATCCTCCACGCGAGCCTCGACAGAGGACAGGAAAAACGCCTTCTGTCGACCGGGCTTGCCGCATCCCCAGGCGCTGCGACCGGAAGGATCGTGTTTTCCGCGAGTTCTGCTGAAGCGCTCAAGTCGAAAGGCTGGGATGTAATCCTGGTCTGTAGTGAGACGTCGCCCGAAGATATTCGCGGGATGCAATCCTCTTCGGCAATCGTTACTTCGAAAGGTGGTTTGACCAGCCATGCGGCTGTGATCGCGCGTGGCACCGGTAAGCCCTGCATTGTCAGTGTTTCCGGGGTGAAGTTCGATGCCGAAGGCAAAAAAGTGATGATTGAGGGGCGCAGTTTCGCTGAGGGCGACCATCTCACGGTCGACGGTTCGGAAGGCGCGCTCTATGAAGGCAAACTTGCGCTGTCTCCTTCCGAAATGTCCGGTGCCCTCTCGACGCTTCTGTCTTGGGCCGATGACTTCCGGCGCATGAAAGTTCTGACCAATGTGGAAAGTCCAAACGATGCAGCTCTCGCAATCCGCTTTGGCGCAGAAGGCATTGGGTTATGTCGAACCGAGCACATGATGTTCGAACCGCAACGCCTAAGCGCGATGCGCCGGATCATAATGGCGAATGACCAATCCATCCGGGACGCGGAAGTTGAACGCCTCGTTCCTTTGCTTCGCGAAGACTTCATCAATCTCTTCGAAGTCATGCTTGACCGTCCGGTGACAATCCGCCTGTTCGACCCGCCGCTCCACGAGTTCCTGCCGAAGGAGCACGCTGATATCGCGAACCTTGCGTCCAACCTCGGTATCGATGCGACGGACCTTGCCTTTAACATCGACGAATTGTCTGAAACCAATCCGATGCTGGGCAATCGCGGCTGCCGCCTGCTGATTTGCAATCCCGAACTGGCGAAGACCCTGGTTCAGGTCGTCTTTGAGGCGACAATCGAAGTGAGCCGCCGCCACGAGATCGATATCAAGCCGGAAATCATGGTGCCGCTTGTTGCGATGAGCCGGGAGTTCATTGCGATCTCCCGTCTGATCGATGATGCCGCCCAAACTGTCGAGCATGAGCTTGATTTCACGCTCCACTACAAGGTCGGATCCATGATCGAACTGCCGCGTGCGGCTGTTATCGCCGAACGGATCGCCGCTGAAGCGGATTTCTTTTCTTTCGGAACCAACGACCTCACCCAGACAACCTTCGGTATATCGCGCGATGATGCGGTTGCCTTTCTCACCACCTATGAAAAGCTCGGTCTAATGGAGCACGATCCCTTCGTGACCATTGATGAGGATGGTGTCGGAGCGGTCATTGAACTTGCAACGGAACGCGGGCGCGAAGCCAATCCCAATCTCGAGGTTGGGATTTGTGGCGAGCACGGTGGTGATCCGGACTCGATCCATTTTTGCGAGAATCTGCAGCTCGATTATGTGTCCTGTTCCCCGTTCAGGATCCCGATTGCCCGGCTTGCTGCGGCACAAGCAACACTCGATTATCGAGACCGCAACCGCAATTAACGCTTCTTCAAGGTTAATCAG
>JBCDCZ010000422.1:0-2689 GCA_039180865.1 Pseudomonadota bacterium | reverse complement strand
GCGATGCGCGGAAACCTGACCACGATACGTGTTCTGGGAGAAGCCTGCCGCGATCCCCTTTGAGATGATGCGGCTCTTCGTGTTCTTGCCGAGATGCAGCATTTTTGTGCCGCTATCCACTTGCTGACGGCCATTCGAAACAGCAATCGAATAAAACTCTCCCTGCGATCCGTCACCGCGCAGGATACAGCTTGGATATTTCCAGGTAATCGCGGATCCGGTTTCGACCTGGGTCCAGGAAATCTTGGAATTCTTTCCCCGGCAGTCACCACGCTTCGTTACGAAGTTATAGATGCCGCCTTTGCCATCCTTGTCGCCTGGATACCAGTTCTGGACGGTCGAATATTTGATCTCCGCATCATCGAGTGCGACGAGTTCAACGACCGCTGCGTGGAGCTGATTTTCATCGCGTTGCGGCGCCGTACATCCTTCAAGATAGGAAACATAGGCGCCTTCTTCGCAGATGATGAGCGTACGCTCGAACTGCCCGGTGTTTTGCTCGTTGATCCGGAAATAGGTGGAGAGCTCCATCGGGCACCGTACACCCTTCGGCACATAGACGAAGGAACCATCCGAAAAAACTGCTGAGTTGAGCGTGGCGTAATAATTGTCCGTAATCGGAACCACAGTCCCGAGATACTTGCGCACGAGGTCAGGATGTTCGTGCAGGGCTTCGGAAATCGGCATGAAAATCACGCCGGCTTTCTTGAGCTCTTCCTTGAAAGTTGTCACGACCGAAACGCTGTCGAAGACGGCATCGACAGCAACGCGACGTTCCTGAACGCCTGCAAGAATTTCCTGCTCGGCGAGCGGAATACCAAGCTTGCTGTAGGTTTCAAGAAGCTCCGGATCGACGTCGTCCAGAGTTTTCGGTCCTTCGGTCGTCTTCGGTGCCGCGTAATAATAGATATCGTTAAAGTCGATCTTCGGATAGTCGACCCGCGCCCAGCTTGGCTCTTGCATCGTCAACCATCGACGATAAGCATCAAGCCGCCATTCCAGCATCCATTCCGGTTCGTTCTTCTTCGCTGAAATGAAACGAACGATGTCTTCATTGAGACCCTTAGGGGCCTTCTCTGATTCAATGTCCGTGACAAAGCCGTACTTGTATTTGTCGACATCGATTTCCTTGACCTGATCGATGGTTTCCTGAACAGCGGGCATTTCGTCTCCTTCTAACCAAGAGGTGCCGTGATGGCGGGCTGCCGACTGGAATGATTCCAGTTTAGAATTGATATAAACTATCACCTAGCTTATAAAAGGGGGTGCGGCAAGTTTTCTTGATAAAAAAACTCATATTTTAGCGTTCACATCCTTGGGATCGCCATTGGGCGCCGGGATGCTAATAAAACGCAGGCAGAAAAGCCGGTTATCGCCCCAAAATCCGAGCTGTTTGCGCCAGGAGCCGGTCGACATCCTCATCTTCCGTCTCAGGCCCCATAGAAACGCGTATGGCGCCTTCAGCGAGCGAATCCGGAACGCCCATTGCTCTCAAAACATGCGACGGTCCTACCTTGCCGGAGGAGCAAGCAGAACCGCTTGAGACCGCGATTCCCGCCATATCAAAAGCAATGATCGCGGTTTCGGCACGTTTACCGGGAAGCGAGAAGTTAATGGTGTTGGGAAGGCGTGGGCTGCCGTCACCAAAGATTACGATCTCATTCGAAAGAGATCTAAGACCGGTTTCGGCACGTTCGCGCAGACCGTAAAGCCTTTCAGAGACAGCCCTCAGTTCGAGAAAAGCATCATGGGCCGCAGCCCCAAATCCAGCGATCGCAGCCACATTCTCGGTGCCGGCTCTAAGGCCCATCTCCTGTCCTCCTCCCTTTAGAAGAGGTGTGAATCTGAGACCGGCGTTTCTTGTGATAAGAGCGCCCGCGCCTTGCGGCCCACCGATTTTGTGGGCCGACAAAGTAAGAGCATCGACATCAAGGCTTGCCATATCAATCGGAATTTTGCCCGCAGCCTGCACAGCATCTGTATGAAGAAACCCATCACGTTCGCGGACGATCTTGGCGAGGTCGGCAATCGGCTGAGTGACGCCGGTTTCGTTATTCGCCAACATGACACTAACAAACGGCCGATCAGCCTCATCAAGCCGTTTTTGGATGTCTTCAAGGTCAAGAACGCCGTCACGCCTAACCGGAAGGGTTCTGATTGCGCTGGACGCAAAGCGACCGCCTGCAAGGACACAGGGATGTTCAATATCGGATACGAAGAGTATATCGAATTCCTGTGGCGTGGCTCCAGCTTGCAAATGTGGACAAAGCACCGTGTTGTTGGCTTCCGTGCCGCCGCTCGTGAACGTTACCGCTTTTGGGTCGCATTTCACGAGTTCCGCGACATGGCGCCGTGCGGCCTCAATGGCTTTTCGCCCTTCGCGGCCCTCACTGTGAACCGATGACGGATTAAGTGGCCGCCCCAACAGCGATGTCATCGCCCGTTTAGCGCTTTGCCTGAGTGGAGCTGTCGCGTTGTAATCAAGATAGCTGCGCATCATCGAACCCAGTTAACCTGCCTCGCGTTCTATTGCAGCATAATTTTTGGGGCACGATATGAAACACTTGTCATCGCCCCCCCTACTTATGCTAAGGGCGTGTTTCAATCCTTTCGCGAAGCCCGGTATCACAGGTAAGCGTACATGCCTGAAATTATTTTTAACGGACCTGCGGGCCGCCTTGAAGGTCGT
>JBCDCZ010000421.1:0-2705 GCA_039180865.1 Pseudomonadota bacterium | reverse complement strand
GTGCAAGCGTCCAGCCTGTCATGCGCAGCAGGGCGCGCCCGTCAGCCATGAAGTGCTTTCATCCTATAGGCCGTTATGTCTGAAAATCGGACGCGGAGAATAGACCTAGTCGCTATCCGGCTCAAGAAGGCGGTGCATGTGAACGATGAAGTAGCGCATATGCGCATTGTCAACCGTGCCTTGTGCTCTCGTTTTCCACGCGTCATACGCTGTCTTGTAGCTTGGAAAGATGCCGACGATATCGAGGTCATCGAGATTTTTGAATGTCGTTTCATCAAGCGTTTCAAGCTCCCCGCCAAAAACCAGATGAAGAAGTTGCTTATCCTCGGTCTCAGCCATGGGGTGCTCCGGTTTCTTTGATGGATGGAAAGGCGGTGGGAAGAAGATTTACCTCTTCATTCCGCCTCCTCTATTGCGCCAATTGCAGCCTTCCGCAAGGGGGTGATCAGATTTTCACCGGCCGCAATCAACCATTGATGTTTCGGGCTGTTGCGGTTGTAGGCTGGCAGCCCCCCGGACAATGTCACAAGTCCGGCTCCCGCTTCGCTCAAAATAACGTCAACAGCAGCAAGGTCCCAATCATGGGCGGTCGGTTTCACCACGACTCCCGCCATTTCCGCTGATGCTACGCGAGCAAGTCGATATGCCAGAGAGTGGATATGGTCAGCCCGATCAATCTGCGTTCCCTGCTGGCGGGACATTGCGGTTGCAAGGGGCTTTGCCATTGCAAAGGGGCCACCGCCCCCGAGATCCGCGTGCGCGCGCGCCCGGATCGGATCGTCGTTCATGGATGCGCCGCCGCCGGTTTCAGCGAAGTACATGCGTTCCATAACCGGACCGAAAAGAGCGCCCATAGTTGGTCGTCCATTCTCAACGATCGCAACCGAAACCATCCAGTTTTCGGTCCCCTGCAGGAAGCCTCGTGTGCCGTCGATTGGATCGACAACAAAGACACGGCCCGCCGATAGGCGCGCTTCATCATCTTCGCTTTCCTCCGAAAGCCAGCCATAATCCGGCCGCGCGGACAAGAGTGCGTCTTTCAGGAACGTGTCGATGGCAAGGTCCGCCTCCGAGACCGGCGAATCCTTTCCCTTGATCCACACTTCCGGATCCTTGCGGAAATATTTGAGGCCGATCGCACCTGCCTCTCTCGCCGCATTCAAAATGAGATCGGCATCGGTCAAATGGACGACATGCGTGGCGGCAAGCTCGCACCCTTCTTGCATATTGGATTAAAACTGCGTGACACTCTTTAGCGACCCGCGACAGTCATGGCATCGATCATAATGGTCGGCGCATTCACAGAATAGCGGTACTCGAGGTCGTTTGCCGGTACGAGGCGCGCAAACATATCGCGCAGATTGTCGGCGATTGTGATCTCGCTTACAGGTTCAGTGAGTTCACCATTCTCGATCAGAAAGCCTGACGCGCCGCGGCTATAGTCACCAGTGACCAGATTGATGCCCGATCCAATGAGCTCCGTTACATAAAGGCCGCGCCCGACACCTTTCATAAGGGCTTCGGGCGACTCATCACCAGCGTGAAGCGTCAGATTTGTCCGTCCAGGCGACGGATTAGCGCCACCGCGCGAGGCGCGCCCGTTGGTTTCCAGCGCCAGTTCACGCGCCGTTGCGGTATCAAGAAACCAGGTCTTCAACACCCCGCCCGCGACGATCTCAAGCGGCTTCTGCGCAACGCCCTCACCGTCGAAGGGTCTGGAGGACAGGCCCCGTTTTCTGTGTGGATCGTCGGTAATCACAATGGTCTCGGGGAAGATCGCATTTCCGAGATCGTCTTTGAGAAAACTCGTCTTGCGGGCGATTGCGGCACCGTTCACCGCTCCTGCCAGGTGCCCGACTAATCCATTGGCAACGCGCGGATCGAAGAAGACGGCAAGTTTTCCGGTCTCGAGTTTTGTAGGGTTCAGACGCCGAACGGTTCTTTCACCGGCGCTTCTCCCGATCACATCCGGTGATTTGAGATCACTCAGGAACCGCTTCGCATCGTAATCGTAATCGCGCTCCATCGTCGTGTTTTCGCCGGCGACGACGGAAACCGATGTTGAAAAACTCGACGAGCGGTAGGACCCGCAGAAACCGTGCGAGGTCACGAGCACGAGGCCGCCAGAGCCCCAACCTGCGGATGCCCCGCCGGAATTGGTAACACCATCGACTGCAAGGGCTGCCTCTTCTGCTTCTTTTGCCCGTTCAGTGAGGGCGGCAGCATCAATTTCAGTTTCGTCGAACAGCTCAAGATCCGGGAAATCCTTTTGCAGACGATCACTTTCCGCGAGGCTCGCATAGGGATCTTCCGGAGCCGCTTTCGCCATGGCGACGGCGCGTTCAGCCAGTTGATCGACGGCGCTGGCATCATTCGCCGATACTGCGGCAGTCCGCTTTCCAACAAAAACACGGAGTGAAAATCCATCATTCTCGGAGCGATCCGTCTCCTCGACCTTACCTAGGCGAACATCGACACCAAGGGACCGCCCGGACACCACAACGGCATCCGCTGCGTCCGCTCCGGCCTTGCGCGCCGCCTCAACCAGGCTCGCCGCGCGGTCGACCAACATGTCATGGGTGTCGGATTTGCTCATAATATCCTCAATTTCGGTGGAGTTCTGCCCAAGGATTTGCCTCGGTCTTAACGCCGGACGGCGCTACTGTATATATGAGGAAAACGTAGAGGGACAACATGGACGCGTG
>JBCDCZ010000420.1:0-2766 GCA_039180865.1 Pseudomonadota bacterium | reverse complement strand
CGTCCCGGATTGCGTCACGGTTTCTGCTCGCCGCCGGAGCTACTAGAATTGGGTCGTTTGCAATCGCTAGGGACATGAGCGGAGCTTACCTACGCAGCTGTTAACTGGGCCCCCCGAACTTAACTGGCAATGGGATTACTAGTACACGCGATAAAGCAGCCAAGCGCCATTGCTGCTAACCCTTACTTCAAAAAATGTTGCGATGCAACAAGGACGCATAAAAGCTCAAACAGCATGGAGGCTCCGCACCATGCCGTTCCGCCAGACGGGTCAAAGGGTGGGGAGATCTCGACAAGGTCTGCTCCGATCACATTGAGACCGGACAATCGGCGGACCACTTGTTGCGCCTGCCAGGAATTAGGCCCACCGATTTCGGGCGTTCCCGTGCCGGGGCAGATTGATGGATCAATGAAGTCGATGTCGAAGCTGATATAGATCTCCTGATCGCTGACAATCGTTCGCGCCTCGTTCATGACGTCATCAATGCCACGGGTTAGAAACTCATCGGTGGAAATGATCCGCACACCGTTTTCGCGACCGAAGATCAAGTCTTCATCGTCATACATTGTGCCGCGAATCCCGATCTGTACAACGCGTTTTGGATCGAGAAGACCTTCTTCGATGGCACGTCGAAAGGGAGTGCCGTGTGTATATTGGCTGCCTCCAAAATATCCTTTGAAGAGATCGGTATGAGCGTCGAAGTGAATCATGCCGAGGGGTTTTCCTGCTGAAAGCCCACGCAGGATTGGTAATGAGACCAGATGATCGCCGCCAACGCTCAGTGGAAGAATGTTCCGCTCACGCAAAGTCCGGTAGTAATCGGAGATCCTCTGAAGGGAATCCATAAGGTCAGCAGGATTTGGACTGACATCTCCAAGATCGGCACAATTTCGCGCTTCAAACGGGCGTAGGCCCGTTGCCGGGTGCGCGGCGCGGATCATCGTGGATGCATCGCGAACCTGACGCGGACCATGCCGTGCGCCGGGCCTGTTCGTTGTTCCGCCATCCCAAGGAACGCCGACCAAACCAATCTCAACCTTGTCAAAATCGGTATCTTCCGGTGGCACATGCGGGAGACGCATGAACGTTGCCATCCCCGCAAAGCGCGGCAAATCGAAACCGGAAACCGGCTGAAAGCGCGGATCACTCATCGCATCGTTCCTTTTGGATCTCAGGACACGGTGAGAACGATTTTGCCGAAATGCCCTGAGCTTTCCATATGCGCATGGGCTTCATTTGCTTTCGCGAGCGGAAAAGTGGAATCCATGACCGGGCGCGCCTTTCCGGCTTGAAGAAGTGGCCAGGCTTTCTCTTCAAGGGCGGCAGCTATGTCGGCTTTCACTGACACCGAGCGGGCGCGAAGCGTCGACCCCGTATGAGTGAGCCGCTTTAACATCAGTTTGGTGAAATTGGTTTCCGCGATCGCACCATTGAGGAAAGCAATCTGGACAATCCTTCCATCAGGAGCCGCGACATCATAATTGCGCTCGATGTAATCGCCGCCGACCATATCGAGTATACAGTTCACTCCCTTACGGCCGGTCCATTCCTTGATGACCGAAACATAGTCTTCCTTGTTGTAATTGATTGCCTTATCGGCTCCGAGGTCGAGACACTTTTTACATTTCTCATCGTTTCCCGCCGTCGCAATCACGGTAGCGCCAAAAAGCTTGGCAAGCTGGATTGCGGTTGTACCGATCCCGGATGCCCCGCCGTGAACGAGAAAAGTTTCGCCGGCTTTTAGCGCGCCTCGCTCAAAGACATTGTGCCAAACCGTAAAAAAGGTTTCCGGTACGGCTGCGGCTTCTTCAAAGCTCAGTTCTTCCGGTTTCGGGAGAGCGTTCGTCTCATCGACCAGGCAGAACTCCGCGTAACCGCCGCCAGGTGTCAGGGCGCAGACTGCATCGCCGGGGCCAAACCGTTTCGCATCAGGTCCTGCTTTCTCAACGATACCGGAGACTTCCAGGCCGGGCAGGGGAGAGGCATCCTTCGGTGCGGGATATGAACCCTGACGCTGCAAGACATCGGGTCGATTCACGCCGGCCGCCTTTACGCGTATCAAAATCTCAGTGCCGCGAGGTTCGGGCACGGGTACCTCGGTGAGTTTCAGAACATCGGGGCCGCCAGGTTCTGTGATCTCGACTGCCTGCATTGTCGCCGCATCCGTGGTTGCCATGGTCCGTGACTTCCTTCTTGCTTTCATTCCCTGATCACCTACGCTGTAGCAGGGTTTTGACGGCGGAGAAAACCATGTTTGACGATGATGCGCCTGCGAAAAAGCCGACCTCTCATGAAGTCGGTGCCGACCTCTCCGTTCTTTCGATCGATGAACTGGAAAACCGGATTCGCCTGCTGAATGATGAAATTCAACGCATCGAGAAAGCTCTGAGTGAAAAGAAATCGAGCCTTTCTGCTGCTGAGGGATTCTTCAAGAGCTGATCTCCGCCGACTGAGTTTGCGGCTTGTACCGTTTCGATTTTAGCTCGGATACGGTGGGCGAGTGCTCAATTGCCTATCTGTATCCATCGTCGTCGCTCGGATTTAATAAGACATTTCATCTCATATTTTTACGAGCCGTTAATCTTTCAAGTTTACCTTAACGACTGGTAAGAGTTTAGCGAGCTATCGCGAGATTCTTGGCCGGGTGGATGTTCCACCCAGTTTGACGCCTCCCTGTTTTAACTTAGCCGCTTTCTTTAGAGCGGCTTTTTTTTAACCTTAACTAATTGTTATCGTGCTGACCTGGCACACCTGCTCTTGTGCTTT
>JBCDCZ010000419.1:0-2825 GCA_039180865.1 Pseudomonadota bacterium | reverse complement strand
GGCACGAGTGCCGGAGCTGTCAACGCCGTGGTTGCTGCGCAAGGCATGTATGACGGACAAGCGCCGGAGGCGCGGCGGGCACTACGGCGCTTCTGGGAGGCGGTGAGCGAGGCAGGTCGCATGACCCCGTTCCGCTCGAACCCTGTTGATGCAGCCGTCGGACATTTCAGCCTCGATAAATCGCCGGTGTTTCTGATGATGGACATGGTGCAGCGGGTTGCGTCGCCCTATGACCTCAATCCGTTTAATATCAATCCTTTCAGAAAGATGATCGAGGATCACATTAACTTCCGGAAAGTCCGTGATTGCGTCGATATGGGGATTTTTGTTTCGGCGACGAATGTGGAAACCGGCCGCGGGCGGGTGTTTTGTCGTGAGGAGATCACCAGTGACGTTATTATGGCATCAACATGTCTCCCGTTCCTGTACCAGGCTGTTGAAATTGAGGGTGACCATTATTGGGATGGCGGTTACATGGGCAACCCGCCGCTTGTCCCGTTCCTTGAGGCCAGCCCAAGCGCCGACATTTTGGTCATCCAGATCAATCCGGTGAAACGATCTGGTGTGCCTCGATCAGCCCGTGAAATCCTGAATCGCGTCAACGAAATAACCTTCAATTCTTCGCTTATTCACGAGTTGCGCGGGATCGACTACATCAACACGCTCCTAGATAAAGGTCTTGTTTCATCGGATGTTCATCGCAAAGTAAACATGCATATACTTGGCGGCGGACCCAATATGGAGGCACTCGATGCGTCATCCAAATTGAATACGGATTGGGTGTTTCTCACCCATCTCTTCGAAACGGGGCGCAAGGTTGCGGAAGAATGGCTGGATAACCACTTTGATGATATCGAAGTGCGCTCATCGGTAAATGTTTGTGAAATGTTTGCTGGTGTTGGCACGTTGCCAGAAAATTACTCTCAAGATCAGGATTAATAGTGTGTAAATCGAATAGTTAAAGTTTCACTCTTCGATTAAAGAGAGATTTTAGGAATTTATAATAGGTTGCTGCCCTGAACGCATGAAGTATTCCATGCAAGGGGAAGAGTTGTGATCGGGTTAGGAAATTTCCGCTTTCTAAAGCGTAGATCTATAACGCGGGACAATCGCGGTAGTATGGCGGTTGAATTCGCAATCATATGCCTTCCGCTGATAGCGCTCTTTCTGGCAGCCATGCAACTTGGTGTCATTTTCCTCGTCAACCAGATGATGCAAGATGCGGTTACTACGGCTTCCCGGGAAATTCGTACCGGGCAGATCCAGACCGGTGGAATCGGATCTGTATCGATGCGAGAGCGGATTTGCGAAGATCTTGTTCTTGTCGCCAATTGCCCAGCCAATCTGCAACTCGCGGTCAATTCGTTCGCGACTCTGGAAGACGCCGCCAATGCGGATCTTTACACCTCAACCGGGGCGCCGATCATCAACAACGAATACGATCCTGGCGGTCCCAATGAGATCGTCGTGGTGAGCATTGCGATCACCTACCCGATCGGGTTCGTGAATTATTTTGCTCCCGAGGACGGAAGCGCGCAACGCCTCGCCGTCAGCATGGTAGCGCGCAGCGAAAACTATGAAGAATAGATGGCAGAGACCATGAAACTCTCAAATCCCAATCAAAAACGCGACGGCATTCTTCGCAAGTTCCGCAGGTTCGGTAAGCAGAAAAAAGGCGTTTCTGCGATCGAGTTTGCGTTGATTGCACCTATCCTGATTATTATGGTTTTGGCCGGAGTGGATGCTGTTTACGCGTTGAGTGCAAAGCGAAAAGTGATAATCGCCGCGAGCTCGATTGCAGATCTAGGCGCCCGAGAGGGTGAGTTCAGTGACCAGGATATTCAGGGCCTGGTGAATTTGGGACGTACTTTGATGGTGCCGTTTAATGTGAACGCTTCCGATGTCATCATTACGGGCCTCAGAGTGCGGCCGAATGGAACGGAAGCGGAGGTCTTATGGAGCGATTCGGTTCCTGAAGGTCTTGAGCGCGCCGTCGGCACCACTGTTCAGTTACCGTCGGAATTTACTCCCGAAATATTCCTGATCCAAAGTGACGTCCGCTTACCTTACACAACGCTGCTCCCGGTCTTCCGGCAATTCACCGACGGCGAAGCGTCCTTTACCCTTCAAGACGCACGCTATTTCCGCTCACGAAGCGGCCAGGATATCCCACGGCTCTGATTCAGGATTGCTATTGGCCTTGGCCGGTGACAACGCGGGTCAAGGCAATGAAGTCGTTAGGGCCAACCTCGGAAAAACCACCTGAAAGATGCGGTTCAACGGCGTCGTAAGCCAGAATGTCGGTGTTTTTCAGGTCAAGCAGGAAACGTTTGATGGTTTCCTTCAGCTCGGTCGGCAGGTCGGTACGGATGACATGAGGGCCGTGGGGAACAATCCGTGACGTCCACACAACCCGGATGTCGTCCCGTTCAGCAAGTCCCGTCTGCTCGATGAGATGGTTCAGGGTTCCAAGTGAGTACCCTGTCGACGCCTCGCCCTGTAAGCTGGACCAGCCCATAACGGCATCTGCTTCCCCGTTAAGAACGAGCCTCCATCCGTCTACCGGGTTATCGACGTCGCGCAACGTACCAAGCGCCCCAGGTTCACCGAATCCTTGAACGGCGAGTTGCGCTAACGGGACGGCCCTTGTTGTCGTGGCTGGCTCGCGGGGGACCGCCAGGACGCGTCCCTTGAGATCCGACAACGAGCGCACAGCTCCATCCCGTGGAGCAAGCAGAACTGCAAACACGCCAAGCGCACCTTCCTGGTCCCGCGGAACGGCAACGGCTTCGACGCACTTACATGCCTGATCAAGCGTGACGAAG
>JBCDCZ010000418.1:0-2836 GCA_039180865.1 Pseudomonadota bacterium | reverse complement strand
CCGCTGAAGCGCCTTGCCCTTGAAGCGGGCAACAATGCACATCAGTCGCGCTTGCCTTGGCATGGGGGGTGATGTCAAATGAAAAGTGTTGATGGAGACTTCGACATTGTGGGGGAGTGAAAAAATGGGTGGCAAGGACGACGAGAGCTTCCTTGAAAAAGCGTATCAGGCAACGGACCCCGACGAGACCAAACCGCTCTACGATACGTGGGCAGACACCTATGACGAAGAACTCGCGGATGCCGGTTACGCCCAGCCTGAACGCTGTGCGAAAGCACTGAAGACCCTGATGCCGCGCGACGGCCGGATCCTTGATATTGGCTGCGGGACGGGCCTCTCGGGCCTCGCTTTAAAACAGGCGGGTTATTCTCAGATCGACGGCTGTGATTTTTCTCCGGGCATGCTGGAAAAGGCTGCGGACCTCAATGTCTATGGAAGGCTTTTTGAAGCAGACCTCAATAAACCGCCGCTTGATGTTGAGGACGCCACCTATGATGCAATTACGGCGGTCGGCGTTTTTTCCATGCTTCATATCGATGTGTCGGCACTTGACGAATTCCTGCGGGCTGTGAAGCCGAAAGCCCCGATCGTCATCGGTCTCAACGATAAATATTATCAAATGGGACATCTGACAGCGAAGCTTGATGCACTGTCAGCGTTGGGAAGATTGAGCCAGCTTGGCCACGAGCACGGTGAACATCTTCCGGGAACAGGAATGACCGGTTGGGTGATCAAACTGCGGAAAGCCTGAACGGTAAATTTATCAGATGAAAAACAAAAACCGGCTCGCGTTTTAAACGCGAGCCGGTTCATTAATCTTTCGTGTGATCCCGCTTAAGCAGAAATAGACGCTGTGTCGTCGTCGGATTCTGTTGCATCCTGACGTCCGAGAACCTCGAAGACTTTCTTCACAATTCCTGCATTGCTCAAACCAGCCTCTTCAACCATTTTCTCAGGCTTGTTCTGATCCATAAAGTAATCAGGCATGATCATCGAGCGCACCTTGATCGCACCATCAAGGAGCCCGGCGTCACTCATGAACTGCATGACATGGCTTCCAAAACCGCCAACGGCTCCCTCTTCGACTGTGATCAGAACTTCATGGTTCTTGGCGAGGTTGGTGATGAGCTCTTCATCCAATGGTTTGGCAAAGCGGGCGTCGGCGACTGTGGTTGAAAGACCGTGCGCTTCAAGTTCATCTGCCGCTTTAAGCGCATTGTAGAGCGGGCTGCCAAACGTCAGGAGCGCAATTTTGCTCCCTTCACGTACGACACGGCCCTTACCGATTTCAAGAACTTCCCCGCGTTCAGGAAGTTCCACACCGACACCTTCACCGCGCGGATAACGGAACGATGATGGCCGGTCGTCAATGGCGACGGCTGTTGCCACCATATGCATGAGTTCGGCTTCATCCGATGGTGCCATCACCACGAAATTCGGCAGGGTCGCAAGATAGGTCGTGTCGTATGAACCCGCATGGGTTGGACCATCGGCTCCCACGTAGCCCGCTCTGTCGATGGCAAAGCGCACGGGCAGACACTGGATCGCCACGTCGTGGACGACCTGGTCATAGGCACGTTGCAGGAAGGTTGAATAGATGGCGCAGAAAGGCTTGTAACCTTCGGTCGCCATTCCGCCCGCAAACGTGACCGCGTGCTGTTCCGCGATGCCGACGTCAAATGTGCGTTCGGGGAAGCGCCCACCGAATGCGTCAATGCCGGTTCCAGACGGCATTGCTGCCGTAATCCCGACGATCTTTTCGTCGCGCTGGGCTTCATCGATCAAAGCTGAACCGAACACCTTTGTGTATGACGGTGCGTTTGGTTTTGCCTTCACCTGGGTTCCGGTAATGACGTCGAACTTGGAAACGCCGTGATACTTGTCGGCTGAGTTTTCAGCGTGGACGTATCCTTTGCCTTTTTCGGTGATGACATGGACTAGGATAGGACCGGTCTCGCTGTCGCGCACATTGCGCAGGACCGGGATGAGGTGATCGAAGTTATGTCCGTCGATCGGGCCGACATAATAAAAACCAAGCTCTTCAAAGAGTGTTCCACCGCCTGCTGCGAAGCTGCGCGCATATTCTTCCGCCTGGGCCGCACGCCGTTTCAGGAAGTCGGGCAGGATGTCGGCAATATGCTTCGCGCCTTCGCGCAATGACCGGTAGGTTTTGCCGGAGACAAGGCGGGCGAGGTAAGAACTCATGGCACCGACAGGCGGCGCGATCGACATTTCATTGTCGTTCAAAATGACGATGAGGCGGGCATCAAGCGCCCCGGCATTGTTCATGGCCTCATAGGCCATGCCTGCCGACATTGCGCCATCGCCAATAACGGCGACGACATTGTTGTCGCCCTCGGCAAGATCACGGGCAACGGCCATGCCAAGGCCAGCCGAAATCGATGTCGAAGAATGTGCCGCGCCGAATGGATCATAGATGCTTTCCGCCCGTTTGGTGAAACCGGAAAGTCCATCCACCTGACGCAAAGTGCGGATGCGGTCGCGACGACCGGTTAGGACTTTATGCGGATAGCACTGGTGTCCGACATCCCAGATGATGCGGTCGTCCGGTGTGTTGAAAACATGATGCAGGGCAACAGTGAGTTCAACCACGCCGAGTCCGGCGCCGAGATGGCCGCCTGTAACCGACACCGCACTGATCACTTCGTCGCGCAGTTCCTTTGCGACCTGGGGGAGGTCTCCGTCGCTGATACGTCTTAGATCCGCAGGTTCCTTGATTGTATCGAGAAGTGGGGTCTCGGGCGCTTGCGGGGCAGGAGGGTTCGTCATGATGTCACACATCCAATCGGTTACTATGATCGGGGCACCTTAGTGT
>JBCDCZ010000417.1:0-2848 GCA_039180865.1 Pseudomonadota bacterium | reverse complement strand
CGCGCAGGAGATCAAGGGAGGAATCCGAATGAAGCACCTGAAACTGTGTGGCACGTCTATGCTCGCACTTGCAATCGCCACCGGCGCAGCCAGTCTTGCCAACGCGGCAGAACCGCTCAAGGTCGGTGTTCTTGCGACTCTCGAAGGCACCTATACCGTCCTCGGTGAAGACGGGATCCGCGGCCTCAGAACAGCCATGGGGCAGTCTGATGGCAAAGCGGGGGACCGCGACATTCAACTGATTATTCAATCGACTGACGCAAGCCCGGATAGTGCAGTGCGCGGTGCCCGCAAACTGGTTGAGCAGGACAAGGTCGATCTGATCATCGGTCCACTCTCAGGGTCGGAAGGAATCGCACTGCGCGATTATTCGAAGACCCATCCGGAAATCACGTTCATCAACGGAAGCTCCGGCGCCATGGAGACCACTTATGTTGATCCGTCGCCGAATTTCTTCCGCTTCAACATGGATGGAGCGCAATGGTCTGCAGGCCTTGGCGAATACATCTTCAAAGAAAAAGGATATGAAACAATCGCCACGATCGGCGAGGACTATTCCTTCATCTATACCCAGGTCTTCGGTCTCGTGACGGAATTCTGCGCCGCGGGCGGCGAAGTAACCGAGCGCTTTTGGGTGCCACTCGGGACGAAAGACTTCGGCTCGATTATCGCGGCACTCCCAGACGACGTTGACGCGATCTATCTTGGCCTCGGCGGCGGTGACGCTGTCAATTTTCTGAACCAGTACCAACAGGCCGGTGGCGACGCCAACCTGATCGGCGGTACTATCATGGTGGACGGTACGGTTTTGAACTCCAAGGGTTCAGCAAAGCAGGCCCTGATCGGCGTTCCATCGTCCGGACCTCAAGCCGACACCTGGGACAATGAGAAGTGGCAGGGATTTGTGAAAGCCTATCAGGATGCATTCCCGCCCGATCAGCGCTTCCCCTCACCATCACTGCTCGCGACCGCCTATTACAATGCGACCAACGCTACGTTGCAGTGTCTTGATGAGGTCAAAGGTGATTTGTCTGATGGCCAGGCGGCATTCCGCTCCTGTCTGACGACGCTTGAGCTTGATGCTCCGAACGGCAAAATCACGCTCGATGGAAACCGTCAGGCGATCGGAACGAACTTCGTCTCAGAAGTGGTCGAACTGCCCGACGGTAACCTTGGTACGAAACTCGTTTCGATCAAGGAAAACGTCAATCAAACGCTCGGCATCAGCCCCGAAGCCTTCGCTAAGATTGGCCTTCCATCCCGCGAAAGCCCGGAGTGCAAGGGTTCATATTAAACAGAGCTAGGACGGCAAATGACCCGCGCCGGTAAGGCGCGGGCCGATAGATCCAGTCGTCAAATCGCGTGCTTCATTTCGGCGCGCGGGCGGCAGATTTGCGCTCGAATATCCAGGGCGGGCCTCAACGGTCCGCTCCCAAAAGACCCGGAGGTTGAGCGCGTTTCAAGAGCAAGGCATTGCGCCCGGCAGGACTGGAATGACCCTGATCACGATGCAAGCACGCATCCACTTTGCAAGTGACGTTTTGGAGGAAGCCTTAAGGGCTGAACTCGAGGAACGGGATGTTCGCGATCTGGTCATTGTTCGTGAAGTCGCGTGTGGGGCAGATGAAACGGGAAGCAGGGTCTCCGCAAGCCTTCCAAAACAAGTGCGCTCGCACACGCTTGTTTTAAATGGAGAAGCAGTCACACACACGTTGGGGCCAGAGAGCCTTATGCGCGATCTGACCGAAGCTCACTTTGACTGTATTGTAGCCTTCGGCTCGCAACGGGCCATAAATGAAGGCCGCATCATCCGTCATGCAATCGCGAAACGGCGCTATGGTGCGCATCCCGCCGATCAAAGACGGCTCTTGAAAGAAAGCGATTTTCTTCCCGATTTTATTGCGATTCCGGGAATTGACGGACTTCCAGATCCCCATTTCGCGCCCCAGGACAGGCCATCGGGCGCATCGTTTGCGCTCCCGAGCGTGATCATCTGCGATCCAACACTGACCCTTCATCCCGATCCCGATGCTCTTGCCCATGCCTTCGTCATCGCGCTCACCAGATGCCTTGAAGCACTTTGCGCAAGAGGGTTCAATCCGGTTGCTGACGGATTGGCTTTAGAGGGTTTACGTCGCCTTGTTGCTGTGAGGCATGTCCTTCCATCGACTAGTGATGAGCAAAGCGAAGAAACCGCTTTGACGATCAGCAGGGACCTCATGGCAGCTCAATTGAGCGGCGCGATGGCAATACAAAAAGGGCCGGGATTCGTGGAAACATTCGGCAAAACGCTCTCAAATCGCGCGTCAAAACAGGTGGATCCGGCAGCTGTTCAGCGTATCCTTCTTCCCCGCGTTTTGGCAGAACCGAATGTGTGCCCGCTCAGCCAGGAAACGGTTATCCGTCATATCTTTGGATTCTCTCGTGACCGGCCGTTATCCGAAGGGCTCAACGCGCTCCTCGCTCCGCTCGGCTTAAAAAGCGCCCTACGAGATCTCGATATCGAACGGTCCGACCTTGCAGAAACGGCGGAATCTCTCTTGGCCCGTTCTAATATTCCAATGCCGGATCCGGAAAGGATCAACGCCATGCTTGAGGCGGCCTACTAGCTCGAGCCTGGTCAGATCATTCTGCCACACGTCTTTGTACGTAACCAATCGTCTTCTTTTTTGCTCTGGCGGTTGCACATTCTGCCTGACACCGTACCATGTTCGGTTACCGCCAGCGTTGGAGGACGCACCTTGCGGGGGAGGAGGACACCATGAGCTCAGCGCTTGCCGTGAGTCACGGCGGCTTTGGCCGTGCCGCGATCTACGCCCACGACCGCCCGATGATCACCCACGCCCAT
>JBCDCZ010000416.1:0-2853 GCA_039180865.1 Pseudomonadota bacterium | reverse complement strand
GTGGTGGGCACCGCTCTTGAGGCTCGTCCATCCCGGCCTTACATTTGTGACTGGAAAGCCGACCCCGGTTCCGGCTATCAAAGACCGCGCTTGAATACTTAGACGCACTGGGACACCGTCTTGAAAATTTCAGCAAAAGAGAAGAATCGGGTGCTTTACCGGCCTCCCGCACCGGAACCTCCGAGCATGCGCACGCTGCTGTTTCGCCTGTTCACGTCCTGGCGGGCAGATCTTCTGCATTACATGCCGACACCAGCCTATACGATCTGGATGAGGCAGGTACCCTTCACGCCCAACCGTAACATTTACATTGTCAACGCACCCGAGACGATCCGGGAGATTATGTTTGACAAAGTCGACCAATATCCCAAAAGCGATGTTCTCACCGGCTCTCTCGATCCTCTCGTCGGCAATTCGATTTTTACCGTAAGCGGCGAACAATGGCGCCGTCAGCATCGGATGATTGAGCAGGTCTTTTCGAAATTGCGCTTAAAGACAGCGTACAAGACGATGCAGACTGCCATGCATGACTATGAAAAGCGCCTTGACGCGCAGGCAGGCGGCATTGTCAATCTCGATGAGGAAATGGCTTTCGTCACCGCCGACATTATTTTCCGTACAATGTTCTCGCGGCCGATTGATGATGCCGACGCGATGATGATCTTCAAGGAATTCACGATCTATCAGGAATCCCTGCCGCATTTCACTGGCCGTCGCATGTTCCGACAGATCGCCCACAAGCCTCCGAAGCTGCCAGCCCGTGCGTTGGAAGCCTGTTCGTTGATCCGTTCGGTCATCGCCAAGATCGTCGATGAGCGATTATCCGGAGCCGTCGAACATGACGACATCTGTCAGATAATCTGCACATGCAAAGATCCTGAAACTGGACAACCCTTCACCCGAGAGGAAATGATCAGCCAGATTGCGGTCTTTTTCCTCGCCGGTCATGAGACATCGGCAAGCGCGCTCACCTGGACGCTTTTGTGTCTGTCGCAGGATGATTATGCCGCCGACAAGCTGAGGGACGAAGTCTATTCAATCGTTGGGGATGGCGACATTCCTTTCGAAGCCCTCAACCGCATGAAATTCGCAAGCGCAATCTTCAAGGAAGGTCTGCGGCTCTATCCACCGGTCTCGTTCATCACCCGATATGCGTTGAAAGCGGATAAACTGCGCGACCACCATGATATCAAACCGGATGATCTCATGGTCATTTCACCCTGGCTTATCCATCGGCACCATAAATTCTGGAAGAACGCTGACCGTTTCGACCCGGACCGCTTCGTCAGTGATCGCACGGGCGGCGCGCCCAATGGTGCGTGGATCCCCTTCGGTGCCGGACCGCGGGTCTGTATCGGCGCTGCGTTCGCGAATGCTGAGGCGTCCCTGATTCTCGGGAGTTTGACGCGCCGCTATAAGCTAACGCCGCTCGATCCGCACAAAATCGAACCGGTTGCCAGGCTAACGGTCCGGCCACGTGACAGGGTAAGAGTGCGCGTGGAATTGCGCGAGCGCAGACAGGCTGAAGCCGCCTGACCACACCAAGACCGATCTCTATCGTTCTGTGAGCTTCAACTCTATGCGCCTATTGCGTGTACGAGCCTCATCGCTGTCACCTGCATCAAGCGGTTGAAACTCGCCAAACCCAGCCGCTACAAGGCGGCGTGGCGAAACACCTTCAGATGTCAGATATTGCACGACCGAAATCGCGCGGGCCGCCGACAATTCCCAGTTGTTCTGAAGGCGCCCGGTTCCAGACAAGGGAACATCGTCGGTATGGCCATCGATCCGCAAGACCCAGTTAATTTCCGACGGGATTTCCTGTTCGAGCTCAAGAATAGCCCGCGCCAGTTTATCAAGTTCGACTTCGCCCGCAGGCCCAACCTGATCGGCTCCGGACGCAAAAAGAACTTCAGACTGGAAGACAAAACGGTCACCGACCACTCTGATATCCGACCGCTGGCTGAGAATCTCGCGCAAGCGGCCAAAGAAATCGGACCGAAAACGCGATAATTCCTGCACTCTTTGCGCGAGCGCCACATTAAGCCGTTTCCCGAGGTCTGCGATTTTCGTCTGGCTCTCGCGGTCGCGTTGCTCCGAAGCATCGAGGGCATCTTCCAGAGCCGCGATCTGTCGGCGAAGCGCTGCAATCTGTTTGTTTAAGAGCTCAACCTGGCTCAATGCGCGCGCTGAAACCTGGCGTTCTTCATCGAGCGCGCCGGTTAGATTATCGATCCGTTCATCAGCCGCCACCTGATTACCCGACCCGGCGGTCAGGAGATCCTGAAGACGCTGATTCTCACCCTCAACACTCGAAAGATTGGCCCTGAGATCTGCTACCGTGTCAGTCAGGCTGGCCGAACTTGCCCGCTCAAGCGCGAGGAGCTCAGTGAGTTCAGCGATCTGATTGTTCAGCCGATTAAGGACCGTATCCTTGCCGCTGATCTCCTGGCTAAGGAAGAACTGCGCCAGCATGAAAACCGACAGGAGAAAGATCATGACGAGAAGAAGCGTCGCCATTGCGTCGACGAAGCCTGGCCAATAATCAGCCCGTTGCTCGTTCCTGCGATAGCGGCCAAGCGCCATGGGATCGCTCCTCTTTTGTCAGCCGTTTATCAGCTCTTTTCGCTGCTGTCCTTCTCGGCAGCTCCTTCTGAAAGCTTGGACAGATAGAGCTTGATCTCAGCCTGCTGTTCAGCTTGAGCTTCCATCCAATTGCGGACAAGCTGTTGTTCCGTTCGCATATTCTGAACAAGCCCCTGGATACCATCGGTCAGGTTTGTGACGACCTCGGTATTGTCTCGCGTTGATTGTTCGATGTTCTGATTGCCTTTGACAAGGGCCCGCGCCATC
>JBCDCZ010000415.1:0-2861 GCA_039180865.1 Pseudomonadota bacterium | reverse complement strand
TTTGTCCTCAATCGGCGTTACATCGATAACATCACGCGCCATCGCCAGGCTCCTTAGACTTTCATTCCCGCTTGATCCGGGCCATCCATTCGGATCGAGACCGTGAAGCACACTCGCTGCGGTTTGAAAAGCGATAAATTATGCAACGCATTGTTCGACGATTGCAGCAAAATCCCCCAAACCAGGTTGATAATCTTGCGGTTAAGGGGTGCTCGCAACCCAGTCGCCAATCGTCGACTGGACAAGCGCCAAGGCAGCAACTGCTGCTGTGTCGGCACGGAGAATCCGAGGACCTAGTGGGATCGAAACCACGAACGGCAACGCTTTCAGGAGTGAACGTTCCTCGTCACTGAAACCGCCTTCCGGTCCGATCAAGACGGAAATCGGGCTGCCTTTGAGCGGTGTTAGAATTTCTGCCGGATCGTCGTTTTCATTGCCTTCATCACAAAAGATCAGCCGTCTCCCGTTGGGTGCCGTCTTAGGAAAATCCGAGAGAAACGCGTCCAGACGAACTGGCTCGGAAACTTCGGGGATTGCAAGGACGCCGCATTGTTCGGCGGCCTCAATCGCATTCGCCCGCATTCTTTCAAGATTGACGCGTTGAACTTGCGTGTGTTGGGTCAGAACAGGACAAAGCCTGCCCGCTCCCATCTCAACGGCCTTTTGGATCATATAATCGAGACGAGCCTGTTTCAGAGGCGCGAAACAATATTCGAGGTGTGGGAGGTGCGGCTGTGGACGAAGCTGATCTCCGATCACGAGGCCAGCCACCTTCTTCGAGGGAACCGTTACTTTCGCCTCGAACTCCCCATCCCTGCCATTAAAGACAAGGATTGCCGCGCCGTCCGCGATCCGCAGCACATTGAGCAGATAGTTTGACTGCGCCTTGTCGAGGACGAGATCCGCACCAACGGTCAGTGGATGATCGACATGAAGGCGTTGCGTGCGGAATCGATATCGGGCCATGGTGTGACCCTAGCGAAGTTCCCGCCGATCTCAATCATTGTCGTGACGTGGAACAACGGAGACGCGCCAGCAAAGGGTGGGAGACTTGAGCGACCCTCAACCGGACACTCAAACGAACGCCAGCGAATATTCCGTTTCGGAAATATCGCAGGCTGTAAAGCGAACGGTCGAAGACCGGTTCGGTTACGTTCGCGTGCGCGGCGAAATCTCAGGCTTTCGGGGACAACACGGGTCAGGTCACGCCTATTTTGCACTGAAGGATGAGCGCGCGCGGCTGGAAGCCGTCATCTGGCGTGGCGTCTATGGACGATTGAAAACCAAGCCCGAAGAAGGGCTGGAGGTCATCGCAACAGGCAAGATCACCACCTATCCTGGATCATCCAAGTACCAGATCGTTATCGAGGCGTTGGAGCCGGCAGGTGTCGGCGCGCTTATGGCGCTCCTTGAAGAACGTAAGAAAAAACTTGCCGCTGAAGGGCTCTTCGACGAGGAGCGAAAACGGGCCCTTCCGTTCCTGCCGAAAGTGATTGGGGTCGTCACCTCGCCCACCGGCGCTGTTATCCGCGACATCGTCCACCGGCTGAAAGACCGCTTCCCGTCGCAGGTCCTGATCTGGCCGGTCAGGGTTCAGGGCGAGACCTCAGGAGCGGAAGTCGCCGCGGCAATCAAAGGCTTTAATGAGGCGGACGGTCTACTCTTTACGAAACCCGATCTTCTGATCGTCGCACGTGGCGGCGGCTCGCTTGAAGACCTATGGGGTTTCAACGACGAGGCAGTCGTGCGGGCAGCAGCGGAAAGCAGGATCCCGCTGATTTCAGCCATTGGGCACGAAACCGACTGGACGCTCATCGATTTCGCGAGCGACCGACGGGCGCCGACACCGACCGGTGCTGCAGAAATGGCAGTGCCGGTGCGCCATGAGCTGATCGCACTCGTGACAGATCTTGGAAAGCGAACCTATGGCGCAGCCGCGCGCCATATGATGACCGAACGCAACCGGCTGACGGGGCTTACCAGAGCGCTGCCAAGCGGTGATCAGCTCACCGCGCTTTCCCGCCAGAGGCTGGACGAAGCGTCAGGGCGCCTGCCGCGCGCCGTCAGCTCTCTGGTGAGTGGTTGGAGGGCGCGGTTTGCGCAGGCAGCCGCTCGTTCGTCGCTTGCAGCCCTCAGTGAACGGATGGGGCGTGTCCGTGAACGTCTCGATGCACTTGAAACACGCAACGTGCAGGCTGGAAAGCTTCGCCTGGAACGCGCCCGCGGACGACTGGATCAGACAGCACTTCGCCTGTCACCTGCAAATGTTGCCGAACGCACGCGGAATTTTCGGGAGCGGCTGGATCACTTGACGGATCGTTCCGATCGCACTGTCGCCGTTGTGCTCGACCGCAAGCGCACTGACCTCGACCAGACGCGGAAACTGCTTGAACTCGTCTCCTATCAGAGCGTTTTGGGCCGCGGCTTTGCGCTTGTCCGGGATGACGCCGGCAGGCCGGTCAAGCTTTCCGCTCATGTAAAGACTGGCTCGGCTTACCAGGTCGAGTTTTCCGATGGTCTTGCCGATATGGTGAGCACAGGTAAGGGCGCGGCGAAAGGGAGCGAAACCGCCTCGCGCGCTGAAAAACCCCGTCCTTCCAAGCCTGCCGGGAAGCAGGGCAGTCTGTTCGATTAAATGTCTGAACTTTCGCTAACGGAAAAGCGGGGGGCTTTGGGCGTGCACAGCGCCAAGGCACCAGATATCGCGATTTCAGAGGATTGATCAAAAGGAATGGTACAGTTGAGTGGATTCGAACCACCGACCTTCGGAGCCACAATCCGACGCTCTAACCAACTGAGCTACAACTGCACACGGTCCATTCCGGTACTGTTCTAATAATACCAGATAATGCGGAATTCAA
>JBCDCZ010000414.1:0-2865 GCA_039180865.1 Pseudomonadota bacterium | reverse complement strand
GCGACATGTGCTCGATACGGCCAAGCACATTGCCGAGCGTCGGATGGTCTTCGAAGATCACCGGTGCGCCTTCACCCTCGCGGTCTGCGACGATCACATTGACGCCGTAGCGGCGGAATTTTGCCGCCCCCTGTTCCGGATTGCTCCGACCCATCAGCGCCATCAGATTGGGCTGTTGCTCTTCTTTCATGAAAAGGACGATATTGTCGATCATGTCGGCTTCCGCCGCTTTCAGATAGTCGAGGATCGGCTCGACTGCCTGGAAGGAAGCGGCGACTTCTGCAATCGATGCACCAATGGCTGCTGACGCCATTTCCTGATTGAGTTCGCGCACTTTGTTGCGCCGCTCTTTTTCGATAAACGGCATCTTCTGTAGCGTCTCTTCAAGATCCTTCTGAAGGGCTTCGATGACAGTTTCGATGCGCTCCTGTTCCGACTTTTCGAGGGCCCGGAAGACTTCCGGTTTGATCACTTCGCCGTTCTTGACCGGTGCAAGTGCAAAGCCCATCGGCGTCTTGAGAATGGCGATGCCCTCTGCTTCCGTTTTTGCTCGGAGCGCCTCGAATGCTTCTTCCTGTTCATGTTGGCTGTCTTCGGCAAGAACCCGCATCCGTGTTTTGTAATCATCGCTTTCGAAGAGGCTCGGGATTGCGATCTCAAGATCCTCGATGAGCGCTTCCATTGCCTTTTGAAAGGGAAGGGCAGTGTTATGCGGCAGGCGGAGTGCCTTCGGATTGCGTTTTGCCCTGAAGTTGTTGACATAGACCCATTCGTCGGGCGGCGTCTCCCCTATGGCCTTTTCCTGCAGGAACTGGCGGGTTGCCTTATGGCGACCAAAGCCTTGGCTGCCGATGACGAACAGATTGTACCCCGGCCGGTCGATGGCCGTGCCAAAGGCGAGCGCCTTGCGGGCGCGCTCCTGGGCAACCAGAACGTCGACCGGCTCGATCTCGTCCGTGGTTTGAAAGCCGAGGCGTTTCGGATCGCATCTTCTGCGGAGCGCTTCAATCGCGATGGGTTTGACCACACTCACCCTCTTAACACTCCTGTCCGTCTTTTCTCTCACGCATAAAACCAGCTAGGGCGGCGGTTTTGTTGACTTTGGTCAAGATGCGGCGCGGTAGGGTGAGACGCGTTTGGCGCCCTCATGCGCGGGATTATGTCCTGAGGACATCCCGGTGTTCGGGGAAGGCATTGACGAAGGCCTCGTCGGATAAGAGCACGCCTTGCGGCGTATAGGCCTGAACCATGTCATTCTGTCGGATCAAAACGGCAACCGGCTCTTTTGATGCGTAGAGATAGCTACGACCGGCCAGCTCACTATGGATCGTCTGTTTGACGATAACCGAGACTGTATAGGGGCCAATCGTCTGTGCGTCCTCGAGCCTGATCGTTATGCGCGCCATGCCGCCACCCGTTTAGCAAAGACAAGGATTGGCCAGAAGAAAGCGGCGGGTGTGAATCGCAAGGCGGCGTCGATCTCGCCGGAAAACCGCTCCCGCATGAAATCCGGCCTTATCGTGATATCGATCCGTTCGCTGTTGGAGGTAAGCATGGCAGGCGCGATCAAAAGCCCGTAGAGCTGGCCGGTATCAGCCGGATCACCAAGGCCGATATCCGCATCGATTTTCAAATGATCGAGAAAAACCCGGTGCCAGATCGAGGCTATGAGATCGGGTAGTGCCGCGATGGCCCGGCGGCCATAGCCAAGCGTGCGCTTCGACGGGTGCCAGGGTTTCTCCGATTTCGGCTTTTCCCGTTCCTCCGGCTTCTTGGCCTCAGGCGCTGCGCTGTCATGGAGCGTGATCGGCGCAAGGCCGAAAAACGGAGCAAGCCCGACTTTCACGCGCAGTTTCGGCTCCGTCTGAACGATCAGCCCGAGCGTCATGGGCGTAAGCACGACCACCCCGATGACCACCACCACCAGGGCGAGCAAGACTAAGAGGCTCCAGAGAAGGATACCCACAGGTCCTACGTGTCTTTGTCTTTCGGCTGGATTGTCCGGTCGATCGCCCGGCCCGCCACCTCGCCGAGCGTTTCCACGAAGGTCGCCGCCGTACCGTGGATCCCTTCAACCCGTGCGCCGTCCTTATCGAAAACGACTGCGCCGATCGGCTTGATCCCGCCACCGGCGCCTGTTCCGCCGCCTTCGCCTTTCTTTTGGTCCGAGCCGCCGCCCGCCGCAAAACCGAACCCATAGCTCACCATCGGAATGATCGTCGATCCATCCTTTTCGATCGGATCGCCCAGAACATTCTTCGCGTTTAACAAACGATCGAGCTCGTCGACGGTTCCTTTCAAGAGCTGCTCAACATCGGCCATTATCGAAATCTCCGGTTGGTTAAATGTTGCGGCAGAATAGGGGTGTCTGCTTAGAAACTCTTGATCTGGATCACCGCTACGGCGCTTGCACTCTGTCATTCTGCTTACGCGCAGATGTCGAAGTGCGCTCCCCCTGATTGTTTGGCGGCAAAACTGATGGACAAGAAAAACCAGATCAATCTTGCCTATATTCTCCTGATCATCGCGGTCGTCGTTGTCGTGAATCTGTTTCGAACAGCAGGCGAAATCGCCGATATCTCCTATCGCGACTTCCGCGACCTCCTCGCTGAAGGACAGATTGCGCGCGTTGAAGTCTCCGACAACAGGATCATGGGCGAGTTTTCATATCCGCGCGAGGGAAAGACCCGCTTCGTGACTGAGCGGGTCGATGAGGATCTTCTGGAAATCCTCGACGCCGCCGGGGTCGATTATCAGGGCGCGCCTGAAATGACGGCGCTCACTTCGGTGCTCTCCTGGTTCTTACCAATGATGCTCTTTGTGGCGATCTGGTTCTTCCTCATTCGAAGATTGGGCGAGCGCCAG
>JBCDCZ010000413.1:0-2936 GCA_039180865.1 Pseudomonadota bacterium | reverse complement strand
GATGGAAATGACGACTTCGCATTCGGTTCCGTGGATGGTGTTTCATTTGACCGTGTCGTGAACTTTGAAGATGTGTTGAGCACAGTTATTGTCTCTTCTTTTGCCTCAGATCCTGATGCAACCGGTCGCTCATTCGGCATCGGCGCAATTGGCGGCAATGACAATTTCCGGATTGGAAGCATCACGGTAACTGCTGTTCCACTCCCGGCACCGATCTTGATGCTCGGTGCAGCTCTTGGTGGCCTGATGATTGCGCGCCGTCGTCGTCGCGCATAATCAAGACAAAGACTTCAGAATTCGAAAAGCCGGGGTTCGCCCCGGCTTTTTTGTGCCTCTCACCCCTGCGAGACGATCACATCGAGCAGGGCTTGCCGCCGCTCATTTTTGATCACATGGAGCGCTTCCTCAATAGCGGGCCGTAAATCCTCAGGCCGCTCCACTTGTTGCGCAAAACCCCGGCTCGCTTCCGCCACTTTGGTGAAATCAGGGTTAGGCGCAAGCGATGAGAGTGGCACGGTATTCATGCGCGAGGCATGACCGGTCGGATACATCATCAGGGTTGTCTTGCGCACTGCATTCCAGACCGCATTGTTGAATACGATGGTGAGAACCGGCAGGCCATGCGCTTCGGCAATCTGATGACAGGCGACGGGGTTCGCAAACATATAGGACCCGTCCCCGACACAGGCGACATGGATCCGGTCCGGTTCGGCAAGCGCAGCACCGAGTGCAGCCGGAAGTCCCCACCCAAGACCACCCGCAAGCGCATGGGAATGAAACCGGTTGGCGCCCTCTAAGTGCATGAAGGCCGGATCACAGCCGAGTTCTGAAAAGATCCGCGCGTTTTCACCCTCAAGGCTATCAGAGAGAACTTTACTGACATAGGCGGGCGTCATCGGATCCCGTGCACCACCTTCCGCTTTCTCTCGCGCCTGCTCGCGCTTTGCGCTGGAGAGTGCCGCAATCGCCTTGCGCCGCTCCCCAATTGCACCGTCATCGCGTGCCGGATCGTTCAAAAGCGCCGCATCGAGCGCTTCAGTCGCGGTGACCGGGAGACTTGTAAGATTGAGCGCGGACCGGAACCCACGGATCGGCACACGGGAAAACAGCGGATCGGCACCGATCTGAATGATCACTGCATCGTCCTTCGGCGGCGTAAAACCATTCAGCCACGGCACCATGGCATCAAGCACAATGACGAGATCGGCGTCTTCTAAAAGCGGCCCTGGATCAAACCCGCAATGCATCGGATGATCGGTCGCCATCAAATTCCCGGTGGTCCAGAATTCCGCGACAGCAATCCCGTGGTTTTCAGCAAACCGTTCCACCGCTTTCCCAAGCGCACCTGAGGGATCTCCCCGTTGGGAAATCAACATCGGTTTTTTTGCCATCTTGATGAGACGGGCCGCTTCCTCGACACTTTCCTTGGTCGGGGCTGGCGGTGACGAAAGAGCGTGGCGTTTCTCCCCGAAGGGAAATTGCTCCTCCCAGGCCATGCCAAGAGCCTCTCTTGGAAGGCCGAGATAGACCGGCCCTCGTGGATGGCTCATTGCCACCGCATAGCCCCGATCGATGAGATCGGCCGCCTGGTCGGGAAGCTTCATCTCGTAATCCCATTTGACGAATTCTCGCACGATCGCCGATTGATCGCGCATGTCCTGCCCCCAATGGATCGGCAGGCTGCGTGCGCCAAGCCGCGATCCTTCCGTCGATGGCGTTCGCCCGGCCATAACGAAAATCGGAATCTGGTCGCTCGCCGCATTAATGATACCCATCAGCGCATTGGCAAGCCCGACATTGACGTGCAGCATGACCGCTTGCGGACGTCCGGTTGCAACATAAAATCCGTGCGCCATACCGATCGCTGCGTTCTCATGCGGGCAAATCAGCGGGGTTGGAATATCCGCGTCGCCATCGCCCAACTCATTCTTCGAATAGGCCTCGATGATCGGCGCAAAATCGGTCCCGGCATTTGCAAAGAAATAGTCGATGCCGTGTTGTTTAAGGCGAAGCAGAATGGCCTCGGCAGCGGTCTCAGGTGTTGCAGCGGAAAAAGTGTCTGTCATGCGATTCACCGTTTATCGCCGGATCATGTCCGGCAGGAATGTGGTCAACTCCGGAAAGACCACGAGAAGCGCGAGTACGCCTAAGGATAACCCAATAAAGGGAAGGGCCGCCATGTAGACCGTTCCGAGGGAGATTTCCGGCGGCGCGACGCCTTTCATAACGAAAATCAGAAGCCCGAAGGGCGGCGTCATGAAACTGATTTCCATAATGACGAGCATCAACACGCCGAACCATAAAAGTTCGATCCCGGCACCCTGAGCGAGTGGAATAAAGAAGGGCAGGGTGATCATGATCATGCTCACCTGATCCATGAAGGCTCCAAGAATGAGGAGAACAACAAGCATTGCGATAAGGAGCGTCATCGTATCGGCGTCAAATGCCAGGATGAGATCAAGCAGCCCGCGTGCAGCCCCGGAAAAGGCAAGGATCTGAGCGAAGGTAACGGAGGCCGCGATAATAAAGAGAATCATCACGGAGATTTTCGCAGTCTCCATGAGCGCGCGGATCAACGCGGACAGGGTGAGTTTGCCGTAAGCCGCAGCGGCGATCACGGAGGCAACGCTGCCAAGGGCTGCCGATTCCGTCGGCGTTGCGAAACCTCCGAGTATACTGCCAACCACAACGATGAAGATCATGAGAAGCGGCAGCACATAGATGAAAAACGGCGCCAGACGTTCGCGAAGGGAAAGCGAACCGACCTCATAGGCAGGTGCCAGCGACGGATTGAGTGTACATCGGACCGCGATATAGACAAGAAAGCTCGCAGCCATCAAAAGCCCCGGAATAATGCCGGCAAGGAGCAGTTTCGCGATTGAAATACCCGCCAGACTTCCGAGGAGCACGGCAAGGGCGGAAGGCGGTATCAACAT
>JBCDCZ010000412.1:0-2952 GCA_039180865.1 Pseudomonadota bacterium | reverse complement strand
GCGGGATTGCCGATTCTCTCGATATCATCCAGCAATCGACAGATCAGTTGCAGCAGGCTGCATCAAATCTCGCTTAAGGTGCTTTCTCCTCTTCAGAGGGCCCACCTTTTCGATTAGGGTTCGGCGCATGATACGATGCGCCGCCTTAATGATATTTTTGGTTGTTTCGTTAGACGCGCGGGCTGAGACCTGGCGGCGGCTTCCCGATCCGGTGGACCGCTTCGCTGCGAGCATTCTCAACAAGATCCAAGCCCAATCCATTCGTGAGGGCGTGGAATATTGTGGTTTTATCGGCTACAATCGTCGCGGAGAGCTCTCAGCCACTGATCCGAAGCGTGGCAGTTCCAGCAATTGTTTTCCGCCCTTTTTTAAACCTTGGGGCTTCGACGCAATCGCCTCCTATCATACCCATGGCAGCTACCATCCCCAGGCCGATACAGAGGTGCCGTCTGTGCGGGATTTGGAGAGCGATTTTGACGACGGAATCGATGGCTATGTCGCGACGCCCGGCGGGCGTCTTTGGGTTAACATCTTGAGGGAAGGTCAGACCGTCAAACTCTGCGGGCGGAACTGTCTCACCTCTGATCCGCTTTTTGACGAATGCGCTGCTCGCCGCCCCGAGCCAACGTACACATTGCGAGACCTTATCGTTCGGGAGCAAACCGATACCGGGGCGTGCTGAGCGACGAGCGTAGGTAGCCAATCCCTGTTAATGGCGAGCGGATCTAAAACGTCGAACCGGCAAGTGTCGGCGGCTTTCTTCTCATGGATTTGGTCGCGCCGATCAGCCGGAATAGAGCTCGCTTGTGACGCCAAGATAACCATCCCAGGCAAACCAAAAAGCAATGTGACCCGGAATGCGGGGGAGTTTCTCGCCAGAGGGGCCAATCAAAAAGCCTTCGGTTAGGGTCCATTCTCCTCCCGGACCCTTCAAGCGGTTCACATCATTGGTCGATTCAAATGCCATTCCGCGACTCTGATAAGCTCGGACCGTTCGGGTTTCCACATTTCCAACAAGCACGACATCCGTTGCTCCAATCGTGTCATTGATGATTGCACGATCGCGAAATGCTTCGAGCGGCCACGCCTTCGCTGCTCCAAATTCGCGAATCCCGAACACGTAGTCCTTGCGTTTGACCTGGCTCTCATTGCGCACAATCGTCGGGAACATCAAATCGGGACTTGCGAAATACTCCTGATAAACAACGCCCGAGCCATAATCGCGCAGGAAGCCGGTATTCACATCGAGGACTTTGGTGTCCGGATGAAGCCTTTTCCAATCGGCCCAAGACGTTATGGATACCGGCCGAATTTTGAGCTCTATATCGGAATCTACCAGCGGTCCTCCAACCGGTTTTCCGGTAAACTGGTTCCACAAGCTATTCGTTTCCCGGTCATACATCAGTTTGTTTGAGCGATAGAGAAGGCCGGATGAGGAGAAAACAAACGGCCTGTCACGCCCTTCGACATCGGTTTCGAATAAGATACCCGCACCGCATAATGTGCAGTAGGCAAGCGCAACCGGAACGCCGCCTATCACTTCGTTGAACATTTCGTGCCAGCCCATGATGCGAAGGGGGTAAGCGCGCACGTCACCGTTGATTTCAATGCCGAAAACAAGATCGTCATCAACAAGGTATTCGGCCTCTTCGGCGCTGACATGCCGCGGATTATCAAGCGGCGGAATGCCATCAACGCGCACACCGCCCCAGGTGATTTCCTCCAGACGGATTTTCAGGCGGTCGCGAGAGGTCGTGTCTTCCGGAAAGAAATGAAGAAAGCGCTGATCAATGTTAGCGAGATAGCGGAGTTTGAGTTGCCGGTAGCTTTCATGTGGGACGATCTCAGGATGGGCTTCCTGCCATTCCATAGCGTCGCGCCAGGTCGTCATTTTTTGACCGGTGAGCCGTTCCAACGCTCCTGCAATCGCCTTGTGTTCGCCGCCGAGGCGCATGAAAAATACGAGTGTCGGGATGATATCCGGGTTGCCGCGGGCAATCAGTTTGTCGAGGGCTTTGCGTTTTTCAGGTTCTGTTCCAAGCAATGCCACAATGGAAAGATCCATGACGCTTGCGTCTTTGTAACGGTCTTCTTCTACACCGGTCGCGGGTGCCTCGGCCGTCCCATTCGTTTCTTGGGCTGACAGTAATGGGGGGAATGTTGGCAAAGTGGCGCCAGCGATGAGGGCGGCTGCCGATAAACCTAAGGTAAAGTGCTTCCAGGTGTTGGTCATTCCGGTCTCCAATTGCAGAAGTGGAGACAGATTAGGCAAAAGTGCCGCCCGCGTAAGGGGGGCTCACGGTCTTGTGTTGCAAGTTGACGCTACAAAACCGCTTATCCAACACAAAAAGCGCCGCTGGGGCGCTTCCGAAGTGGTGTTTTTGAGAAGACCGGTTGTTACGCGGCAGCTTCGGCGAGTTTACGCTCGACCTGGCGTTTGATGAGCTTTGCGCGATCGGAGAGTTCGGCATCTTTCGCTTTGACCAGGAAGGCATCAAGGCCGCCGCGATGCTCAACCGTACGCAGGGCGTTGGCGCTCACCTTCAGGCTGACTTTCTGGTTCAGCGTTTCACTCATCAATGTGACGTTGCACAGGTTTGGTAGGAACCGGCGGCGCGTTTTGTTTTGGGCGTGGCTGACATTGTTGCCAGACATGACCGCTTTGCCGGTCAATTCACAACGGCGGGCCATATTGTTGCTTCCTTCATCATACAGTTTACGTTGCCCGGGGTGGTGTCCCGGCCCCGTGCGAACCGAAGGTGTTTTCCTATCCGGCATCGCTATCAGGATGCGGGACGGGCCGAAATGGCGAAGTCTTCGGGATCACGGAAATTTGCCCGCTTTTACGGACTGTCGTTGCGCCCGTCAAGCCGCAGTCGGCACTTTAGCGCTGTCACTGTGGCGATAATCTGCTAAGTAGGGAATCATGAAGAGCGCAGACGACCATAAATG
>JBCDCZ010000411.1:0-2958 GCA_039180865.1 Pseudomonadota bacterium | reverse complement strand
TCCTCGCTCACGAGTTCCAGAAATGCATCCATTGATGCCTTACCGGTTTCAGCCTCTTCAAAGGGAACGACGACGCCCAAAACCAACTCCTTCAATCAAAAACCGGCACAGCATAGGGGGCTGCCCGATCCCCGGCAAGTCGCGCAAGCCGCAAGCGCGGCAATTAGCGCGTTCTGCGGACTGTGTAAATCCGTTGTGGATGGCTAGCGGTAACCCGATAGCGGATTTACGATCGCAGCCGGTAGCCAAACTGGACTTTCGTTATCCTTTCTGCGAGTTAGCGTCTGAAACCGTCATGCCAACTGCGGCAAAGTGAGCGCTCTTGACCATGCAGGCGATTGTGAAAACCAACGATCCGACCGTTATCGCCTTCATTGAGGCGCTCCTGAAGGAGGCTGACATCGGTTACCTCGTGCTGGACCAGCATATGAGCATCCTTGAGGGCTCGCTAGGGATCATTCCGCGCCGTATCCTCGTCGAAGACGAAATGGTGAACCGCGCCCGCGTTATTCTCAAAGATGCGGGTCTCGGGCACGAATTGGAGCCGCATTGACGAATGCCCGGCTTTTCGGGGCTTGGAAAGACGATGAGCATCGACCATTCCGACAATCGAGACGATATCGGTACGAAAGCCGCGTCCGTACGCCATTTCGTACTTGGCGGCCGAGTCATGCTCCACCAGGATCCCAAGGGCGGCCACCGTGCGGGCCTCGATGGGGTGATGCTGGCGGCAAGTGTAAAACCCGGCAAACCCGGAAAGCCCTTGCGCGTCTACGATCTCGGTGCCGGCGTCGGCACCGCGGGTCTGTGTGCCGCGTGGCGCAACACCGATGCCGATGTCACGCTCGTTGAGAATGATCCGTCTGTCCTGTCGCTCTGCCTTAGGACGCTCGCTGATCCTGACAATGGCGCTTTTTCCGAACGCGTCGCTTTGCTCGATGCCGATGTCACATTACGCGGTGAGAAGCGATCCGCTGCCGGATTAACGCCGGATAGCGCTGACAGGGTCATCATGAACCCACCCTATTGGTCTCAAGGATCAGTACGTGTCTCGCCGGATCCGGGACGAGCTAATGCCCATGTGCTCAATTCGGAAGGTCTCGCGCCCTGGTTCAGAACGGCAACAAGTGTGTTGTGTTCCGGCGGCATCCTCTCGGTTATTTTTCCAGCTGACAGCCTCGATCTCATCCTCGTTGAAATGCGGGGCCGTTTTGGGGCGATCACGGTCTTCCCGCTATTCCGAGGCGCAGGAGAACCCGCCACCCGCGTCATCGTGACAGGTATCAAGGGGAGCAAAGCGCCAATGAGGATCCTTCCGGGTCTCGCACTCCATAAGCCGCTCATGCCCGGTCAGTCGAGACGGGCTTACACGCCCGAAGCAGATGCCATCTTGCATGGCAGGGCCGGGCTCGTCATATAGCAAGCACACATGTGCTTGAACCAACCGTCAACATCACCTGCCACTCTATCCGCCACCCTTTTTGAGCAAAATCACCTTAAAAGGAACCTATGTCCAAGCTCTTTGATTTTCTGCGCCCCGTGCTTCCAAAGAAATACCGTGAGAAACCGGTTGTCATTCCGACGATACGCCTTTCAGGTGCGATCATGGCTGGGCAGGGCGGTTTCCGTTCGCCGTTATCGCTCGCAACCAGCGCGGCGATCATCGAAAAAGCGTTCTCGTTTAAAGACGCTCCTGCTGTAGCAATCCTTGTCAACTCGCCTGGTGGGTCACCGGTTCAGGCGAACCTGATTTACAAACGCATCCGTGCGCTTGCTGAAGAAAAGTCGAAAAAGGTTATTGTTGCAGTGGAAGATGTTGCCGCCTCAGGCGGCTACATGATCGCGGTCGCGGGCGATGAGATCATCGCGGATCCGTCCTCGATTGTCGGATCCATTGGTGTGATCTCGGCAGGCTTCGGGTTTACCGGTCTGATTGATAAGATCGGCGTCGATCGCCGGGTCTATACGTCGGGCAAAAACAAGATGATCCTTGATCCCTTTCAGCCTGAGAAAACCGACGACATCGACTATCTGAAAGGGTTGCAAGAGGAGATCCACGAGACCTTCATCGATCTTGTCAAAGATCGGCGCGGTGATGTTTTGAACGGCGAAGAGGGTGATCTCTTTTCCGGCCGGTTCTGGACAGGACAAACTGGGCAGCAACTGGGCTTGGTGGACCGCATCGGGGATCTCAGAACCCTGATGCGTGAACGCTATGGCGAATCCGTCAAACTTCGACTGATCTCCGGTGAGCGTGGTTTCTTTCGCAGAGGCATGTTCGGCGGACGAATTCACAATGCAGCGGCCAATCCTGACTTTGCTGCAATCGGTGCGGGTGTTGCAGATCGCTTGCTGGAGAGCGCAGAAGAACGTGCTTTGTGGGCACGGTACGGCTTATAACACCAGAAGACAAAACGAGAAAACAGCGCCATGATCCAGTTTGCGATTATCGTTGTCCTTGGCCTGATCGGGATCTTCGCCTTCCAAAAGCTTAGGGAGGAGCTCAAAAAACTCGATGAAGCTGAACGCATTCAGAAAGAAAAGAAGGCGCGCGAAGAGGTCGAATCGAACCGCAAGAAGGTCGACACGCTCACCAAGGACCCTGTGACCGGCGTTTATCGTCTGGACGACGACGATCGTTGATGGAAACTCGACATCTTCTGGAAAGAGGCGGCCATACGCTCATCAAGTCTTGCGCGGTCGCCACGCCCTGTGCTTTAGCTCACTCCGTCACAACGCGGCGCTGCGTCCTGAAAGAATTCGTCATTTCATGAGTGATCCGATCAAAACGCCTGAAACCGGACCGTCCGGTCATCTGGCGCCCGAAACTTCGTTCCAGGGCCTAATTCTGGCATTGCACGCTTATTGGGCGAACTATGGATGCGTTGTTCTCCAGCCCTATGACATGGAAGTCGGTGCCGGAACCTTCCATCCTGCAACGACCTTGCGCTCGCTAGG
>JBCDCZ010000410.1:0-2987 GCA_039180865.1 Pseudomonadota bacterium | reverse complement strand
TTACGCTTGATACAGTGTCCCAGATCCAGGGGCATCTGATTGCTCAGCAATATGATGTGTTGGTCAAGAAGTCGAATTTAAGGGGCAAGCGTAAATGAAAATGATTCTGTTGGGTCCTCCCGGTGCAGGAAAGGGGACCCAGGCCGAGCGTCTCGTGGAGGAGCGGGGGCTTGTGCAATTGTCGACCGGCGAAATGCTGCGGGCGGCAGTCAAGGCGGGAACGCCCGTCGGTCTTCAGGCAAAAGAAGTGATGGAACGCGGCGATCTAGTCTCTGACGACATCATTTGCGGCATCATTTCAGACCGAATCGATGAGCCGGATTGTGCGAATGGGTTTATCCTGGATGGCTTTCCACGCACGGTCGCCCAGGCGGAGGCACTTGATGGCCTTTTGAAAGACAAAGGATTGTCACTAGACGCCGTCATTGAGATTACCGTTGATGAAGCGGTGCTGCTTTCACGAATCGAAAAGCGTGCTGCTGAAACCGGCGGAGCGCGCGCAGACGACAATGCGGAAACATTGAAGAAACGACTCGATGTGTATCGTGAGCAGACGGCGCCGGTTTCAGATTATTACGCGAGGTCCGGAGCGTTGAAACAGGTCGACGGCATGGCCGGGATCGATGACGTTTCGGGCGCAATCAGTGCTGTTCTGGATGCTTAAAGCCCCGGTTTTGCTGGATAAGAAAATCTGGCACGACACCGTGAAGCCGCTTTGTCCGCAGAGCGGCATCATATTTCAGTTTTTTTGTCAACAGGGTATTGACCTGCCGTTCGCAAGGGTCTAGACCTGCTGCAATCCGAGAGATGCTATTGGATAAGGCTTTGCGTGCCGTCGGCTCGTTCCCGGCACTTGAGCAATAGTCCTCATGCCAATTTAACCGTTACAACCGCGATGAGCCGGTACTGCTCTTCGCACTTCAGGGAGTTTTTGACTTGGCTCGTATTGCTGGTGTCAACATTCCGACAAACAAGCGCGTGGTTATCGCGCTTCGTTATATTCACGGAATTGGGCCAAAAAAGGCTGAAGAAATTGTCAATACCGTGGGCATCGATCAAGCCCGCAGGGTGAATGAGCTATCCGATTCGGAAGTCATTCAGATCCGTGAAGCGATTGACCGCGATTTTCTCGTTGAAGGGGATCTTCGGCGCGAGACGGCCATGAACATCAAACGTCTGATGGATCTTGGTTGTTACCGTGGCCTTCGTCATCGCCGTGGCCTGCCGGTTCGCGGACAGCGCACAAGCACCAATGCCCGGACCCGTAAAGGGCCCGCGAAGCCGATCGCCGGCAAGAAGAAGTAACCCAGAGATTTTGACAGCGTCATCGATCTAACGGTCGGTGGCGTGACATTTGGTTGAGCCGCTGGCATTACGGCGGCGCTTGAGATCGAGGACGATTAAAATGGCAAAAGACGCCACCCGCGTACGCAGACGCGAACGCAAAAACATCACGTCGGGCATTGCCCACGTGAATTCCACGTTCAACAACACCATGATTACCATTACCGATGCACAAGGCAATGCGATTTCATGGTCATCTGCCGGAATGATGGGCTTCAAGGGCTCGCGGAAATCGACGCCCTACGCGGCACAGGTTGCCGCTGAAGACGCCGGCAAGAAAGCCGCCGAACACGGCATGAAAAATCTCGAGGTTGAGGTCTGCGGACCCGGTTCCGGACGGGAATCGGCCCTGCGCGCGCTTCAATCTGCAGGTTTCGTCATCACATCAATTCGCGATGTGACTCCGATCCCGCACAATGGATGTCGTCCGCGCAAACGCCGCCGCGTCTGACACCGTTCAATTAGCCGTTTTGTCGCGCGGGGGGCGTGCGGAACGCATCATTTTGGAGAGATTGGTCACGCGGTGGGACCCTATCTCTCACAGCTGCGGACGGCCGCCGCAGCCAAGAACATCGAGGGTATAAAACGTGATTTCAAAAAACTGGCAAGAACTGATCAAGCCGACAAAACTGAATATCACGCCTGGTGCGGATGAAAAGCGAATTGCTACTGTTGTGGCAGAGCCGCTCGAACGTGGGTTCGGGCTGACGCTTGGCAATGCTCTGCGCCGCGTTTTATTGTCGTCGCTTCAAGGGACCGCCGTTTCGGCAGTTCAAATTGACGGCGTTTTGCATGAATTTTCGTCCATTGCGGGCGTTCGGGAAGATGTTACCGACATCGTTCTCAACATCAAGGAAATCGCGATCCGTATGGAAAGCGAGGGTCCGCAGCGTATGGTTATCCGTAAGGAAGGACCTGGCGTTGTGACGGCTGGCGACATCAATGTCGTCGGTGATATCGAGATCCTCAACCCTGAGCACGTTCTTTGTACGCTCGATGAGGGCGCTGAAATCCGGATGGAATTCACTGTCAATGTTGGCAAGGGTTATGTAGCGGCCGATCGCAACCGGCCTGAAGATGCGCCAATCGGACTTATCCCGGTCGACAGCCTTTATTCGCCGGTGAAACGCGTTTCCTACAAAGTCGAGAACACCCGCGAAGGTCAGGTTCTCGATTATGATAAGCTGACACTTTCCGTAGAGACTGATGGCTCACTGACGCCGGAAGACGCGGTGGCTTATGCCGCGCGGATCCTGCAGGATCAATTGTCGATCTTCGTGAACTTCGAAGAGCCGGAAAAAGAGACAGTTCAGGAACAGGTGCCGGAGCTTGCATTCAACCCTGCGCTCTTGAAAAAGGTCGATGAGCTGGAGCTTTCCGTGCGTTCGGCAAACTGCCTCAAGAACGACAACATCGTCTACATCGGCGATCTTATTCAAAAGACTGAAGCAGAGATGTTGCGCACGCCAAACTTCGGGCGTAAATCGCTTAATGAGATTAAAGAAGTTTTGGCCCAAATGGGACTCCACCTTGGTATGGAGGTCGCCAATTGGCCGCCTGAGAACATCGAAGAGCTTGCAAAGCGCTTCGAGGATCACTTCTAAGAGACGAATTTGGATGGAAGGGAAACAGTCCGGCTCATG
>JBCDCZ010000409.1:0-2999 GCA_039180865.1 Pseudomonadota bacterium | reverse complement strand
GCCAAAACAATATCGGTCGAAGCAGTCATGAGGGCGAGGCTGGCGAACGTCAGGGCCACAAGCGAGGTCGCTGTTGGCAAGGCCCTGACGCCGGTCCGCACGCAAATGTCTCTCATGACGTGTCCTGCTCCGCCCTTTTGATCAGGCGTTTTCGTAAACATTGTATGCATCGCGTCCGTGCACATGCATGTCGAGACCTTCAAGCTCATAATCCGTTTCGACCCTGAGGAAGTTGTCTTTGTATCCAGGTTTCACTGGACCCTCAAAAATCGGCAGCAATGCGGCGCCACGCAGCGCATACACACTTGCACTGAAGACTGCCCATGCACAGGAGAAGCTGAAGGCTGCAATGAGGATGCCGATTGAAAGCTGCGAAACGAACATGCCGAGATCGAGGCCACCGTCACGAGCAAAGAAGCTGACCGCGACGACGCCGAAAATGCCGGTCGTTCCGTGGGCGGAAAACGCCTGAACCGGATCATCGATGCGGAATGTGTCAAGAAGGGAACGTGTTGCAAGGAAGATGAGGCCGCAGGTTCCGCCGATAAAGACTGCGCCGAGAGCACTGGCAGCATCCGCTGAAGCCGTGATCCCCACGAGGCCGGCGATTGCACCGTTCATGATCGAAAGCATGTCGAGTTCCTGCTTGCTTGCAAAGAGCGCAATCGCGACGACTGTTGCTCCCATACATGGCGCTAGCGTCGTGTTCACGATGATCTGACCGAACGTATCGAAAATTGGCGTCAATGCCGCGATAAGATCGGTTCCTTCGACGCTCGTGAATTCGGGAAGGCCCGCGGCAAAATGGGTCCCCGCGTTAAAGCCGTACCAGCCGATCCAGAGGAAGAAGACCCCGAGAGCGGCAAGCGGCACATTATGCGGCTGATGGCTCTCGGCGAGCGCATCCACGACATCCGTGCCGTAATCATCCGCGCCATGGCGGTAAAACCCGATCCGCGGACCAACAAGGATTGCACCGGCAAGCCCGGCAAAACCACCGACCGCATGGACGACCACCGAGCCCGCAAAGTCTGTGAAGACCCCATAGAAGATACCCATTGGGTTCCAGACAAAAAAGGCAACGATAGGGTAGATGATGGAAGAGAAAATGACGGAATAGACGACATAATGGAACGGATGCACCCGGCCTGTGACACAGCCGGACGTGATCGTAACAGCGGTTGAGGCGAACACGAACTGGAAGAAGATCGCGATCGGTTCAACGGCCAGGATCCTCGGGGCGTCATCGGTAACAGGTTGTGTAAGGCCGAGTCCCTTGAAGACCTCGGTGAGCGGGCTTGTGCCGTTCAGGATATCGAAGCCGATCCACCAGAAGAACAGACCGCAGAGACATAAATCGATGAAGTTCTTGAAAACGTTGTTGATCGCGTTCTTCCGCGATACCGACCCCATTTCAAGAAGCATGAAACCCGGCTGCATGAGAAGCACGAGAATGCCGCACAAGAAGAGGATGATGTTGATAGAGATAAAGACCGACGGATGCAGAAGGGCCTGAACTAAACTTTGATCCATGAGCGGCTACACTTTCGATATTTCAGATCTGGTTTTTTCGTGCACTCGAATGAAACCATGTCGAATGCGTGCAAAAAGCAGACGTGCCGCGTCAGCGGCTGTCGCGGTTTGCTTTCTTAAAGATGTCGACAAGAGCCTGTCCGTCTTCAAAGGACAGCTGATCGCCCGACAATTTAAACGAGATGAAGCGCTGATAACTCGCTGGCAGTTCATTAACGAGCGTGTCCTGGACGGCAAAAAACACCCATCCGGGGAAAAGCGACAAGGCAACGCCAAGCTCGGTTAAAGCGTTCTGGATCGCGAAATTACGGGCTTCGTCATCAAAAGCCGGAAGCGGCTTGGCAACTCTGAGACCCTTGCGAACGGGTTGGAATTGCGGACCGACCACATTGGAGTAGGGGTCGTCGTCCGTTGAAATGGAAAGTGCGGAGCTTGTCTTGGCTGCACTCACATCGAGTTGCGCCACTTTTGGCATGCCGTTTAGAAGATCAGCCGCATCGGACATTGGCGGGCTCACCAGACAAATGAGCGCGCCCGAACATTGCTTCATCACATTCGACGCATTGATGAGATCGTATTTCGGATCGACCAGAGTAAGCCCGCGCTCTTCGAATGGTTCGCAATCGGCAGTGACGAGGCATCGTTTAAGATCCAACGTCGTTGCCGTCTCGAATGTCTTGGAAAGATAGACCCGTCGTTGCTGGCGCCCGTGTTGGACGCCTCTCCCGGCTCCCAGCCTGACAGACGGATCCTCCATTCCACCGGCCTGTGCATGAGCGTGCTGCGGGAGGGCTGGAGCTGACGGGACCTGTTGACTGGGCATTGGCCGCAACATCGGTTGCTGGATCGACACATGCGGGAGTTCGGTGTGGGTATGATCAGAAAAACTAACGACCTTGGACTGGTGACCAAAGTCTGAAAGGCGTCTGATCAGTTCGTCTCCGATGGCCGCGAGGCGATCACGTTCGTCAAGGAAAACGTCGGATGGAACCATACCTCGAAACACAATGGGTTTCATCGATGTGATCTCTGATTCGAGATCGAACCCATAAAGACCATGCGCCATGGCCGCCATGGCGCGTAAAGACTCTTTCAGACCAAGATATGTGCTGGAATAACCCTTTATCTTTCCGAAATGGGCAACATCACGCATGTCCGACGCGGACAGCGATCGGATTTTGCTGATAAGAATTTCAAGCTGTACACGTTCGACCATAGTCCAATACTCTCCCGCCAGATCGTTAGCCAGAAAAATCCCCCTGCCCATCACTCATTTACTGAGCGTAGTGCTTTTTATGCCTTGTTTCTCCGGGTTTTATTTGGCCGGAATTAAGCGCTGACGATTTCTGTACCTACAAGTGAAAATTATGGGGAAAATGGTCCTTGCTCGTTCACATCTCATTAAAAATTGAAAGAAACGGTCGCGAAATCACGAAATGTGTAGAACAAAATAAATGTTGGCTGAT
>JBCDCZ010000408.1:0-3013 GCA_039180865.1 Pseudomonadota bacterium | reverse complement strand
GGCTTTATGTTTTTGTGTGTTCATACGCCAAAATCCGGAAAACTACTCGCTACCTAACTCCTTCATTAATAACATAGATTTTCCGTAAAACGCAAAAATTGCATTTCAATCTTGACAAATGCGCAAAAAGTGCACATTCTTGATTTATACCGACGGTGCAAGTGCTTGTTGTAAGTGTGAAAATCAACAACAAAAAGGTTGTTTGGCGAAGCATATCGAAGATTACAACGGGCAATCAGTGCCGTGTTTTTTGAGAGAGGAAAGGACGAAGATCATGAACAAATTCATGATGATTGGCCGGGCACAGCTTGGGCATCAAAACGTCGACGTCCATGCTGTTGCGACATTCCGCTGCAATTTTGCCCGGACCGCGAAAAAAGTAATGGCGATGTTGACGAAGACGCTTCGTTAATGAACGGTTTCGCACCATTGAAATAGAAAAAATCTGAGAAGTTTGAGAGAACAGAAAGCCGCATTTGCGGCTTTCTGTTTTTTATCGGCACTTGGCCGTATCCCCTCCTTCATGTAGCGTGGTTAGACACAGTCGCAGACAAGGTTTTTCGGGGGAACGATCGTGCGGTGGCGTGGCAGACGGCAAAGTTCGAATATTGAAGATGTGAGGAGCCGGTCGGGCGGAGGGCGCCTGGGTAGGCCGAGATTGCGCGTTCCGATGGGTGGGCGCCGGGCTCGCCGTGCGGGAGGTGGTGGTACTATCGGCCTTCTGATCGTTGGCCTCATTCTCTACTTTGTTTTTGGTATCAACCCTCTGACGCTCCTCAATGGAAGCGGGGGCGTGGGTGACCTTCTCGTTGATAGTTCCCGCCCACCGATCACAGAGAGCCGTCGCTCGCCTCAGGTTAGCGACGAATCGGCTGCGTTCATCGCCACCGTTCTTGCGGATACAGAAGATGCGTGGGACCAGATCTTTCAGTCGAATGGCGTCCGTTATGATCGACCGGTCCTGCAATTGTTTTCCGGTCAAACCCGTTCAGGATGCGGCTTTGCAAGTGCCGCGACGGGACCCTTCTACTGTCCCGCAGACAGCAAAGTGTATATTGATCTTGATTTTTTTGGCGAACTGGAGCGGCGCTTTGAGGCCGGTGGTGATTTCGCCAGGGCCTATGTTCTCGCTCACGAGGTTGGACATCACGTTCAAAATCTCACCGGTGTCCTGGGCGAGTTCAACAGGCTACGCCGTCAGATGAGCAAGGCGCAGGAAAACGCCGTCTCGATCCGGGTGGAATTACAGGCTGATTGTTATGCCGGGATTTTCGCGCGCTTTGCCGAAAACAAGGGCTATCTCCACGCTGACGACATCCCGGAGGCGCTGAACGCAGCGCAACAAATCGGGGATGATGCAATCCAGCGGCGTACACAGGGTTATGTTGTACCGGAGAGCTTCAATCATGGAACCTCAGACCAACGCCAGCGTTGGTTCCGGCGAGGCTTCGACAGAGGATCCATGCAGGCCTGTGATACGTTTAACGCAAAAACCCTCTGAGAGCGCACTTGTCGCGCCTAATGCATCGAAGGCCGTTTAGATATCAGTCCCTGATATTCTGGCAGGTTTAGTGGTCGCTTTCTGCCAGGAGTGGTTCCTGCCGACGCGCGCGCATCAAGTTCACAAATCTGCGGAAGAGATAGTGTGAGTCCTGAGGGCCGGGTGAAGCCTCCGGGTGATGCTGCACGGAGAAGACGGGGCGCCCGGTGACTTCAAGTCCGCAATTTGAACCATCGAACAACGAAACATGGGTCTGTGTGACACCGTCAGGCAAGCTCTCACCGTCCACTGCGAAACCATGGTTCATCGATACGATTTCAACCTTGCCGGTGGTGTGGTCCTTGACGGGATGATTGGCGCCATGGTGACCCTGGTGCATCTTCACCGTCTTCGCTCCAAGGGCGAGGGCCAGCATCTGGTGACCGAGGCAAATCCCAAAAAGGGGAATGTCTGCTTCCAAGAGGCCGCGGATCGTTTGCAGAGCATAAGATCCGGTCGCAGCCGGATCGCCGGGGCCATTTGACAGAAAAATACCATCCGGTTTGAGGGCAAGGACGTCCTCCGCGCTAGCGGTCGCTGGAAGGACACTGACCCTGCAGCCAAGGCCGGACATCAGCCGCAAAATGTTCCGCTTTACCCCGTAGTCGAGTGCGACCACATGATAGGGCGTGTCACTTGCATCCATATAGCCTTTGTTCCAGACCCAAGGGGTCTCGGACCAGCCGAATTTCGCATCAGTGGTTACGTCGGAGGCAAGGTCAACACCGACGAGGCCGGGAATGGCGCGCGCGCGTTCCTTCAGGCTTTCGATGTCGAAGGTACCGGACGGGCCGTGGCTTAAAACCGCATTCGGCATGCCGTTTTCGCGCACGAGATTGGTCAAGGCCCGTGTGTCGACACCGCATATGCCGACAATCCCGCGCTCCTTGAGCCAGGCATCGAAGTGTTTGACTGAGCGGTAATTCGATGGGTTTGTGATCTCGGCTTTGATGACACAACCAGCCGCCGCTTTAACGCGATCCATGCCAACAGTCTCGACATCCTCTTCATTGATACCCACATTACCAATGTGCGGAAACGTGAAAGTGACAATCTGGCCAGCATAGGATGGGTCAGTCAGGATTTCCTGATAGCCCGTCATTGCAGTGTTGAAACAGACCTCCGCTTCGATTGTGTCGACCGCCCCAATTCCGATCCCTTCAATGACAGTGCCATCCTGCAGAACGAGTAAGGCTGTGGTCTTCGGATCTTCCCAAGCGCTCATTTGGTCCCCTTTGCGGTGTGGTTGCCAGGCATTGCGGTCTGACGGTTTCGGGCGTGTTTATGCAAATCGTAACCAAGCGTCAAATAGTCCTGCGTGTTACTCCCAACAAGTGTTGCGCGAAGGTGCATTTGGGGAAAACTTTAAGGCTCCCCATATCTTTTGGTCCCACACCGATTGTATGGTTGGGCGTTCAGAATTCGAAAACCGGGTTGAGGCGAATGCGCGAACAGATCAGTAAAGCTCTCAAG
>JBCDCZ010000407.1:0-3025 GCA_039180865.1 Pseudomonadota bacterium | reverse complement strand
GATCTGGTTCATGATGGCGATTTTGCCGACATGATTGTAGCCGATCGTCGAATAATGTTCCGAATGGGGTCGGAGCGGCATCAGACCATGCAGATAATCGACGAGTTCATGATACTCCGTCAGGGTCACATGGAAATTCGCAAGGGTTGATGAGAAGACATGAGCAAGTGTTGTCTGACGCAGGATGACGGCGTCGACCTCAATGCCATCCGCTCGGTTTAACAAAGCTAGTGCGAGCGGGCGTCGTTCACCGGCAACCTGGATCGCGCCGACAATGTAAGCTCCGCGGTTTCTGAAGAATCCGGCCTCGATAACTTCTACATGTTCGACTGTGCGGCCAACACCGATAACAAGTTCTGAATTGATCCGTCCGGCAACGGCCTCTGCATCGGCGGTGAGATCGCGAAACGCCGCATTAAGATCGGGGATCATCAATATGGCTTCGATGAGGTCCGGCGTAATGCGTCCCGGCACACGCATCAGACGTACAAAGCTTGGCAGAACTTGAGTGGGCGATTTCACAGCCTCGGGATCCGGCTCCCACGTTGTCTGGTGCAGAAAACGGCGGACAGAGGTCAAATAGGCTTTGGCAAGATCCCGTTCATATCGCTCAGCAACGACTTGCGAGAAGGCGGTCTCGACTTGCGCCCACAAGTCATCCGTTTCCCTGTGCTCATCGAGATAGTGCTTGAGCGGTGGGCCGATTTTTGAAATGGCGACGGAGTAAATTGCGATTCGTTCCTGACTGAGAGCGATTGCAGCGGGCCAGTCACGGGCCTCGAAAGCTTCCTTGGCAAGTCCCGGAATTTTGCGGGACCGGCCATAGTAATCGTCAAAACTCTCAACAATGATTTCAGCGAGGAGGGCGGCCTTGTCCGCATCTGGTCCGGCCGTTGCAAGGCGAGCGAAACCGGCTTGCGCAATTGCTTCAGTGCGGAGCGTTCCGAAATCGCGCTTTGGTTGCCTTATCATAAGTCTATGGTGAACGATGGCCGCATGGCACACAAGACGGCGCCCATATCTTCTTCGATCGTGCTCTTGAGCAAAGAAAAAGGCCGGGCGAGAGCCCGGCCTTAATTCCGGTCCATCGAGTGCATGCTTACTCGGCAGCTTCCTTCGTTGGCGCTTCCCATGCATTCGCCTTGAATGCGTCATCAACCGGCGTGTGGAGGATGTGGTTCGCATAGTTGGAAAGCGTTTTCAGCCCGGTACCGAGTACGACCTCGAGAACAGTCTGCTTCGTATAGCCGGCATCGAGAAGTGCCTGAACCTGCTCGGCACTTGGCCAACCACGGCTTTCGACCACGATTTTCGTAAACTGACGCAAAGCCTCAAGTTTGGCGTCCGCGATTGGCGTCTCATTGCGAAGTGATTCCAGCACGTCTTCCGGAACGCCTGCCATTTTGGAGATCGTCGTGTGCGCGGCCATGCAATAGGTGCAACCATTCAAAGAGTTGTTCGTCATCAAAATGACCTGACGTTCGGTCTCGGAAAGATTGGTTTTTGCAAAGATCCCATTGAGCGTCATGTAGCCTTCGGCGAGAGCTGGCGCTTCAGCCATGCCGCCGATCAGGTTCGGAACGAATGAGAACTTGGATTGGGCGGCTTCAAGGAGGGGTTTTGCGGCATCCGGAGCGGTTTCAACTGTATGGATCGTAAAATCGGTCATCAGGCAATCCTTTCATGGTGCTGGTAAAACTGATGCACCTTATGGTAACGGCCTCACGCTTCTTCAACAGCCGCCGCCCGCAATAGCCGGTTGAGACCATCACGATTTGTTGAAACGTGTCGCGCTCTCAGTAGCCGCGTACTCTATCGACGCTCGCTGGGACCGTCCCATCGCGACGGAAGGCGCGGATGTTGCCGGCAACGATCTTCGATCCCGTCTGACGGTTGGTCGGTGCGGAGATATGCGGAAGAAGAGTGACCTTCGGATGATCCCAGAGTGGCGACGTGACTGGCAACGGTTCTTCATCGAACACATCAAGGACCGCATGGGCGAGATGGTCGTTGTTAAGAGCAGCGAGAAGGGCTGTTGTATCGACAATCGGACCGCGGGCGAAGTTGATGAGCTTGCTACCCTCCGGCATGGCGCCCAGTGCAGCCTCATTAACGATGTGCCGTGTAGCGCTCGTCAATGGGATCACACAAACCGCAATATCGACGGTGGAAAGCATCGTGTGCAAAGTATCAGAGCCATGAAAGCAATCGACATTGGGTATGGTTTTTGGGGAGCGGCTCCAGCCCGCGACGCTGAAACCGAGACCGGATAAAACCTCCGCCGCCCTTGCGCCGAGTTTGCCAAGACCGATCAAGCCGATCCGCCGGCCAAAAGCAGGTGTATGGTCGAGTTCCCACCAGATTTTCTGTCTTTGCTGCGCGGCGTAGGTCGGCATGTCGCGGTGAAGGTAAAGCACCCATGCAAGGATTGCTTCCGCCATCTTTTCCGCCATTTCAGGATCTTCCAAACGAACCACTTCATAGGGAGCAGTACCGATCTCGGCCATCATCTTTTCAACACCGGCCCAGAGTGATTGAACGAAAACCAGATTGGGCATGGATTTGAGCCATTCCGGATTTGGGTCAGCGACAATCGCAACTCTCGCAGCTTCAAGGTCCGCCTTTGAGAGGTCTTCGAACATGACGATGTTTTCTTCAGGCATTTCCACGCTCAGCGCCTTCACCCAGCGCTTGCGTTCTTGGTCTTCACTCTGAGAGACGAAAGGAAGAGGTGGATTGGACATAAGCTTTGATCAGTCTCCTTACCTGGAAAACGTTTTGGGTCGGGGAGGCGTGTGACGTCTGATAGGTGGGTGGGTCTTTTGTACTTGCGCTTGTGTCCCTGCCGGGTTCTATACGCGGAAAGAACCTCTCGTTATCATAAGTCGAAGTCAGCAGACAGGATTTGTTTATGGACAGTAATTTGGACCAACTCCTGGACCGTAAGAGGCTCAGGCGGAAACTGACCGTATGGCGTGTCGTCGCGTTCATCGCGATTGTGATCGGGATAATCGGGATTGCAGTC
>JBCDCZ010000406.1:0-3037 GCA_039180865.1 Pseudomonadota bacterium | reverse complement strand
TTTTTCCTGGGCATCACGCGGAAAGACTTTCGACTACCTTTATGATCTGAACAGCGCACTTCAGTCGCGCGACGAACTGGAGCGCCTTGGTGTTCTTCTGACCGGTGTTCAAGCAAAGCATTTCGACGTGGTTGCCCATTCCATGGGGAACCTCGCCACTCTGGAAGCAATGCGCAATTTGGAAAAGCGAAGGGATCTTGATTCAACTGGGGAGTTGCGGCGGGTCATTCTCGCCTCCCCCGACGTCGATATCGATCTTTTCGAAGCGCAACTGAAAGACGTAAGGAGCATTCAGGACCGCATTACAGTTTTGATCTCCAATGACGATAGGGCGTTGTCATTGTCGCGCCGCTTGGCGGGGGGTGTGAGCCGCGTGGGTGCAACGGACCCGAAGCGGATTGCAGCACTTGGCCTCACCGTCATCGATTTGACGGAGATTGACGACCGGACGAGTTCCAACCATTCGAAATTCGCCTCTTCGCCGGAAATCGTCAAATTGATTGGCCGTGGTATCCAGAGCGGAAACAGGCTTTCGGCACAAACCGATCCATCGGCGATCCGGACTGTTGTTGGCGGAATTGTGCGCGGTGTCACGATCATTCCCGTATCGATCGTCGGCGGTGCCCAAGCCGTCGTGGTTTCCGTCGGTAACTGACGGCTGGTGCTGAAGAGTCTGACGCTGGGTCATGGCCTCATAGATCCTCGCCAATCGCGTCAGGATTTTATCTTTTCTTCCTCGATGACCGAGCGGGCCGCTGCTGCAATGCTTTTGCGCCTATCTGGATCGTCTCCGTTTTCCTCATCTCCGGTAACACGGACGGTGACTTCACGGGCCGCGAATTTGATCCCTTCGCGGTCGAACATTTCCCGGATTTTTGCATAGACCTGGCCCCGCATCGCCCATTGGTCGAGTGCCTTGGTCATATAGGCTACACGGAAGATGAGGGCTGAATCGTCGGTATCAATAACTCCCTGAGAGGTGAGCTTGTGGGTGAACTTGTCGCCGACTTCCGGATCCTCCAGCAATTGTTCGCCAAGCTCATTGATGAGTGTCGCAAGGCGCACGACGTCCGTGTCGTATGGAACCCGCAAGTGGAGGCGCATAATCCCCCAATCGCGGGAATAGTTCGTCACCTGTTTGATTTCACCAAAAGGAACTGTGTTGAGAAGTCCGTCATGATGGCGAATCTGCATAGACCGGATCGATAGCTTTTCGACAGTGCCCATACAGGTTCCAATGTCGATGTATTCATCCTTGCGGAACGCATCGTCGATCAGGAAGAAGATGCCCGAGATGATATCTCTCACGAGTGCCTGGGCACCAAAACCAATCGCGATACCGGCAACACCTGCACCGGCCAAGAGGGGAATGATGTTGATGCCAAGCTGCGCAAGGATTGCCAGGAATGCGAGAACGATGACGATAACGCGAATAACGCCGCGAATGAGCGGCAAGACTGTCTCGAGGCGGGTCAAGCCATAGGCCGCACTCGTTGGGTCTTTTTCTTCCAGCGCTGCCCGCTCAAGGATCATCTTTCGCTTGGTTGCAACTGACACAAACTCCAGGACCGCGAACGAGAAGACAATCGTCAAGAATATGGCGGTCAGCGAAGACGCCAGTTCAGCACTGCCGCGCTGCGCTACGACACTGAGGACCGAGACGCCCCAGAGTTCCGCGAGAAACCAGATGACGAAGAAAAGCATGACGAGATGGGCGCAACGTATGGCGCTTTCCTGCAAGAGCTCTGTGACTTTTTGATCGGTTTCCGTCGCGTCCGGATGAGCAGGCCAAGATCCCCGAACGAGCGCCGGGATGGAATGCTCGAGAAGCGGTAGAGTGAGAACAATCACCAGCGTGATATTCATAGTGGTCAAAGACAGGAGGTGAAGATTGCCGGTCGCAACCACAAGCTCAACGACGAGCCATTGCAGGAGCACCAGCCCAATCGCCACGTACGGCCAAATGTTTGAAAAACGTCGCCAGCGGCCGCTCACGTCTCCAGGGCCGGCCACCATACCGGCGATCGCCTTGCGCCCCTGCCAGATGGTTTGGATCACGAGAAGGACGAAGATGATATTAAGCCAGAAGCCGAAACGGGTTTCGCCGAGCACCCAACCGAAAGCAGTGAGGCTGAAGAGCGTGCCGAGGGTGAAGGCGGACCATCCGAATATCAGTCCGATGCGCCAGGTCAGAAACCAGGCAGCCTCATTATCGACGTGGCACAGCCTGAGATCGGGCCGCTGTGGCGACAGCATGAAACGCGCAATCATGACGGCTAGAGCGGTCCAGCCGACGGCTGATCCCAGTATCCTAACGAGCGTCTGATCGGCTGGTACTGCGCCATTGAAGCCTTCATTCACAAGCGCTCCGCCGATCAGAAAGGCTCCAATTCGTATTGCTTGCATGAAAAATCTGAAGAAAACCGTGCCGATCCGGGCCCAGAAGGTCTCTGGTTTTTGCTCAAGGATCCTGGCTTCCGTTTTTCTCAAAAGAACGTTGGCGATGAGAACGCCGGCGATGCCGCCAAGGATGGAAAGGATGAGAAAGCCGGGCAATCGCCACAGGCTGGCACCGCCGCGCATTTCAAGAAAGTTGCCAACGAGATCCTGGAGCGCCGGTATGATGGTAGGCGCGAGTAAAACGGGTTCATAAAGGCTCACGCCGAGCGCGACCGTTAATTCCCGGGCGGTTACGTGGAATGGCTCTTCCGTCTCGGCCCTGAGGGCTTCTTCGCGCTCTTCGACCTGCCTTTCCAATTCCTGAAGAAGAAGCGTTCTGACTGCACTGTCGCTGAGGCCGGAGAGCACATCGCGGATCGCTTCGCGGGTCAGCGGATCCGGCAAGGTTACCGCCTCGCTATCCTGCGTTTCAGAGGTGCCGGGAAAAGGAAGCGTTTGAGAAGAGGCGGTAATGGCGGAAAATAGAAACACCGTCACGGCGAAGAATAGCGCCTTTAAGAAGGTGCGCATAAATAGCCCCCTGTTTTCACCGGACTCTCTATCTATCGGTTTTGGAAGGAAAAATCCAGAAGGGATC
>JBCDCZ010000405.1:0-3107 GCA_039180865.1 Pseudomonadota bacterium | reverse complement strand
TGCGGCTTGACCGCAACCCGGTCTTCCGGCCGCAACACCGAAAAATAAAGCGTCGTCATGATCGACACCAAAGACGCGGAGGAGGCCTGATGGCCACCGACCTTGAGCCCGTCATCCTTCGACCGCAGATGGTTGGCGTTGTGGATCATGTAGTGGGATAGCCACAAAAGCCGTTGCTCAATGGTCTTCAAGTGGCGGATTTCGTCTTTGCTCATCGGTTTCCTTGGATCTTCACGCTAAGCGCTCGCACGACGGTCCTCCGTTCTAACACGGTAAGCCACGCCTTGTGGTCATTGTTGTGATGAGGAAATCAAATCGCGAAAGCGAGCTTTCACCAGGCGTCAGGCCTTTCCCGTCGCCTTCTTCGCTTTGGTCTTCGGCTGATTGCCATAGGTTTTAAACGCGGCCAAAGCTTCGTCCATTTCGGCATCAGTCAAAACAAAGGGTTTGCCAGCAGAAAGAGCCAGAACATATTGCTGGCAGAGGTTTTCAATCTCTATCCCGAGCTTCAGGACGGATTTCAGGTCTTTCGAAAAACATGTGAAACCGTGATTAGCGAGAAGGCATGTGTTGCCATCACCGAAGGCCGCCATCATCTCGACTGAGAGTTCTTTCGTGCCAAACAATTCGTATTTCGCGCATTTTATCATCTTCGCGCCGGTGACGCCGATCATATAGTGAAAGGCCGGAACATCCATTCTGAGGCAGGAGAGTGCCGTAGCGTGGGGTGCGTGGCAGTGGAGAACGGCACCCGCTTCCGGTTTTTCAGCATAGATATCGGCGTGCATGCGCCATTCCGTCGATGGCTTCCAATCGCCCTCATAAGCCCCATCGGTCAGCATGGGAACGATCTGATCCGGCGTCATTTCGAGATACGCAATCCCCGACGGCGTCATAAGGAATGTATCGTCACCGGTGCGAACCGAAATGTTGCCAGAAGTCCCGCGATTGATGCCCGATGCATTCATCGCGATACAGGTCTCGATCAATTCCTCTTTTAGCGCCCGGTCATTCATCTGCTCCGGTTCCACCTTTCAAATCGCTCTTTCACTGTTTCGGGAAATAGTCCTCGAGATCGCCGTCGCGGTAAACATCCGCGGTACAGCAATGAAGCCCACCGCCGAAAGCATAAGCATCCCGCAATTCAACCGGCACGACCTCCATACCAAGCTTGTCCAGTTGCTCCATCTGATGGACCTCGCTCGCCTCAACGCAAACGGTTTTTGGATCAAGAATGAGCACGTTCATAGATAGCCATGTTGACGAATAACAAAGCGATGGCGGCTGGTTATGGGCAGGGCGTGCCGCGTCCACGATTTCCCAACCGTTGCGTTCGAAAAGTGCACGCTGATCGTCGGGAAGGCGGCGGTCGGGATTGTTGATGATGAGGCCCGGTCGGATCGGCGTGAAGGTGGCATCGATATGGATCGGATAAGGATCGCCCGGAAAATTGACGGCATGAACGCGATGATCCGGAAAATGGCGCTGGAGCCAGTCAATTCCCTTAAGATTGGTTGTGAAACCATGCTGGACCACAAGATCCTTGCCGAAACGGAGCACATCTGCTGCATCGAAGAGCGGCTCTTCTTCCGTTGTTACGAAGAATTTGTCGGCAGTCCATTCCAGCCGCTTTTCGACACCGATCGTGTCTGAGAGATAATCCGGCCGGTAATCGGCATCAGTCAGGCGCGGCTTGGGCGCGGATTCATGACGCATCTTCGGATCGTCATCATAGTAACGCTGGAGAAGCGGCCGATAGCACAGATACTCGAAGAAACGGCAACGGTAGGACATGGTCGCCTCAAGCATCTCCTTGCCAACCGTCAACAAGACATCACGCGGCGGCATACAGCCAAACATCGTCTCCGCCTGCCAGTCGGGCGTTGACGTCTTCTGATTGAAGTCAAGCGGTGTCGGCCGATCGACGCGGATTCCCCGCTTCTGCAGAAGGTCTGCGAAATTGTCGAGAAGCTCGTTCGCCCGGTCGACCGTTTCCTGTGGCCGAGGTCCGAACTGTCCGCGCATGTCGCTGTCTTCCGGAACCTTCGCGTCAAGCGCCGGTTCGGGTGCGGGGATGCAGCATCCGTCCGCCCGCCCAATGATTACATGCTTGAGCGGATCCCATTCGTTCCATGATTTGACGATTGTCTTTTCGGTATTTTCCATGTTTCGCCCCGTCTACCCTACCCAACACAATTGGGACAGGGCTCCTTAGAAAGGGCGATAGCAGCCGTCAAGCGCTTTATCCGGCAAGACGCCTCGATGCGGAAAATGGTTGCAGGCTCACGCGGTCATCTGCGCTTAGGCGAGAGCGGGTTTGCGGCCGAGGACAAAGAGCGAATCGTACTCACGCATCAAATAAAGAGCGAGAGAGGCGCCAAAAACGGGAATGGCCGCGACAAACAATTGATTATCCATCATGCGCGGGAAAGACACGACCATGGATGCAAGGTTCATAAGCAGAACACCGCCGTAGGTGACGCGCTTAAACGCACCTGCGAGGAATGCGAGCAAGAAGAGGATTTGCGCAACACCCAGTACAAGCACCGGGGTGACACCAAAATCTATACCGTAGAAACTCTGGAAGATACCGGAATACCGGGTCGGGTCGGCAAGCTTGAGAGCCGCCCAGACAATCATCAGCACAAAGACCGTGAGCCTCAAAGAGAACAGGGAATAAGCTATTGATGATTCGTCGTGTTTCATGAGTGCCGCTCTCGGAGTGATTGGGATTCTCGCCAGATAACTATTCTATCATCACGACGTGTCCAGTCTTCGACGTACACAACCGGTAAGCTTCCCTTTGACAAATCTGTGAACGAGCCGGCGAAGACCCGAGAATAAAAAAAACCCGGCGCGAGCCGGGTTTTCTGAAGCACGTTATTGATGCAGCTTAGTCTTCGCTCTCGCGTTCCTTGAGTGCCGCACCCAGAATATCGCCCAGCGATGCGCCTGAATCGGTTGAACCGTATTGTGCGACCGCTTCTTTCTCTTCGGCAATTTCGAGCGCCTTGATCGAAAGACCGATCTTGCGGGCTTTCTTGTCGAAATTGGTGACACGCGCGTCGATCTTGTCGCCGACGGAGAACCGGTCAGGACGCTGGCCG
>JBCDCZ010000404.1:0-3141 GCA_039180865.1 Pseudomonadota bacterium | reverse complement strand
TCGGGCATCTCGGGAAGGATCTCGAAAAGCAGTAGCGTCTCAATGAAGTGATTGAGATAATTCGTTGCCAATCCTGTGGATGGATTTACATTGCAACCCGCAAGCCTTGCTTCGAGTGCCGGATCCGAGACCATGTCCTGCAAAGTATCGATCAAGGCGGACTCCAGCTGCGCGGCGAATTGATGGTAGGGCGGGTCGGATTTCCAAGATTATGGCCTGGTTCCAAATATAACGTAAACGCGGACTTAAATTTGCCCAATGTGCGGACGTTTTGCTCTGATTACCGACCCTTCCGAGGCTGCCGCCGTCTTTAACGCGGAGACGACCGAGACGGCGCCACCGCGCTACAACATCGGACCGACGCAACCGATTTTCGTGATTTTTCAGGACTTCGGCAAGCGCAAGACCTGTCTGATGCGTTGGGGTTTTGTCCCGGCATGGGTCAAAGATCCAAAAAGTTTCAGCCTCATTATCAATGCGCGGTCCGAGACCGTCAGCGAAAAACCCTCTTTTCGCACTGCGATTCGCCACAGGCGCTGCATCATTCCAACCAATGGTTTTTACGAGTGGCAGCGCTCCGGCAACCGCAAGGTTCCGTATTACATCAGAGACCCATCGGGTGGCGTCACCGGCTATGCGGGGCTTTTCGAAACCTGGTCCTCTGCCGATGGGAGCGAGATTGATACGGTCTGTTTTTTGACAACTGCGGCGAATCCCGACATTGCGGCCATTCACGACCGGATGCCGGTACCAATCGATCCGGAAGACGCTGAGACATGGCTCGATTGTGTGAACTTCGGACCAGCAGATGTTGAGAGGTTCTATACCCGTTCAACGGCAGGGCGTTATGAGATAAGGGCGGTTTCCGATCGGGTAAATGCCGTGAGAAATGACGACCCGCAAATTCAGGACCCACGTGCGGAAGACAGCGTTGTCGAGGAGCCACCCAAGGAGGAAGAAAACGCCGTAAAGCCGGACGCTCCCGCATCGAAACAGCTTTCTCTCTTTTAAGGGCCGGTCAGTGTGGATCTCTTCTTTGCAAGCCTCTCCGGCTTTGTACTCGGCGCGAGCCTGATTATAGCGATTGGCGCTCAGAACGCCTTTATCCTGCGTCAGGGACTTTTGCGAGAGCATGTCCTGGTACTTGTTCTTATTTGCGCGACCTGCGATGCGCTTCTGATCGTCCTCGGTGTTGCGGGATTTGGAACACTCGTAAGACAATCGCAGGTCCTGATTGATGTTGTCGCTGTTGGTGGAGGCTTGTTTCTTCTGACCTACGCGGCTTTCGCCTTGCGGCGAGCGCTTGCTCCTTCGGTACTCACGCCGGATGCGGAGGGTGCGGGGAGCTTGAAAAAGGCGGTCATGACCTGCCTCGCGTTCACGCTGCTTAACCCGCATGTCTATCTCGACACGGTGATTCTCGTAGGCGGGCTTTCTGCTCAATATGACGGTATGGCGCGCGTTCTCTTTGGGGGTGGGGCGGTCACCGCATCCTTTGTCTGGTTCTTCAGTCTTGGCTATGGCGCCCGGCTTCTCGTCCCGGTTTTTCGCAAGCCGCTGGCATGGCGCATTCTTGATCTTGTAATCGCCGTGATAATGACGCTGCTTGCGGTATCACTTCTCATGAAGTGGTGGCAGGGCGCGCTCTAGCGCACCCTGCATTTAACTGGATTGACGGCCGTTCAGGCTTTGAAATGGCCCTCGCGAATGAGCATGTCGAGCGTTTCGTCGAGCGCTTTTTCCAGCATGTCGAAGAGCGCATTGAGTTCGTCTTCGGAAATAATCATCGGTGGACAAAGCGCAATGGTGTCGCCGATCGCACGCAGGATCGCTCCGTGGCGTTGGAGCGCCATAACGCATTTCATGCCAACCGTCAGTGACGGGTCGAAGGGTTTGCGTGTTGCCTTATCGGATGTGAGTTCCACGGCGCCGATAAGTCCGCGGCTGCGTGTGTTTCCGACAAGCGGATGATCATTGAAGGCTTGAAGCCGTTTTTCAAAAAGCGGTGCCATCGACCTTACGCGTCCGACGATATCGCGTTTCTGATAGATCTCTAGTGTCTTGATACCCATGGCACAGGAGAAAGGATGGCCGCCATATGTGTAGCCGTGCCCGAATGTTCCAAGCTTCTTGGATTGCTCAACTAGCGCATCGTAAAGAAAGTCGGGCATCATTATCGCACTGAGCGGCGCATAGGATGCGGTCAACTGCTTCGCACATGACAGAGTCGTCGGCTTGTAGTTCATGGTCTCGCACCCCCACCAGTTGCCGGTGCGGCAAAAGCCATTGATGACTTCGTCACTGATCGTCAGAATATCGTGGCGTGCGAGAACCTCCTGAATTGCCGGGAAATAGGTTTCCGGCGGAATGATCGCACCGCCTGCACCCATGATCGGCTCAGCAATAAAGGCTGCAATCGTCTCTGGACCTTCGCGCTCAATCAGGTCTTCGAGGTTCCTGGCAAGCCTTGCAACGAAAGCTGGTTCGTCTTCGCCCTCTTCGTGAAAGAGCCAGAAATGCGGGCAGTCTGTATGGAGAACCCGGTCGAGCGGAAGATCGAAATCATTATGGTTCGGTGGCAAGCCTGTAAGGGACGCCGCCATCAGTGTAACGCCGTGATAGGCCTTCACGCGTGAGATGATTTTTTTCTTTTCAGGACGGCCCAACGCGTTGTTGTAGTACCACATCAGTTTGATCTGAGTGTCGTTGGCCTCTGACCCCGAGGAAGAGAACAGCACCTTGCCGCACTCCATCGGAGCGATTTCCTTCAGTTTTTCGGCAAACTCGACGCCGACATCGGTCCCTTTGCCAGTGAAGTTGTGGTAGTACGGCAGCTTGCCAAGCTGCTCGCGGCCAGCCTCGATCAATTCTTCATCGGAAAAGCCAAGACCTGAGCACCAGAGCCCGGACATGCCCTCGATGAAGCGGTTTCCCTGCGTGTCGATCACATAAACGCCTTCGCCCCGTTCGATCACCAGTGGCCCGAAACTGCGGAGTTTATGGAGCGGCGTATAGGGATGGACAACCGATTCCATATCGCGCGCCTGCATGTTGGTTGGCGGCATTTCATCAAGGGTCATGTGAGTGCCTTTCTGAGAACTCTTGTTTGTTACGAAAAAGGGTGCCAGCGATGGTCCGGCG
>JBCDCZ010000403.1:0-3222 GCA_039180865.1 Pseudomonadota bacterium | reverse complement strand
TTTCTTTAACGGTTGACGCAAAAGCTTCACATACCTTCCGTATTGCCTATATTATGGTTGTGGAAAACCTCCGGAGGACATTGTGACGATCCACGTCTCGCCAGATGCCCATCCTACCTTGGTGCTCAACGCCGATTACCGTCCGCTGAGCTATTATCCTCTGTCGCTCTGGTCCTGGCAGGATGCTGTGAAGGCCGTCTTTCTTGACAGAGTTAACATTGTCTCTGAATACGATCACGCGGTTCGAAGTCCTTCAATAGAGTTTCGAATACCAAGCGTCGTTTCCCTTAAGACTTATGTGAAACCCGCCAAACATCCCGCCTTTACCCGCTTTAATGTATTTCTAAGAGATAAATTCGAGTGCCAGTATTGCGGCGCCATTGAAGATCTCACATTTGACCACGTCATTCCACGCTCAAAGGGCGGTCAAACCACCTGGGAAAACGTCGTCGCCGCCTGCTCGCCTTGCAATCTTAAAAAGGGCAACAAATTTGCGAGCGAGATCGGGATGCTTCCGCGGCAGAAACCGTTTCAGCCAACAGTTTATGAGCTTCACAATAATGGCCGGCTCTTCCCGCCGAACCATCTGCACGAAAGCTGGATGGACTACCTCTATTGGGATGCGGAACTGGAGCCATAAGTCGGCGCCTCCCCCGCCCAGACGTAAGCTTTTTTCTCGGACCACACCCCTTCAAACCGCACAGAACAAGCCGCGAAATCGGTTTGGGATGCTCGGTCAATGCTGCGCGTCGATCAGATGGTTTCGCCCATTCGTGACGCTTCCACGAAGGTCTCTGTCGTGTCATCGATCTGGCGGCTCTTGCGGCCACGTGCTTCGTGAATATAGAGCGTCTTTGCGTTGATCTTATCTTTGCGCTCAGGCGGTACGCCAATCTCGTAATTGACGTTCATCTTGTGGTCGGCGAGAAGCAAGTCGGCATCATATATATTGTTGAATTTCCAGAGCATCTGGAAAAAGTTCGTTTGTCCGCGCATCAATCTGTCGGCAAGGATCGGCAGATGATCACGGACAGCCTGCCAACGTAGATGCTTCTTATTCATCACCTGCTGGGTCTTGACGAGTTCCGCATAGAAACGTTCAAGCGGGAGCTTTGTCGGTAGAACGGTGTGCTGAATGTCGAAGAGCCGGTAGTCTCTCGTAATCAGCCTTCGGCCATCCGTATGCCAGAGCTCAGTACCGGGATATGGCGTCGCGACGGAGATATTGACCACTTCGGGGACTTCCATCGCCCATTCACGAATGACACGGAACCGCTCTTCATCCCAATCCGGATCCGCGATAATGTTCACGGCAACTGTCATGCCGAGGGAACGGGCATAATCGAGGGCTTCGAAATTCGTGCCGACGGGTGTGCGCTTCCTGAATTTCTTCAAACCTTCTTCATCAATCGCTTCAAGGCCAAGGAACATGTACTGAACACCAAGATCGCGCCAGAATTTGAACACCTCTTTGTTCCGCAAGAGAACATCGCCCCGCGTCTCAAGATAGTATTCCTTTTTGATACCGGCTTTCGCGATTGCCTCGCCGATTTTCAAGCCATGGTTTGACTGGATGAAGGCGACATCATCGACAATGAAAATACCGCGTTCCTTGATCTGCTTCATCTCCTCGACGGCGACCTCAGGATCGACGGTTCGATAAGACCGACCGTAGAAGGTCCACGCGCTGCAGAAGTTGCAATCCCAGGGACAACCGCGTGAAAACTCGATTGAAGCCGCCGGATCCAGAAGGCCGATGAAGTATTTGTTGCGCTTTCTGACGAGATCGCGGGCCGGGCGAAGATCGTTCAGGTCCTCGACGAATTTCGGCTGCGGGCCGTGACCGTCAACTGTGACGGCGCCTGCGATTTCAGTCATGGCCGAACGGTCGTCACGAACCGCTTCCATGAAATCGGGCATGACAGCTTCCGCCTCACCGCGCAAAACGCAGTCAATGGCGCCATTGCCATGTTCTAAAAATTCCTCGGCAATGAAAGAGGCGCTGTGGCCACCGACCATGACGTAAAGGTCCGGCTGTACTTTCTTGGCCGCCTTTGACAAATCAACGATTTCAGGAACGTTTGCCAGATAATTACACGAAAATGCGACAACGTCCGGCTGCCAGTCAGCAATTACTCTAAGAAGATAGTCATGGGTATCGACCTGTAGGTCGATCAGTTTAACGTCATGACCTGCCCGCCGCACACTCTCTGCAATAACCTCAAGCCCTAGTGGCTCGAGCCGCAGAAAGATCTTCGTATACATTAAAGGTCCGGGGTGGACGGCCAGAAAACGCATGGATCACCTAACTTAGTGTCGAGATTGTCGTTTGTTTCTAAATTCCTTATTCAAAGCATGTACACGGAGTATAACCGACAGAAATGTGTCGCCAGGATGACACGAGGTTGCACTGTACACGGTGCGAATTGTCGGGTTTTTCCTGCGCCTTAACTAGAGGCGGTCCGAAAGCGATGGGCCTTCGGTTGCTCTTTCGGGCGACCGGAACACTCCGCTTAAGCAAGCCTAGACCGGTCGCGTTTCGCAGTGCAAGCACTCGCCAGCAATTGTGATCGCGGCATTATGGCCGCATTTTGGAGCTTTTTCGGGACGCTCGGAGCAGATTTGGGCTCAAGCAGCCTTCAGTCCTGCCCGAATTTTCGCGCGCAAGTCGTCGATCAACGCCAACGTACTGCCGCGTTCAAAATGCCAGAACGTCCATCCATTGCAGGCATCAAGCCCCTGCACTGCAGCCCCGGTTTTGTGGATGGACCCACAGAACCCATCCCGGTCTCCGCCCTTCACTTCCAGCGATCCGTCAGCCCGCACGATAGCTTCATAGCGGCGCTTTTGATCGAAAAGCCTGGCACCCGGTGCAAGCAGCCCCGCTTCAAGCAATTGGCCAAAGGCGATACGCGGTTCCGCTCGTTTTCCTTCCACGACTTTGAGCGTATCGGCTTCGCCGGTCTCGATCGCGTCGATGCGCATGCGCGCAGCATCGATGTAGTCGGATTCACGTTCAATACCTATGAAATGACGGCCAAGCGCCTTGGCGACAGCACCCGTCGTGCCACTTCCGAAAAACGGATCCACGACCACATCGCCAGGGTTGGTCGACGCAAGCAGAACGCGATAGAGCAATGATTCCGGTTTTTGCGTTGGATGGATCTTTTTCCCATCCACCCCCTTCAAACGCTCCTTGCCATTGCAAATGGGCAGGGTCCA
>JBCDCZ010000402.1:0-3304 GCA_039180865.1 Pseudomonadota bacterium | reverse complement strand
TTCTCAAAGCCCACCTCTGTTAGCGCTGCTGCAGCACCTTGGCTGCGAACGCCCGATCGGCAAAGGAAAAAGATTTCTGTGTTTGCGTTACCGCCCTTAGCAAGCACTGCCTCGCTGGTAACTTTGGAAAAATTGTCAACCCGCTCCATGGTCGGGTAAACCTGCCATTCCTGGAAGACTGGCTCCTTGTTGATTTCGCCCAGATCGGGCACCCCGACGAAAGACCACTCTGCTCTCGTCCTGACATCCACCAGGATACTGTTTTCTACGCTGGATAATCGTTCCCACGTTTCCGAGACGTCAACGTCCCGCAAATAACCCGTCATTGCACACCTCACCCATGCACGGCAGAGCGAACACCGCCACGCTAAATCGTCAAATTTTTGTTGAGCGCCGACTCACCCGGACACTTGTCATGTGCCTTTAGGAATTCTACTTACCGGTTTAAACCCGATTATTGGTGTAGCTTCCCCGATTTATCGACTGTCTTTTTTGTTTATTTTTGAGGCCTTGTCCCTGCCTCTTCACGATGTCTTAACCGTACACATTTAGCCGCTGGTGATCAACGTTTTGAGCTTACAAAAGGCGTTAATTTTTTAAAAAGATTCGCTTGACTCGATGGGCGAAATTGCACGCGTCGGAGAATGCTAAAAAACTCAAATATTTAGGTTCGGGGGCGGCTCGAGCCGTCTATTTTCGCCATTAATTCACCGTGATTTCGACGCCACGTTTCGTGAAATAACGTATTTTGGAACCTGTGGTATACAAATCCAAATATTTAGTTCGTTGAATTATAACAATTTTTTTGATTCTGAGATGTGGATAAGTTTCGTTTGCGACTGCTTTTTGTGAGGCAATTTCGTGAAACACGAAAACCGGCAGTCCGTTACTGCCGGATATCTTAATTGATTCAAATGTAACTAATAAATCCGGAATTAGACGGATATTTGCTTGACGCGTTTTGCGAGGCGGGACACTTTGCGAGACGCCGCGTTGCGATGGATAATTCCCCTTTGGGCCGCACGCATAATTTCTGGTTGGGCGGCGTTAAAAGCTTCCAGCGCGCCAGCCTGATCACCACCCGCAATCGCTTCTTCCACACGACGAATGTAAGTTCTCATTCTCGTCCGGCGGGTCTTGTTTACCGCTGTACGGCGCGCAATTTTACGTACTGCTTTTTTGGCCGAAGGCGTGTTCGCCATCTCGTCGATCCTTCAATCTTTAATTTGTGTCTGCAAACTGGCGAAGTGTTCGCACGTTCGGTGGAACCCCTCAAGCCAGTCGGTCTGTCCGTGAAAGTGACGCGCTTATAAAGGGTGAGGCAAAACCCGTCAATCGGCAATTCGCAGGTCAGGCGATCTTTTGGCGGGCCAATTCTAAGAAACGGCTATTTGGCTTTCGATTAAGAACCGTTGGCAAAGCTCGTTCACTTGTTCTTGAATTGGGGCGAGCGTTTGTCGATGAAGGCCTGCATGCCTTCTGACTGGTCCTGAGTGGCAAAAAGCGAGTGGAAGGCGCGTCTTTCGAAAAGCAGACCGTCCCGTAGACCGGTTTCGAAAGCCTGGTTGACGGCTTCTTTGATCATAAGGTTTGCCGGAAGCGATTGATCGGCGATCTTTTCGGCAGCCTTGAACGCTTCCTCCATAAGATCGGCAACAGGCACGACGCGTGAAACCAGGCCAGCACTTTCCGCTTCTTTCACATCCATCATGCGCCCGGTCAAACACATATCCATCGCTTTGGCCTTCCCGATTGCTCTGGTGAGCCGCTGCGTGCCTCCAATACCCGGAATGACGCCGAGATTGATTTCGGGCTGTCCGAATTTCGCGTTCTCTGCCGCGATGATGAAGTCGCACATCATCGCGAGTTCGCATCCACCGCCAAGCGCGTATCCTGCAACCGCTGCAATGACCGGCTTTCTGCAATTGGCGATCGCTTCGGTGTCGGCGAAAAGATTGTCGATCATCACATCAGGAAACGATTTTTCCTGCATTTCCTTGATGTCTGCGCCTGCCGCGAAGGCCTTGTCGGAACCGGTAATAATCAGGCAGCCGATTTTGGCGTCCGCTTCCATTTCCCGGACACAGGAAACGAGTTCACCAACGAGTTGGTGATTGAGTGCGTTCAGGGCCTTGGGTCGATCAAGTGTGATGATCCCGACTTCGCCCTTCAGGTCTTTGCGGATGGTTTCGTAACCCATTGCGGACGCCTCCTCTAAATCCGACCCGACGCTAATCCAGCGGGCCCGACTTTTTCAATCGGCGATCGTCCGTTTGAGGATCTTCTGGCGAAAGTGTTGCATTATCGCTGACAGCTGGGGCAGTAAAAGCTCGAGCGGCCGCTTTGAACAACGCGCTTGACGTGCCCGCCGCAGTCAGGTTTCCGGCACGCTTCGCCTTCGCGGTCATAGACGGCAAAGTTGTGTTGGAAGTAGCCGAGCGATCCATCGGTGTGGACATAATCGCGCAAAGACGATCCACCGGCTTCAATTGCGTCTGCAATGACAGCACGGACAGCGTCGCACAGCAGCACGGTTTTCGGGAGCGCATCTCCTGATTTGCTGCTGAGCGTGCGGGCAAGCCTGCGCGGTGACAAACCGGCGCGCCAAAGCGCCTCGCAAACATAAATGTTGCCGAGGCCCGCGATGATACCCTGGTCCAGAAGGGCCGCTTTAAGGGGCGTGTTGCGCCTATTGAACCGCTCCGCCATGTAATCCGGCGACAAGGCGTTTCCGGTCGGTTCCACCCCCATATTCCGAAAGTGTTTGCACTCAGTAAGTTCGTCGGCTGGCACCAGATCCATAAATCCAAATCGGCGCGGGTCATTATAGATAACCCGGGCACCCCCCTGAATATGGAAGACCACATGATCATGCGCTGCCAGCTTGCCGCGCTCGTGATAAAATACAGCGTCTGCTCCCGCAGCCTCGTTACCCGGGTTTTCTTCCTCGACCCTGAACGACCCTGACATGCCAAGATGCATGATCAGGACGAAATGGTTGGAGAGATGCGCCGTCAGGTATTTAGCGCGCCTTGAGAGAGCTTCGATTCGCTGCCCGTCCAAATTGGCAACAAAGCCCTCCGGGAATGGAAATCTGAGATCCGGGCGACGCAACTCTACCCTGGTAATGACTTTGCCTTCCATATGAGGCGCGAGCCCGCGACGAACGGTTTCGACTTCTGGTAATTCGGGCATAGCGACCTAAGGTATGTTGTCGAAGCAGTGCCGGGCATATAATAGTGCGGCGCCGGTTGTCACAAGGTGGAACGTAAAATGGCAGATGCAACGAAAGGCGCTTCGAAAG
>JBCDCZ010000401.1:0-3333 GCA_039180865.1 Pseudomonadota bacterium | reverse complement strand
GCACCGACCTCTCCCGTTTTGCGTTTCTCACCGCCCAAAACCGGCAAATCCCTTTCCCTTTTGCAGGTGGAAGAGGGTGCACCCGAATTCAGCGGACCCTATTTGATGGGATGCAACGGCGGCGTAGCGGGCTTTTTCCGAAACACACAGATGAACCGCCCGTCAGCCGCATCTATGATTTCGAGGTCGTATTCCACGGCTTTCGCCATGCGCACGAAAAAGTCCCTCAGGCTTGGAGGGAAAGCCGTTAATGGCTCAATCACCTTAACCCCGGCGAGCATTTGCCCATAGATTTCACCGGTCTCGAAGCCGTTGGCAAAAGATTCCGATGTCTCTGGGTATACGAGGAGGTGACCAGCACCTTCTTTGTGGTCAATTGTGTCTTCGCTCACGACGATTCATCCACTTTCGCAGAGTTATTGGGGTATAATTGGCGAGCTTGCGCACGAGTCACAAGATAAACTAGTGTCACTTTTCGTCGCTCGTTCGACAAATCGCCGATTCTTATCCTAACAGAGAATGATATTTTTTCTTAAAGCGGTGGCCTGCTGCCATCGACAAGAAAGCCACCAGTTTCCGCTTCAAAGGCGAGCCCTGCCCTCAACACCGCGTTTTCGTTCCTCTGTTTCCCAATGATTTGCATTCCTGTTGGGATACCGGTTTGCGCGAAGCCAGAAGGTACAGAGAGAACTGGACAATCCGACAGAATGTTGAACGGATAAGTCATAACCCAGCCTAACGCCGAATCAACCTTAACGCCATTAATTTCGAGAGCATCCCGTGCGGGTTCGAATTCGGCGGGAACCGCTGCTCGCGCATTGGTCGGCGCAACCATGAGGTCGAAGTCTTCCATCACGTCGTCGAATGCTTCGATCATTTGCGCCTTGATGAGCAGGCTTCGATAAAAAGCATCGGGGTCGAGGGTCTTCAACCGTTCGACAAAAGCTCGGGTGTAGGGCGTCACTTCTGCGCTGGATGTCTGGATTGCATCGTGAATCGAAGCAGCGAAGATCGCAGTCAAATGATCCTGAGCCGCGTCCAGTGAGACTTCGCTCCATTGCAGGTCGATCTCTTCGACAATCGCACCGGCCTCGCGGAGTACGTGAACGGCATTGAGCGTCGCTGCCTCAACATCTTGGTCAACTTCAAAAAAACCAAGGTTGCGAGAATAAGCTATTCGCATCCCCTTGAGCGAACCGGTTGTGCTGAGTGTGCGATACCGTGCCGTGTCTCCCGCTAATACGCTTTGGAAGAGTACAATGTCGTCCATCGTGCGGGCCATCGGCCCGGTATGGCAGTACGTATCCAAATTGAACGGTGGGTCGACAGGGTTGATACCGTGCGGCGGTTTGTAACCGATTACGCCTGAGCATCCCGCGGGTATGCGAATGGAGCCGCCAATGTCGGATCCGCTGGCAAGGGTTGTTGCTCCGGCGGCAAGGGCCGCCCCTGCCCCACCTGACGATCCTCCGGGTGTAAAGTCGGTGTTCCAGGGATTGCGTGTGATACCCCACCGCAAGGAATGGGTGACTGCCGCGCACGAAAACTCCGGTGTTGCCGTGCGCGCATGACAGATGCCGCCCGCATCGAGGATTCTGGCATTGACGACGGATGTGGTTTTTGCCGGTTCTTCGGTGGTGGTGAGCGATCCGGCAGATGTGGGCTTGCCGGCAATCAACCCGGAATCTTTGATTGCCACACCCAGACCTTCGAGAGGCCGATGTTCAGCGCCTCTACCATACCACGCCTCCGCTTTCTTGGCTTCCTCCAGGGCTTCTTCGAAATATTGGAAAGTGAATGCGTTGATACGGGGCTCTACAGCCTCCGCTCTCGCGATGAGAGCCTGCATAAGGTCAACGGGAGACAATGTCCCGCTTTTGAACGCCTTTAGAGCATTGCTAGCGGACAGGTAACAAAGATCGGTCGGCGTCACGAGGGGCGCAATCCATGTTTCAAGACGGGATGGGTTCCAGTTCGGCAGTCGCGGCGTTCAGGCTTTCCTGCAACGTTTGCACGAGCCATTCGATTTCATCGGGTGTTGCAATGTAAGGCGGGCTAATGGCAAGCGTATTTCCGATCACACGGAAGAACACCCCACGTTTTTCTGCTTCTGACGCGACCTTGCGCGCAAGGCCGTCCTTCTCCCCGGTGTCGCTTGTAAGTTCCACACCAGCCATGAAACCGGCCTGACGAATTTCAAATACAAAAGGTGACGGCGCCAAATCAGTGAGCCCTGCTGCCAGGTTTTGAGAGAGCTCGGCGACATGAGTTGCAAGATCAATGTCTCTATAGATTGCGAGCGTTTCCAGTGCCACGGCGGCTCCGACCGGGTGCCCCCCATAGGTAAAACCGTGGCCCAATGTACCATGTGCGTGTGCGAATGCTGCGATTTCCCGATGGACAGGGTCGCTTAGCCCAACCGCTGATAATGGAAAATGAGCGGCAGTAAGCTGTTTTGCCATGGTCATGATATCAGGCTCAAGACCATAGCGTTCGCACCCGAACCAACATCCCGTTCGGCCAAAACCTGTGATCGTTTCATCGGATATCGCGAGAATATCGTTCTTCTTCAGGATCCGCTGAACGGCTTCCCAGTAGCCTTCTGGCGGGGGAATAACGCCCCCTGCCCCTAATACCGGCTCGCCGATCATCGCCCCGATTGTGTCGGCGCCGTGAGCCGTAATCTTTTCCTCCAACTCTCGACAAAGCCTGTCTTTAAAAGCCATTTCACTTTCGCCCGGGTGCCCCTCTTTGGCGTAGTGAGGAAGTGTGAGGCGGATAACCGTATCAAGCTGTGTATCGAACCCGTCGTGGCAATAGGAAAACGCAGTGAGGGCAGCGCTCATGCCGCCTGCCCCATGATACGCGCCGTCGCGGGCCAATATCTTTTTTTTCGATGGCTTGCCGCGCGCGTTTTGGTAGTACCGCACAAGCTTGATCGCAGTGTCCACCGCGTCTGATCCGGATTGTCCGTAGATGAAGTGTCCGATACCGCGAGGCGTCACTTCGGCGAGTGCCTCAGCAAGAGCGTTCGCCACCTGGGGCGTTCTTCCCATGAAGCTGTGATAATAGGAGAGCGTTTCCATTTGCGTGCGGGCTGCTTCGATCAGACGTGGATGCGAAAAGCCCAGTGAAGCGCACCAAAGTCCGGAAACGGCGTCGTAAAAGCGGTTCCCATCTACATCGATGACGGTCGCGCCTTCGCATCTTACGATGGCACGGGGATAGCCGGCTTTGACGTCAGCCGGATCGGTGAACGGAAAGAGTTGCGGCATTGGGATCTCCTCTGTTTTCAGCTTCACCGAAGTGTTGTGTTTGTCAATCCGTTCGTTT
>JBCDCZ010000400.1:0-3338 GCA_039180865.1 Pseudomonadota bacterium | reverse complement strand
TTTGCCATGTGCTCCAATGTCCAAGAGACATAGCTATCGATATCGGAAGCAAAATAGAACGGCGCACCGGCCTTCAAGACGCGCGCGATGCGGTTGAGGTTTTCCGGCGTTACGAACCGCCGCTTGAAATGACGTTTCTTCGGCCAGGGGTCCGGGTAGAGCAGATAGAACCTGCTCAAAGATGAAGCGGGAATCCAATCCAGCAGCGGACCGGACTCGTCGTGATAGAGCCGGATGTTCGAAACGCCCGTCTCTTCGATCAAAGTCAGGGCCTTGGCCATGCCATTTCGGAATGGCTCGACGCCGATAAAACCGACATCAGGATTTGCCAGAGCGCGATGGACCAGATGTTCGCCAGCGCCGAAACCGCTTTCAAGCCAGACCTCCTCCGGCTTGTGACCGAAAAGCTCAGAAAGATCGCAAGGCGCCGGTTCTTCAAGAGAAATGGCGAGCTTCGGTAGACATTTCGCCATTAGATCGGACTGGCGGGGCGTCAGACTCTTCCCTGCCCGCCGTCCGAAGAAATGTCGGCCAGGTGTTCCCTTGCCGAGCCCGTCATCCGTCATAGCTTGATTTTCAAAGCGCTTTTTTCAGGGCCTCGACGAGATCGGTCCGTTCCCACGAGAAACCGCCGTCCGAATCCGGTTCGCGACCAAAGTGACCGTAAGCCGATGTGCGCGCATAAATCGGCTTATTCAGGTCGAGGTGGCTCCGAATACCCGTCGGGGAGAGATCCATGACCTCGTCCAGTGCCTTTTCAAGAGCCTCTTCGCTCACCTGACCTTCACCTTTCAGATCGACATAAATCGAAAGCGGTCGTGCAACACCGATTGCATAGGAAAGCTGGATCAGGCAGGTCGGCGCGATACCGGCTGCAACAACATTCTTGGCGAGATACCGCGCAGCATATGCTGCCGAGCGGTCAACCTTGGTCGAGTCCTTGCCAGAGAACGCGCCGCCCCCATGCGGGGCAAAACCACCATAGGTGTCAACAATGATCTTACGACCGGTCAGGCCGCAATCGCCGTCCGGTCCGCCGATGACGAATTTACCTGTCGGATTAACGTGCCAGACAGTCTCGCCCGTGATCCAACCGTCCGGCAGGACCTCACGGATGTGAGGTTCAACGATCCCACGCACATCCGCCTGACTTAGACCTTCGCTGTGCTGTGTTGAAAGGACGATTGACGTGACGCCGACAGGCTTGCCGTTTTCATAAGCGACTGTCACCTGGCTCTTGGCATCAGGTTCAAGGCCCGGTTCTTCGCCAGACTTTCGGACCTCGGCCAGACGTTCAAGGATTTTATGGGAGTAGTGGATTGGCGCCGGCATAAGCATGTCGGTGTCCTCGCACGCGAAGCCGAACATAATACCCTGATCGCCAGCACCCTCGCCCTCATTGTCACTCTTCAATCCGCCTTCATCGACGCCTTGCGCGATATCGGCTGATTGCGAGTGAAGAAGGACGTCAATGTCTGCCGTCTTCCAGTGAAAACCGTCTTGCTCATACCCGATATCGCGGATCGCGTCCCTGGTCATCGCGTCAACCTTTTCGTGACTGACGCTTTCGGAACCACGCACTTCGCCCGCGATCACAACCTTGTTGGTGGTGGTCAACGTTTCGGCCGCAACCCGCACCTGCCAAGGATCCATGCCCTCATCAAGCGCCGCCTGGAAGTACGCGTCGACGATCGTGTCGGAAATACGATCGCAGACTTTGTCGGGGTGTCCTTCTGAAACGGACTCACTCGTGAAGAGGTAGGAGGAACGGGCCACAGTTTTCCCTTTATCTATTCGGTACGTTTTTATGGGAGGGTGCGGGCATAGGAAGCCCGCCACCGTCGGTCGGGCCTCGACATGGCAATTTTCCCAAGAAAGGTCAAGACGTCTGGGTTTGCCCGTAGAGGTCGGGCATCATCGCGCGGTGGCGAATTAATCCGCTCTTTGCTCTTCACCAGCAAGCGAACTAACCAGATCGATGATACGCCGCCTGATGCGCGCGTCTTCAATTCTGGAGAACGCCCGATTCAATTGAAGGCCTTCGAGACTGGAAAGAAATTCAACCACATGTTGCGAATTCTTGAGTTCCGTTCCGGCGTTGTCACCCGATGGGTTGGGGGCATCTTCAAAGAAAAACGAGATTGGTACACCAAGAACCGTCGCAATGCTTTGAAGGCGGCTTGCCCCTATACGGTTGGTGCCTTTCTCGTATTTCTGAACCTGCTGAAAGGTTATACCAAGACTTTCGCCGAGCCGTTCCTGGCTCATGCCTACCATCATGCGTCGTAAGCGAACCCTGCTGCCTACGTGAACGTCAATCGGATTAGGCTTCTTACTCCCCGACATAAAGGCGCGTCCTTTTTTCTCCCCTGACCTCTACACTTCCGGGTTCCAAAGCCGAAAGGCCCGCGAGTACGCGTTAACCGAACATGATCGGTGAGGTCAGCCTGACTCGCAAATATACACTCGTGTCTAGTCTAACGTCGGACAAAAACCAAACCAAAACTTGTAATCATCATTATTACGAATATCACTGTTCGCATTTGATCCGACAGTGGCACAGATATCCGCTCGGGTAGTTTTGCATCGATAATGCCCGCTTCACCGAGGTCGAGTTTTTTGACCACTCGTCCGTAACCGTCGATTACGGCAGAAATGCCGTTATTTGCGGCGCGGACGACGGGTAGACCTTCATCAACTGCACGCAACCTTGTCTGATGAAAGTGCTGATACGGTCCTGATGTTATTCCGAACCATGCATCATTAGTAACGTTCAAAATCCAACCTGCCGACGCGATTTGTTTCGTTGCATCAAAGTCATGCGGAAAGATAACCTCATAACAAATCAAGGGTAGAACCGGAGGAACTCCCGCAACGTTCAGCACGCGCTTTGACGGCCCCCTGTTGAAGCCGCCCGGATATTCCACAAAGGATAAAAGGCCAAGACCTTCGAGCGTTGCCTCAAAGGGCAGGTACTCTCCGAATGGCACCAGATGCACTTTATCGTAAGCCTGATCTATGGCCCCAGTATGATCGATAGCATAGAGCGAATTGAAAAACCGCCGCCCTGCCTCTCCGGGAGCCGGAGGTTCTGCCCGCACCGCCCCGGTCAGGAGTGTTGTTCCCGGTGGCAGCATTGCGCCAATCTCCGACAGCACTGTGGGATAGTCCGTCAGCAGGAACGGAAAGGCCGATTCCGGCCAGATCAAATGGGTGGTTTGCAGAAGCCCGAGATCCTCCGGACCTGTGATCCGGCGCGACAAGTTCAAATGACGGTCGAGTATCTCACGCGCTTTTTCCGGTTTGAACTTATCCTTCTGCAGAATGTTCGGTTGAAC
>JBCDCZ010000399.1:0-3341 GCA_039180865.1 Pseudomonadota bacterium | reverse complement strand
GTTTGGCAAATCCGTTAGCGCATCGTGTAATGCATTATGCTCGGCAAGGCTCTTCGCTTCGTCGATTTCCTGTTTCTGGTTTTTCAGGGCGACGATTGAATCGCTCAGTTCTTTGTTCTTCGCCTGCAATTCCTGGTCCATATCGAGCGCGCGGTCGAATTGCCTGAGAATATAGCGAGAAGACTGCACCGTAACGAGTACGGCAGATGCGCCTTTCAGCACCATGATTGCAAGCATGAACGCTAGAAGGGAATTTACCGTCCGGGTGACCAATGGATAAAAATCATCGGAATTCTGTGAAAACTGGCTCGCAATGGTGCTGATTTCTGCTGAGGCTTCGTTAGGAGGGATCTCACCACGCTCAAGTCTGTCAAGATAGGCGAGCGCACGATCCGCGAGCGCAACATCTCTCTCGCAAATAGAGAACGCTTCATATGTGCCAAACGCCATCGTCCCAAGCGTACTGATCCAATTCCTTGATTTCAGGCAGTCGATCGGTTGGCTGCGAATGTCGTAGATGAGATTTCGAAGTTCTGCTGTAGCGGGTTTTGACGAGAAATCGGTGGTCTCTACGCGTGCCTTAAAGCGCTCACTGTACCGCAAATGCAGAAAGTTGAGGTCGTGGAGGTGTACGGCTTTGGAGACTTCAAAAATCGACACAATACCGATTAGGCTGGTCACGAAAATGACCGCCTTCATTACGCTAAGGCGTCGTTTTATCGCTTTTAGACCATCCATTGCCCGAGACGCGGACCGCACTCCAGATATTTACTGAAATCAAGATAACCGACTTCGGTGAACAAGTTATTTATGGACCAGCAATAGCTTTTATTTATATCGCGTTTTTTTCAGATCCCACGTGCGCCGAAGGCGATAGCGCAGCCTTACCAGCCTCCTTGCAAGGCACAAAAAAATCATATAAAGATATGTTTATGTGATTTGGAGCGACTCCTTGGACGCGATAAGACCTCTATCTTTCGATGATTTTCTCGGCCGTCTCAAAGCTGCGAGCGAGGCGACACGTCTGAGGCTTGTCGTGCTATTGAGCCACTGCGAACTTACGGTGACCGATCTCACGCTGATCTTGGGCCAAAGCCAGCCGCGGATATCCCGCCATCTTAAACTCCTCAGTGAAGCGGGCCTAATTGAGCGCTACCCGGAAGGGGCGTGGGTCTACTACCGTTTGATGGATGATGGGCCCGGCTCCTCACTCATCCGCGGGTTGCTCAAGGATATCGATCCGGAAGACCCGCAGTTGGTTCGGGATCGAGAACGGCTCAGTGAGGTAAAAAAGGCGCATCAGGAAGCCGCCAATCGGTACTTCGATGCCAATGCACGTGAGTGGGACCTTTTGCGTTCGCGTCATGTTCCCGAAGCAGCGGTAGAAGCTGCCATGTTGGGCACTTTCGGGGATGAGCACTTCAAGAGCCATCTTGATATCGGCACCGGGACCGGCCGGATGCTTGAATTGTTCTCAGAGAGGGCTGACCGGTCGATTGGGATTGACGCCAATCCCCGGATGCTCTCAATTGCACGCAACAAGCTTTTGCAGCGGTCCCGATCCGCACAGGTGCGGCAAGCGGATGTTTACAACCTGGCTTTTCAGGGCGGCGTCTTACCCCCCAGTTTTGATCTTGTAACCATTCATCAGGTGCTTCACTACCTCGACGATCCTGCCCGCGCGCTGAGCGAAGTTGCCCGGGTGACCGCCCCTGGAGGGCGATGGATCATTGTCGATTTTGCCGCCCATAATCTGGAATTTTTGCGCGACGAATATGCACATCGCCGGCTTGGCTTTGGTGATGAGCAGATGGCTACATGGATTGAGAGCGTTGGGCTGACACCGCAAGAGATAACGAAACTGGAGCCTGAGGCCGTCTCAGGCGAAGAATTAACAGTGACGATTTGGACGGCGGTCAAACCTTAGTGTGTGTTGCGCCGTTAATGGAGTGATTAGGATGCGTTCTACGGGATATCAAAAGCATAAGCGCGGACTTGATGAGGGGGGAATCAAGGTTTCCTTTGAGTTCTTTCCGCCACATAGCGACGCCCAAAATGAGATCCTCTGGTCGTCGATCGAGCGACTTGCGCCGCTTGATCCAAGCTTTGTATCCGTCACTTATGGCGCGGGAGGGTCCACCCGCGAGCGGACCCACAGGACCGTCGAGCGTATCGTTCGGGAGGCGGAAGTGCCTGCTGCTGCGCATCTTACGTGCGTCGGGGCTACACGGGACGATATTGATGCAATCCTCGACGAATATGCCGAGGCTGGCGTGACAGACATTGTTGCGCTTCGCGGTGATCCGCCAGAGGGGCCCGGCCATCGCTACAGGCCGCATCCCGGCGGGTACAAACTGACGGCGGATCTGGTGTCAGCGATCAAAAAACGCGGGACCTTCGGAGTGGCTGTGTCAGCTTATCCGGAAAAACATCCGGAAAGCCCGGATATCTGGGCAGACATCGAGTTCCTGAAGCGCAAAGTCGATGCGGGTGCCGATCGCGCGATCACACAGTTCTTTTTTGATAATGATGCATTTGAGGCCTATCTGGAGCGTGTCAGGCGTGCCGGTATAACAATTCCGATTATTCCAGGCATTGTTCCTGTCCATAATTTCAAACAGGTTGCGCGGTTTGCAGCAAAGTGCGGCACCCATGTACCACGGTGGCTTGCGGAACGGTTCCGTGGACTTGAGAACGATCCTCAGACCCGGCAGTTGGTTGCCGCAGCAGTTGCCGCTGAACAGGTTTGGGACCTTGTCGACCGCGGGGTCAATGATTTCCATTTCTACACGATGAACCGTGCTGAGCTCGTCTTTGCGATCTGCCACATGCTTGGCGTTCGGGCTCCGGTATCCGATCAAGAAGCAGCTTGAAGCTTAAGGTTGGGCCAGGGGAGGTTCCTGGCCCCAAAGAAAAACCGGGATGCTTTTTTGCATCCCGGTTGTGTTCGGTTTCTTGCCACAGCCACAATCCGACCAGCTGCGTGGGTCTGGCCAGATGGGCTATGTCTAGATGTAACCGGCTACGATGGCCGCCAAAAAGACAAATGCCGCATACATAACCAGAGTACCAAACGAACGTACCATTATTCGCCTCCTCTGTGTTCCAGCCTTATACCTCCGGGCCGGAAATCCGGTTGCAGCACGATACTCCCTATATCGATCGGTTGGTCATTTCGTCATCGACCGGATTGCCGAATGAAATAACCAATCCGAAAGCGTACTGCTGCCGGAATATAAATCAAAGTTTGGTGGAAAAAATTAGGCCTGTCTAACAAAACTTGTGCTGCGATGCAGCAAAAATTAAAATGTCCTTTTTATCAATGGCTTAAAAATTTCGTT
>JBCDCZ010000398.1:0-3369 GCA_039180865.1 Pseudomonadota bacterium | reverse complement strand
TCTGCCCAAGTGCGGTAGTCGGCAAGGATCTCATCCATTGCTCGCAGGGCATCGGAACAGCACGTGTCGCAGGCCCTGAGCGCACCGAAGCTTGCGAGTATCCCATCGCCGAGAAACTTGTCGATCGATCCGCCATGCTTTTTGATGATGGGAACCACCCGTTTCTGATAGGCCGTCAAGAGCGCGATTACTTCATTGGGCTCATGCGTCTCGGCAAGTTTCGAGAACCCTCTCAAATCAATATTGAGGATCGCAGCCGACCGCTCGACACCTGATTCATTGTCAAGGTCGATATCATTTGCGGTGATCTCGCCCGCGACGTCCTCGTCAAAGAACCGGGACAGATTGGAGGCAGCGTGTTGTTCCGTGATTGCTCTGATCAATGTCTGACGGGCACGGCTGATCGAAAGCGCAAGGATCGCCGTCACAACGAGGATCGATATGATCTTGTCGACTTCAGCGCCGATAAGAATGCTGTTACTGGTGAGATAGGTGACAAAATCTCGTGTCACCATTTCATTGAACTTATCGAAAACAAGCACGTACATGAACATCAGGCCCCAGCCGACAGCAGCTGTCACCCCTGAAGCGATCACGAAACGCGCCTGAAACCGAAGCGCTCTTAATGTTATGAAAATAAAGACGTAAAGCAGTGTCGGCGCCTTGAGATAGAAGCTCGGAGGCTGCTCGTAGATGATGTGAAAAGTCCAGATCAGCGCATATAAGAGCGCCATATCGATGATAGTGGAACCGTAAACAGCCCAGTCCGGTAGCGGTTTTCTGATTGACCAGATCAACCCGAATGCAGTCAGCGCCACATAGAGCAAGAGTATAAGCGGCGTAATGAACTGTTTATCCGGCGCACCGAGTTTCGGCGATGTGATGTAAAGAATGCTGAAGAACAGAACGATGCCAAGCTGAATGACCCGCGTCAGAACTTCGGCTGCATTTTCCTGTTCCTGAAGTCTGGCACGCGCCATTGGCGGCAGACTCTCAAGCTGCTCATTATCCCTGAAAAGACCGGTGACAACGCCGGGAAGAGGTGACATCAGTCTGCCCTGACCAGGTCAAAGACGTCACCTTCGCGGGCGAGAGCGGCATTCGGAAATCTGCGGCGCGCTGCAGCCTCAATAGCACCAAGTTCCTTATCGCTGCTCAAATGGAAATGATGGAAAAGCCGCCAGCTATGAACCTTCGCAGCCTCACATATTTCTCCGCTCGCAAGCCATGACGCATGGCCGAAACCGCGATTGTTATCATAATTTTCAGGCGTATACGTTGAGTCCATAAAGGCCAGATCCGCTCCATTTAAAAACGCCGCCAGCGTAGCATCCATTGGCCCGCCATCATGTTCAAAATCGCTCACATAACAGAAAGCACGACCGCCGTATTCCACTCTGAAACCATAAGCGCCGCCCGGATGGTTCACCCGGCAATTGCGGACGAAGACGCCATCTCCGAGATCAAGAGTTTCCGGAACCCCCAATGTGCGGCAATGGCTTTTCGCAGCGAATTCGCTGATTGTAACGGGAAAGAATGGAGGTCGAAGAAAAGCATCGATAACATTCTCGGTATCGGCTGGCGCATCGGGTAACGCTGTCCAGATCGTCAGATTGGTCTCGGGCTTAGTTAAAGGGCCGAAGAAGGGAAGACCGATCAGATGATCGTAGTGGGCATGGGATAAAAACAGATCGGCCGTGATCGGCTTATCCTGTTTCAGGAGATCCTGTCCGAGCCCGACGATGCCGCTTCCTGCATCGAAAATCAGAACCCGGTCATTGATCGTGACGAGAACGCAGGATGTGTTGCCGCCAACATCAAGCATATTTTCGCCGCAGGCCGGAATCGATCCGCGCGCACCGTAGACGACAACGGTGAAACCCATCAGGAGGCTAACTCTCGAACACGGGCAAGATCCTGCGTCGTCTTCATCAACCGTTCCGCAAGGTGCCGCGTCACCTCGAGGGCAACCTCGGGATTGTCGCGCAGGAATGCGAGAAACTCACGTTTTTCAATCTTCAGTGTTTCGAGTGTGGGTGTAACGGTTTTAACGCTCGCAGAACGCGGCTGATCGCACAAGATTGCCATCTCTCCAACGATACCATGTTCGCCGATCGTCGCGACCTTGAGAGGGCCATCGCCCGTGTCCACCAGAATGTCAGCTTCACCGGAAATGACAATAAAGGCTTCATTGCCTGAATCGCCCTGGCGGCACAGAAATTGGTCTTTCCGATAAACAAGCCGTTCGGAGGAGAGCACCAGCAATTGCAGCTTCTTGATGTCGAGCCTCGAAAAGATCGGTATGCTCGACAGCAGCTTCGCCTCTTGAAGGACACTCATGTCGTAACCCCGGCGTATGCGTTCCGAAATGCCGGGCTGCTGATATGCTTCCCCTGCCACCGATTGTCAGATTCGGTTCTCGCAAGGTTCAACGCACCAACCAGCCCAATTCGTCATAGCGCAAATTGACGCCCGCAAAAAGCCGTAACGAACTGCTTTTCGCAAGCTCATGCGGAAAGCCGGGTAACATTTCCTCCACAGGCGGACAACTTTTCTTCAAGCTGCTCAAAGCCGCGGTCAAGATGGTAGACTCGGCTGACGGTTGTTTCACCTTCCGCAACAAGCCCTGCGATCACCAGCGATACGGACGCCCTGAGATCGGTCGCCATCACCTCGGCACCTTTGAGGCAATCAACGCCCGTGACAGTCGCGGTCTGACCATCAAGCGAAATGTTGGCACCAAGCCGGGCAAGTTCCTGCACGTGCATAAAACGGTTTTCGAAGATCGTTTCTGTGATCTTCGATGTACCCTTCGCCTTCGTCATCAACGCCATGAACTGTGCCTGAAGATCAGTTGGAAAACCCGGGAAAGGATCCGTCGAGACATCCACCGCCTCGATACCGTGGCCATTGCGTTTGACCCGTATCCCTTCGTTCGTTGGGATGATCTCTGCTCCGGCTTCAGACAACGTATCGAGAGCAGACTGGAGCAGGTCCGGGCGAGCGCCCTCAAGTAACACATCGCCGCCGGCCATCGCGACCGCCATTACATAAGTTCCCGTCTCGATCCGATCCGGCAGCACAATGTGATGCGCACCATACAATCTGTCGACGCCTTGGATGGTAATCGTGGATGTTCCAGCACCACTGATCTTGGCACCCATCTTGGTAAGGCAATCGGCAAGATCTGTAACTTCCGGTTCGCGGGCCGCATTTTCAAGAACGGTTTCGCCCCGCGCCAGCGTCGCAGCCATCATCAAGGTGTGGGTGGCACCGACCGAGACATGGGGGAAACGGAAACGATTGCCGACGAGCCCGCCCTTCGCCTTCGCAACGACGTATCCTTGTTCGATCTCGATGTCCGCGCCG
>JBCDCZ010000397.1:0-3416 GCA_039180865.1 Pseudomonadota bacterium | reverse complement strand
GGTCATGGTATCCTCGTTGGTCTGCTCCGGCTTTTTGGCGCCCTCGGGCCAAATCGTTTCGAATAGGTTCAATTGATGGCGATCGATCTCGGCCTCTTGGTCCGGTTCGTCCGCCATGGCTAAAAGCTCCCCGCAATCCAGGTTCCGACCCGGCCTAAGTAACTACCGGACGCGGTTTTGACAGGCTGCCTGAACGATTTCATCCCCGTGAGGCTCGGGGTTTCGTCAATCCGGGTGATCTGCGGGAAAATCATCAATCCGACCACCGTCGCGAAAGCAGCCCCGCGCGCTTCCATCGGAAGGCCCGTGACGCCCAATGGGCGGCCAAGCCGGATATTTTTGCAGAGAACCGAACGCGCAAGATCCGACATCCCGGTCAACTGACAGGCTCCTCCGGTCAGCACGACGCGGCGCAAAGCGATTGACGCGAAGCCAGACGCATTCAGACGATCGCGAATGAGTTCGAGTGTTTCCTCAACGCGCGGACGGATGATCTTTGCAATCAAGGACGGTGCGATATCGGAGGAAAGGCCGGTTTCATCCGCAACCTGGTGCACGCTGACTGGCGCGCTATCATCGCAGGAGCCGGGCAGCACACTTCCGTGGCGCACCTTAATCATTTCGGCGTCGCGTAAAGATGTCGACAAGCCACGTGCAAGATCATTTGTCACATGGCGCCCACCGATCGCTATTCCTTCGGAATGAACGAACTGGCCATCAACGAAGATGGAGACGGTGGTTGTCCCGCCGCCCATGTCGATACAGGCAACACCAAGCTCGGTTTCATCACCGGCGAGGGCGGAAAGACCACTTGAATAGGGGGTCGCGACAAAGTTCTCGACAGATAAATGGCAGCGGTTAATCGCCAGTTCCAGGTTGCGCAACGCTGAATCATGGGCCGTTACGCAGTGCATATCGACACCGAGCCGGCTGCCCACCATGCCGCGCGGGTCTTTGATGCCGTCCGTTCGGTCGAGCGAATAACCGATGGGTTGCGAGTGCAGGATCACGGCGCCGTCTTCATCGGCACAATGATCGCGACCAGCGGCAAGCACCCGATGAATATCGAGGTCTTCAACTTCCTGTCCGGAAAGCGAAACGCTTGCAGAAAATGCCTTGGAGCGGAGGTTTGGATCGGAAACATTGACGATGATCGATTCAACCGTCATTCCAGCCTGCCGTTCTGCGGCATCAACTGCGTGCCGAATGGCTTCTTCCGCGGAATCAAGATCAATGACGCTGCCTGCTTTAATGCCGCGGGAACGCTGGTGTCCGAAACCAATAACCTCGATCGCGTGGGTCCGCCCGTGCAACTCAAGCCCGCGGGCTTTCGGATGCAACCGGGCGATTGCACAGCAGATCTTCGTGGTCCCCACATCGAGCACGGTCACAAGTGCTGGCTTGTTCGGCGCAAGTGAGCGGGTTACGATCTTTTTTGAGGAGCCGAAACGCAGGATCATATATTGGTCTCCGCGTTTTTTCCGGCTTTCTGCCCAATCGTCGCAAGGCGATTGATCATGGCGCGGTCCGACAGTCTGAGGACGAGCCGGTCAGACAGCCGCATATCGATCCGTTCGACATCTTTTGAAAAGAGCGCGTGACGTTGATCATAGTCGGCAAGCTGCGCAAGCGCCGTGCTTACATCGCGCTCGGGAAGTTTCACTGTGACGCCGTTGTCAAGCATCAGATCCCAACGGCGTTCTGAGCGGTAGAGCGAAGCCCGGACCCGCGCATTCAGTTCTGGATGCGCACGCAGGAGTGCGAGGAATGCAGCACCGTTTTTTTGCGCGCCGTGTCCGACAAGAATTGGAAGATTGGAATGCTGTGTTTCGTCATAATGATCGAGAACCAGGCCGGTCCGATCAATGACAGAAACGATATGCCCGCGCTGCCAGATCGCGAAGGGTTCACGCTCGGCGACCTCGATCATGAGTTTCTTTGGATAGACTTTGCGCACGGACGCGGACTTGATCCAGGGCTCGCGCAAAAGCGTCCGATGAGCGCTCGCAACATCGAAGGTTAAAAGAGAAAGCCCCGGCTCAAGGCCAAGAATGTCCAGGAGTTCGCGTTCCGAGAGCTGCCGGTGGCCGGAAATTGCGACGCTCTCAACAGCGAATCCGACTGAGGCGGTAACGTCATTTGCAACCTTGTTGACGCTACCGTTCAATACCATGCCGTAGATTGCAAAAGCGGCGATGAAACTTGCGGAAAACGCCGAAAAAGCAAAGGGTGGAAGGGTCTCAACCCTGGCCTCGGCGCGATGGAAAAAACGGCGAAAAGCAAGTGCCCGCGGCGTGAGCGCACGGTCAGCATCCCGCCTCGACAAGGCGGGTGAGCCCGAATTGGGCCTTCCTTTTCTGGTTACCGGCCGCAACTCGCGTCCTCCACCATCCACCGAACAAGGTCCCCGAACGACATGCCGTCATATTCGGCCATTTCGGGTACCAGAGATGTCGGCGTCATGCCGGGCTGGGTGTTCACTTCCAGGCAGATGAGTTCGTTTGTCCCATCCGGCCGTTCGTCCAGTCTGAAATCTGCGCGGCTTACGCCCCTACACCCCAAAGCATGATGCGCCTTGAGAGATAGAGTCTGTATATCTTGGTAAATATTCGGTAAAATTTCTGCGGGCAAAATATGTTTTGAGCCGCCAGGTGCATATTTCGCATTGTAGTCATAGAATTTGTGATCAATTGACACAATGTCGATGACCCCAAGGGCCTTCTCGCCCATAACGGCGCAGGTGAGTTCGCGGCCTGCCACATAATGTTCGACCATAACCCGGTCGCCATAAGGCCAATCGTCCGATAAAAGAGCTGCCGCGGCATTGTCAGCATCACCCAGAACGATGATCACGCCGAAAGAAGACCCTTCATTGACAGGTTTCACCACATAGGGTGGGGCCATCGGATGCGCTTTTGCCGCGTCCCACCGGTCCATAATCATGTGTTCGGCGACCGGTACATCCGCATCTTTCAAGACAGCTTTCGCCCGGTCTTTGTTCATAGCAAGCGCGGATGCCATCACACCGGAATGGGTGTAGGGTATTTCGAGGAACTCGAGAATGCCCTGGACACATCCATCCTCGCCAAACGGACCATGCAAGGCGTTGAACGCAACATCGGGTCTTAGGTCCGAGAGCACGCTTGCAACGTCACGCCCGACATCAACCCGGGTAACCTTGTATCCTTCCGCTTCGAGCGCATCGGCACAGGGTTCGCCGCTCGCCAGAGAGACGGGGCGCTCCGCCGACCAGCCACCCATCAGAACGGCCACATGTTTCTGATTCATTGTATTTTCTCCGCGCGCTGCTAACGACTAAAATGCGTGATTCGGCGCGAATCGTCATGTGCAGATGGATCACGCCATCGTGCAACTTGCGGCAGATGTGAGGCTGAACGAAGAAAAATAAGGGTGTT
>JBCDCZ010000396.1:0-3434 GCA_039180865.1 Pseudomonadota bacterium | reverse complement strand
GGATAGGACAAAGCTCTCGGATAACAATCGTTTGATCGTCTTTCCTGCCCGCAAATAATTTGAAATCCCCCTTGACGGCCATCGGGGTTACGAGTAAGACACGCCCACTTTCGAACAAGCTGTAAGTTGTGCCGGTCCGGGCCGCCTAGGCCACCGACCCATCCGACTTAAACGGTGTTCGTGGTTTACGAAACGTATCTCTGGGATGCACGACCTTGATCAAAGGTCCTCTGCTTCATGAGCGCCCGCTGATTTCGGCAGGGCGCACGTCTTGCTGAGCATGAGTTCGGCGATCGTGCGTTCAATCGCTGGAAATCAACCGGACGCATCAGAATGGTGAGAATTGAAAGGCGAAGAATGCCAACGATCAACCAGTTGATCCGCAACCCGCGCAAGCCGCAGGTGAAGCGTAACAAAGTTCCGGCCATGCAGGCTTGCCCGCAAAAACGCGGTGTCTGCACGCGTGTCTACACGACAACGCCAAAGAAGCCGAACTCGGCCCTTCGTAAGGTTGCCAAGCTGCGCCTGACCAATGGCTTTGAAGTGATCGGATACATCCCGGGCGAGGGCCACAATCTCCAGGAGCACTCGGTTGCCATGATCCGCGGTGGCCGCGTGAAAGACCTTCCAGGCGTTCGTTACCACATCATTCGCGGCGTTCTCGACACCCAGGGCGTGAAAGACCGCAAACAACGCCGTTCGAAATACGGCGCCAAGCGTCCGAAATAGGTAGGCAAGACATGTCACGTCGTCACAGAGCTGAAAAACGCGATGTTATTCCGGATCCGAAATTCGGTGATATCGTCATTACGAAATTCATGAATTCCGTCATGCGCGACGGCAAAAAGTCCGTTGCTGAAAAGATCGTCTATGGCGCACTCGACACGATCGAGAACAAGACGAAGTCTGATCCCGTTAAAATGTTCCACGACGCGCTCGGCAATGTCATGCCGCAGGTTGAAGTGCGTTCACGCCGTGTTGGCGGTGCGACCTATCAGGTTCCCGTCGAAGTGCGCACCGAGCGCCGTCAGGCTCTTGCGATTCGCTGGATGCTGACCGCCGCGCGCAACCGCAACGAGCGGACGATGGTTGAGAAACTGTCGGGTGAACTGATGGATGCTGCGAACAATCGTGGTGCTGCCGTCAAGAAGCGTGAAGACACGCACCGCATGGCCGAAGCCAACCGCGCCTTCTCACACTATCGCTGGTAATCATCGGAGCGCCTTACCATGCCACGTGAATATACGATCGAAGACTACCGCAATTTCGGGATCATGGCCCACATCGACGCGGGCAAAACGACGACAACCGAGCGGATCCTTTACTACACCGGTAAGAGCCACAAAATCGGCGAAGTGCACGATGGTGCCGCGACGATGGATTGGATGGCTCAGGAGCAGGAACGCGGAATTACGATCACGTCAGCGGCGACAACCACTTTCTGGGAAGGTCGGGACGGCAAGAAGCGTCGCTTCAACATTATTGATACGCCTGGTCACGTGGACTTCACGATTGAAGTCGAACGTTCGCTTCGTGTGCTCGACGGCGCGGTAGCCCTTCTCGATGCCAATGCGGGCGTAGAACCGCAGACTGAAACTGTGTGGCGTCAGGCTGACAAATACGGCGTTCCGCGCATGGTTTTCGTCAACAAAATGGACAAGACCGGCGCTGATTTCTATCGCTGTGTTGAGATGATCGGCGATCGCCTTGGTGCGACCGCTCTTCCGGTTCAGATCCCGGTGGGTGCAGAAACCGAACTCCAGGGCGTGGTTGATCTCATTGAGATGAAAGCACTCATCTGGCAGGGTGAAGACCTCGGCGCCTCTTGGGATGTCGTCGATATTCCGGCTGATCTCGCCGATCGTGCGGCAGAATTCCGTGAGAAAATGATTGAGATCGCCGTCGAGCAGGACGAGGAAGCGCTTGAGGCTTATCTCGAAGGCAATGAGCCGGATGGCGAGAAGCTTCGCGAACTCATCCGTAAAGGCACAATTGCAAACGATTTCGTTCCGGTTCTCTGTGGTTCTGCGTTCAAGAACAAGGGTGTCCAACCGCTTCTTGATGCTGTGGTCGACTTCCTGCCGTCTCCGATCGACATCCCTGCGATTAAAGGTATCGACCCGAAAACCGAAGAAGAAACAGAGCGCCCGGCAGATGATTCCGAGCCCTTCTCCATGCTTGCCTTCAAGCTCATGGACGACCAATTCGGTTCGGTTACGTTCTGCCGCATTTACTCCGGTGTTCTGACCGCAGGCACGACGCTTATGAACTCAGTTAAAGAAAAGCGCGAGCGTATTGGACGGATGCTTTTGATGCATTCGATCGAGCGGGAAGAAATCAAGGAAGCTTATGCAGGTGACATCGTTGCCATCGTTGGTCTGAAAGACACGACGACAGGCGACACGCTGTGTGATCCGATCAAACCTGTAATCCTCGAGCGAATGGAATTCCCGGAGCCGGTGATCGAGATTGCGATTGAGCCGAAAACGAAGGGTGACCAAGAAAAAATGGGTCTAGCGCTCAACCGTCTCGCTGCAGAAGACCCATCTTTCCGGGTCAAAACGGACGAGGAATCCGGCCAGACCATTATGGCTGGTATGGGCGAACTTCACCTCGACATCCTTGTCGACCGTCTGAAGCGTGAGTTCAAAGTTGAGGCTAATATCGGTGCGCCGCAGGTCGCTTACCGCGAAACCATTACGCGGACCTATGAAGCTGATTACACGCACAAGAAACAATCTGGCGGTTCCGGACAGTTCGCTCGCGTGAAAATCGTTTTCGAAAAGAACCCGGATGGCGAGGATTTCGCATTTGTGAGCCAAATCGTCGGTGGTGCAGTTCCGAAAGAATACATCCCGGGCGTTGAAAAGGGTCTGGAGAGCGTCATGAGCGCCGGACCAGTTGCTGGTTTCCCGATGCTCGGCGTTAAGGCAACCCTGGTGGACGGCGCTTACCACGATGTTGACTCAAGTGTTCTCGCATTTGAGATCGCGTCACGGGCGTGCTTCCGGGAAAACAAAGATCAACTCGGGGCGGTTCTGCTGGAGCCGATTATGAAGGTCGAAGTTGTGTCTCCTGAGGAGTACACAGGTTCGATCATCGGCGACCTGACCGGTCGTCGCGGCCAGGTGCAAGGCCAAGATGTCCGCGGCAACGCCAACGTCATCGATGCGATGGTGCCGCTCGCCAATATGTTCGGCTACATCAACACCTTGCGCTCCATGTCGCAAGGCCGTGCCCAGTACACAATGCAATTCGATCACTATGAGCAGGTGCCGACGGCGCTTGCCCAGGAGATCCAATCGAAAATGGCCTAACGGGCTTAAGACCAACCTGAAGACCGTTACGGTCATCGCGTAGAAGAGAGAACGGAGAGTTCTGATGGCAAAAGAGAAATTTGAGCGTAACAAACCGCACGTGAACATCGGCACAAT
>JBCDCZ010000395.1:0-3485 GCA_039180865.1 Pseudomonadota bacterium | reverse complement strand
CATTTCACGGAAGATGCCTTCGCGCTGCATTTTTTTCTTCAGCGCTCTCAAAGCTTGATCGACGTTATTATCGCGGACGAGTACCTGCACGCGGGAATCCTATATCTATTGTTGGCGTTTGGTTTGATCGGGCCGACAATCAGGGTCGGCTCGGCACAAAGCTGGCTGTCTTCACGGCCGCTCGTGCCATCAAGTTCGGTTCGCTTATCAAAACCTTCGGGAAAAGTCCACCTTGGTCTCAAGGATCTGCCGAAAAAACGAAAAAATGAACGTCAAGCCCGGCGGGTTGGTCACGCTTTGCCTTTCAAATGGTTGACGTGGCCCATTTTTCGCCCTTCGCGCGCTTCGCGTTTGGCGTAGTCGTGAAAATGCGCCGTCCGGTCGGAGACATGCTCAAACCAGTTATGGATCTCCGTGCCGAGCAGGTTGGTCATCACCACGTCGCTATGCCGCGCCGTATTGCCCAATGGCCAGCCTACGATTGCCCGGATGTGCTGTTCGAACTGCGATGTCGCACACGCGTCCATCGTGTAGTGTCCTGAATTATGAACCCTCGGCGCGATCTCGTTGACGAGAAGCCGCGTCTCTGCCCCTTCTTCAAGCAGAAAGAATTCGACACCGATTGCGCCGATGTAATCAAGTTCGGTCAGGATCTTGGTCGCTACGGCCTTTGCTTCTTCCGCAATCTGCTCTGGCGCGTTCGCCGGGACCGTCGACGTTTTCAGGATGTGATTTTCGTGGACGTTTTCAGCGAGATCAAAACATGCGATTTCGCCATTCGCGCTGCGCACTCCGATCACAGAGACTTCTTTTTCAAACGGGATCAGGCGTTCCAGGATCAATGGCACGTTGCCGAGATCGGCGAGGGCTGCAAGCGGGGTGAGGGTGTTTCCGGGGCGGATCATGATCTGACCTTTCCCGTCATAGCCGAATCTTCGCGTCTTCAGAACGCCGCTTCCCGAAAACGCTTCGAGCGCTTGGCTCAGGTCGTCAGTGCTATCGACTGGGTGGAACTCGGCGACCGCAATCCCAAGGTCGCGCATGAACGTTTTTTCAAGAAGCCGGTCCTGAGAGACTTCAAGCGCGCGCGGGCCGGGCCGTACTTTCGTGAATTGCGAGAGGAAGCTTACCGTCTCTACCGGTATGTTCTCGAATTCATAAGTGATCACATCCACCGTCTTGGCGAATTCGGCGAGAGTCGCGCGATCCTCGTATTTTGCCGTTGTCCCCTCAACACAAACATCGAATGCAGGACCGGTACTTGGACAATAAACATGGGTTCGCAATCCAAGCGGTGCTGCGGCAAGTGCGAGCATGCGGCCAAGCTGGCCTGAGCCCAGGATTCCGATCCTGGCCCCTGGAGGAAGCGCGATATCCTGTGATCCCGCATCCGTCATGCAGATGACCCATTGTTTGGATCATCAACCGGGTGAAGACCGACCCGCTCGGTTTGCTGAGAGCGCCAGGCTGCGAGCCGCTTGGCTAGGGCGGGATCATTAAGGCTCAGGATCTGTGCAGCAAGGAGCCCGGCATTGGTTGCGCCTGCAGAGCCGATGGCGAGCGTGCCGACGGGAATTCCAGCTGGCATCTGGACAATCGATAAAAGGCTGTCCTTACCGGAGAGTGCTCTCGACTGAACGGGAACGCCAAGGACTGGCAGTGTTGTCAGCGAGGCGCACATGCCTGGCAGATGGGCGGCACCGCCGGCACCCGCTATAATGACTTTGAAGCCGTTTCCAGCGGCACCTTTCGCGAACTCATAAAGCCGGTCAGGCGTGCGATGGGCGGATACAATCATCGCTTCGTGACTGACTTCAAGGGCATTCAGGACGTCGGCAGCACACCGCATTGTCGGCCAGTCGGACTGGCTTCCCATTATTATTGCGACATCAGCGGGTGTGTTGGCCATCAGCTTGACTGGATTCGTTCGGGGGGCAGAAAGCCCGCAACTAAGGCGATCTCAGCCCTTCGTGCAAGACTTTATGAAAATGCATCCAGCACTTTATGAAAATTGAAGGCGCAGTTTATGAAAATTGGAGGCGGAATTTAGCGACTGAATTTAATCATTCCTTACGGTATCGCCTTGTTTTTCCCTCAAGAACCGGAAAACACGCTATGGTCGGTTAGCTTTTGTTCATGATGATCAACCAACCCCCGGGATCACATCCATGACAGCAATCGACATTTCAAGCCTGCCTGAACATGTTCAGGAATTGTTGCAGGATCTCACCGAAGAGAACCGCAAGCTGAAGCAAAAGGTCAATGAACTGACCGCCGAAGCCTTACAGGATGGCCTCACTGGTTTGTTGAATCAGCGCGGCTTCAAACGGGCCTTGGAGCGCTCCATATCGTTTTGCGAACGGTATGACCTGACAGCCTGCCTGATCTATATCGACCTTAACGATTTCAAGCCGATCAACGATACGCATGGCCATGCGGCAGGCGACATCGTACTCAAAACCATCGCAGAACGCATGTCGCGCCACGTACGTGCATCGGATGTGGTGGCCCGCATCGGTGGAGACGAGTTTGTCGTGCTTCTCTGGCAGGTATCGCCGGCAATTGCCGAATGGCGAGCCAATATGCTGGTTGAAACCCTGTGCAACGACAAGATCACCGTGTCGCCCGGAGTCGATGTGATGGTCGGTGCATCGGCGGGTGTTACCGTGGTCACTCCAAAAGATGATCCTGCCGAACTTCTGGTTCGCGCCGACCGCGCCATGTATCAGATGAAGGCGAAGAAACGCGAACTCTCAACAATTGGCGCGTGACCAATTGGCGCGGTTTGGTCCCGCATTAAGCGATGATATCCGGGATCAATTGATCCTCAAGAGACTGGATTCGGTCCTTTAAACGTAGCTTCAGCTTTTTTAAGCGTTGCACGCGGAGCGCATCAGACAGCCCCGAATTGGATAGCGCATCGATCGCTGCATCGAGGTCGCGGTGTTCCTGGCGCAATCGGGAAATCTCTAATCTGATTGCGGTTTCATCCTTTTCTGGATCGATCGGCGTCTCACCGGTCACGTCGTGCTCTTCTCGTTTATTGGTCAGGCATTTTGGGTTTGGGCGTGCGGATATCGCGTGGGCGCGCCGCTTTGCGGCCGCCTTTGAGTGACCAACTCAAATTACACTTCCACTGTCAACAAAATTTTAAATCCGTGCGTGAAACATGAAGGCTCTCATCGACGGGGGGGAAAAGTTGTGTCACACTTTGCAGCGGGGGAAATCGCCGTTCCGTTGCAATACAAGAGGAGACTTGCATGTCATTGGATTCGCATTTGGTAGAGTTGAAGCGCAGACATCAGGCGCTGGAGAAGCAAATTGCCGATGCCGAGGCCCATCCAAGCACCGATACGTTGGATGTTGTCCGTCTGAAGCGAAAGAAACTCTACGTGAAGGATCAGATTGCAAGGTTGAGTGAACGGGCTGCGGTTCACTAAGAACGGGCCCAATTCGGTATGAATGCAGATGCTGAGGTCTGCGTG
>JBCDCZ010000394.1:0-3505 GCA_039180865.1 Pseudomonadota bacterium | reverse complement strand
AGCTTGCCACCCTTGGCGGCTTTTTTCGCAAGTTTAGCCTGGCGGCGGCGTTCAGCGCGGTTTGCAGCCATTGTGAGCTCCCGTCCGTCTCAGCGTGTCCATCTAATGGGCGCGGTGGGCTATGAATCGCGCCGTCTGTTTTAAAGTCTCGGCCTTTTCGCCATAAGGTTCAAGTAGGCGTTCAGCTTCTGCGACCTCGGCGTCAAGGCGCGCGCGAACACCGTCAATACCATAAAGGCGGACCAGGGTGGCTTTGCCTTGCTCGGCATCCTTGCCGGTTGCCTTGCCCATGGTTTCAGCATCGGCTGTCGCATCAAGAAGATCGTCTGCAAGCTGGAAGGTGAGCCCGATGACCTCTCCGAAACGAACAAAGCGTGCGCGGTCTTCAGCGCTCGCTCCCGCAACCACTGCGCCCAATTCCATAGAGGCGCGCAAGAGTGCGCCGGTCTTCATGGATTGCAGAGTGCGCACCTCTTCCTCAGTTGTTTCCTTGTGTTCGGCCGCGATATCCAGCATCTGGCCACCAACCATGCCGACAGGGCCTGCTGCATGAGCCAGAACCGCGCAAAGGTCGGCGCGGATCGCTGGATCATCGTGTGTTGAGGGATCCGCCAGGATTGTGAAGGCCTGGGTCTGGAGGCCGTCGCCAGCGAGAATCGCCGTTGCCTCATCATATTGCTTGTGAGTGGTTGGCTTGCCGCGCCGCAAGTCGTCATCATCCATTGCCGGAAGGTCGTCATGGACGAGCGAGTAACAATGGATCAGTTCGATCGCAACGCCTGCGCGGCGTGCACCGAGGCTTTCGCAGCCAAGAAGCCGGGCAGCCTCGATAACCAAAAACGGGCGCACCCGCTTGCCGCCATTGAGCGTTGCGTACCGCATTGAGTCGAACAGGCGATCCGGCCAACCAATGCCTGGCGGGGGGGTGAAACTCAAAAGGGAATCGAGGTCTTTTTCAACGATGGCTGCGACATGCGAGAGGTGTTCGTTGAATGCGGTGAAATCGGGTTTCGACATGGAGATGCTTTACAGATGGGCCAGGAAGCAGGCAGGTTGGTAATTCTTCGCCGGACCTTATTTCACAAATATGTGCGGGATGCCAAGCGGTCTCGGAGAGGGTTTTCCTGACTTCGGTAGTTGCCAAGACATGTCGCAAATGGCAGCAAGCCGACCTTGCAGAGTGTTCGCTGCAACAGAAGGATGACAGTTGGACGATCCGGTGACCCGTGAGGCGCAGGCGAAAGACGCCCGCAAAGCCAGTGCAGGCGAGGCGACTGCGCGCCCGAATAAAACCGGGCGCAGAAAAGCTGCGCGTAAGAAGAAAACAGTTTCTCCTATCCGGCGCTTCATCGGGCAGAGTGTTAGAATTCTCGCGCTCTGTATGGGTATTCTTATCGCCATTCCGCTCGTTTTGGTTCCTCTCTACTCTGTCGTGCCGCCAATCTCGACGCTGATGCTCTACGACCTTGTAACCTTCAAAGGTTACAAACGAACGTGGGTTTCTCTGGACGATATCGCGCCTGTCGGCGTCAACTCGGTTATGGTGTCGGAGGATGCGCGCCACTGCGAGCATAATGGTGTCGATTGGGCCGTGTTTTATCGGGTTGTTGAAGACTATCTTGACGGTGGCAGGGCGCGGGGCGCGAGTACCATCACGATGCAGACGGTCAAGAATCTCTTCTTAACCAACCATCGCTCCGTGGTGAGGAAAGCTGTCGAGATCCCGATTGCCCTTTATGCCGATCTGGTCTGGTCGAAACGACGGACGATGGAGATTTATCTGAACATCGCGGAATGGGATAATCAGATCTATGGGATCGGGGCGGCATCCGAGCATTATTTCGGCCGACCCGCTTCGAAGCTTAACCGCCGTCAGGCCGCACTTCTTGCGGTGTCCCTGCCAAATCCAAAAAAGCGCAATCCCGCCAAGCCGAGCCGAACACTCAGTCGCCTTGCAAACACCATTGTTGAGCGTGCTCGGGCGGCAAATTCCTATAATCAATGTGTCTTCCCAAAAAAGGACGCGAAATCGGGCGGATAAGGCACGATTTTTTGATCGCGACCTCTGGCCAATCTGAAACTTTGACGGTATAAGCCCCGCACTTGAATTGAGGCGCCCCTGCCTGGCAACGTTCGTTGTGGCACCGCGGAGCGCATACATTACCAAATCGGAGAAGACCAATGGCTGTCCCAAAGAGTAAGGTGACACGCATGAAGCGCGGCCATCGCCGCTCGCACGATGCGCTTGAACAACCAACCTATGTTGAAGACAAGGATTCCGGCGAATTGCGCCGCCCGCACCATATCGATCTCAAGACCGGTATGTATCGCGGCCGTCAGGTGCTTGAGCCAAAGGACGACGTTTGATCGCGCATTTTTGACGACGACCACGTTTGAAGTTTTTGAAAACCCGGCTCACAATGCCGGGTTTTTCGATCCAGAGTGATTGTTATCTCCAAGGCCCTTAAGCAAGCGGCCCGATCCGGTTACCGGATCCACCGATGGCAGCGAGGAAACCGCCCATGATGATCCTGCGCAATTTTCCCCTGCTGTTCCTTCCGCTCGTTATTTACAATGTCCTTGCCTATGGCACGGGTGGTGGGACTGGTGTGGATTGGCAGGCGCCAGCTTATTCATTCGATATGTTGTCTGGAGCAACGTTCGATCTCACGCTCGGCGGTCTTTTGATCCTATTTGCCCTGGTTTTGCTCTTCATCGAGATCTTGAAGGCAACCCGAACTGCAAAAGCAACGATTATCGACCACCTGGCATCGACGCTGGTCTTTCTCGTCTATCTTGTGCAGTTTCTTGTCGATCCCACAGCGGCAAGCACCACCTACGTCATTCTGGCGGCGATTGCCTTTCTCGACGTTGTGGCTGGTTATTCGGTGTCGATCCGGGTCGCGTCGCGCGACGTTACCTTTGACCGTCAGCTCTGATCTATTCGACCTGTGCGGAAAAACCTGCAGCCTCGATACCGTGAACGGCACAGGTTTCGTCATTTTCCGAAGTGTCGCCTGTAATACCCACAGCGCCGACGATGGCGCCATCGGAAAGAACGAGTGCACCGCCGGGAACCGGCAGAATGCCGTTATCGTCCATGCCGATGAGGCCGGTCATGAAGTGTGGCCGGTCAATGCCGTTTTTTGCAACCCACCGTCCTCCAACGCCGAGCGCAAGACATCCATTTGCTTTGCCGATAGCCATTTTAGGGCGGAGATTGGAAGCGCCATCTGAGCGCGCGAGCGCTTTGACATGACCGCCGGCATCAAGTACCGCCACGGTCAGCGGTTTCAAGCCCATCTCTGCGCCTTTTTCGAAAGCTGCCTCGATCATCGTATATGCCTGTTTGAGCGTAATTGTGGTCACTGCGTTCTCACTTCCCCGTTAAAGTCCCGGTTTTGGCCTGTTGAGCCAATGATTTCTGTCCCTATTCCTCTGGACCTTTCGGGTACATACGGTATTCAGAACGGGCCTTACAAGACCGAACCGCGTTTTCCCTGTT
>JBCDCZ010000393.1:0-3511 GCA_039180865.1 Pseudomonadota bacterium | reverse complement strand
TTTCCCCGTTTGGCCAATTTTTCTCGACCTTACTTAAAATTTTACAGATTAACTTTAGCGCGAATAAAAACGCATTCGCTAGTGTACGTCCGAGGATTGGCTCTTGCTGACCCAAGAAGGTGGGATCGGACGATGACGCAATACGAAGAGACGCAACACGAAGAAAAAAGGCTTGAAAAACGCCACCGGACGCTGAAGCGCGGAATGGTCGTGTTTAAAGATCGCAGCCTTTCGAGCGAAGTGACCATTCGTAATGAGTCGCCCCATGGCGCTCTTCTTTACGTCGACGAGCACCAGTTCATCCCAAACTATATCGAGTTGCGCGAATATCCGTCACCGCACTACCGTCCTGCGAAAATTATCTGGCGCAGTGAAATCGCGTTAGGCATCAAATTCCTCGATGATGAAGAGGAAAAAATGGGGGTCCGACTCGATTCTGACCGCATTGCAGCATTCGAAGCTCTCGCGGCAGATGACGAAATTCAGGAAGTTGTCGAAACTCGTGAATGGGATGGTGGGGACCGTCGTAATCTGTTCCGTGAGCGCAGACATTCCGACCGGCGTTTGACCGAACGTCGCAATGGAACCGATTTCGAGTGAAGTGCGTTCTCGAGCGGTACACCTCGTTCACTTGCGCATTTGACACGCCCGAATTTCACTTACCGCTCCAGCGGCATCGGCAGGAGTTCGCTTAAAAGAACCGGACGTAACCCGGTTTCTTCCAACCAGGACAACAGGAGGCTGAGCGTTTCTGCCGTTCGGCGTCCACGCTCGGCACGATCATGAAGTACGATGATCGACCCCGGTTCAATCATAGACCTTAGAAGGCGCATTCGCAGTTTCTGTGACGAGATATGCGTATCGAGCGGAAAGGCGTCACCAAGGACCGTCAGGCAGCCTTGCGAGGCGACGAAGTCGATCATGTAGCGCCTGTAGACCCCGCTCGGTGGCCTAAAGACCCTTGCGCCCCCGTATGGCTGAAGAAGGTTTGCGCAGCTTTCAAAGTCTTGCGCAAAACGCTCACGCGACAAACAGATCACGGGCCGGTCCAGCATCAGATGATTGCCGAATTGGTGGCCCGCAGCGGCAAGGCGCTCAAGAACCATTGGTGCCTCATCGACAAACTGCCCGGTGATAAAGAACGTCGACAGCGCGCCATGCTCCGCTAAAACCGATGCGATTTCGTCGGTCGTCTGGGGATCTGGAGCGTCATCGATAGTAAGCGCGACGACGGGCTCCGTGGTTTCCACGAAATAGTGGACCCGTTCTTGCGCATCCGGCAGAAGTGAAAGAAAACGGCGCAGCAGGCGTGTCATAGCGTCCAACGAAAAAAAGTATGCGGCCCGGGTTGCGATCGGGCTTTCAGATGAGAAGAAGGCAGAGCCATGTCAAAGACCCGCCCCTATGCAATTCTTGACGTCTTCGCCAAGACGGCGCTTGAAGGTAACCCGCTCGCTGTTATCCTTGAGGCAGACGATCTGGATGACGAAACGATGCAAAAGATTGCAGGCGAGTTCAATCTTTCCGAGACCGTTTTTGTCCGCACGCCCGAAGATCCTTCAAACGATGCGGCCTTGAGGATTTTCACGCCCGGGAAAGAGCTTCCGTTCGCCGGGCACCCGACCGTCGGCGCGGCGGTGTTCCTGGCCCGTCAAAAAAACGGGCCTGTTGATGAGCCGACCGATGCGGCGGTTGTTCTCGAAGAACGTGTCGGCTTGGTGCGTGCAGGCGTCGTGGTCAGGCCCGATCGAACCGGCCACGCAACCTTCACCGTGCCAAAGAAACCCGAAGAAGTCGGCCCCAGCGTTTCGCGGGTCTTACTCGCCGAGGCGCTCGGGCTTCATGAGGATGACATTGGTTTCGCCCGCCATCGGCCTGCAATCTACTCTGCTGGAAATTCTTTTACGCTGGTTCCGGTTCGCTCCGTCGACGCCGTGACGTCGGTTCGTCCGAACCTCACTGCATGGGACCGTGCCTTCTCCATGTCCGGCGCGACCAATGCCTTCATTTATGCGCCAGGTGGAATGGCGTCTGATGCTGCATTTCATGCCCGGATGTTCTGGCCGGAGGCGGGGCTCGGAGAGGATCCGGCAACCGGTAGCGCGGTTGCTTCGCTTGCCGGCGCAATCGTCGATTTCGACCGACCGGGCAACGGGACGCATCAGTTTCTCATCGAACAAGGCTTTGCCATGGGGCGGCCTTCCCAAATGCTGCTGGAAATCGATATTGAGAATGACGACATTTTCGCACTCAGGATAGGCGGTGACGCAGTAATCCTTGCGGAGGGCACCTTGTTCGTTTGATGGTTGGTTTCAGGGAGCAGATTTACAGTGTTTTCCGCGAAACGGGTTGTTTTTCAGACGAGACTATCGTGTTTCCTCAAGAAGGCCCGTTGCAATGCGTTTGTCTTTCCGTAAGGTGAAGCGTATAGAGTCCGGAAGAAATCACCGCAGGCGCGATTGGCAATACGGTAGGATCCAGGTGAACAGCGCATTTCGCAATGCCGACCTCAAAGCAGCGTTCCGTTCGCAAGCGGACGGTGTTGCTGTTGGCAACATGCATCTTGGTGCGGCGCACGTCTCCATGTTCGGATTGCTGCTCCTTACGAGCCTCCTCCTTATGCGCCCCTGAGCGCCGGCTGCCAGACGTGACATGGCGGGCACTCAGGGGGGAAAACCGAACCGGGCGTTAGACGCGATGCGACGCCTTGAACGGAACACCTTCAAACAGCACAATAGATGAGGCCCGTTAAGGTGAGAGGACACGCCAGCGGGATCCGTTCAAAGGATTGGGAACGATGAGCGAAACAACGAACGACAATATGGACCGGATCGTAATCTTTGATACCACGTTGCGTGACGGAGAGCAGAGCCCGGGCGCGACGATGACTCTTGAGGAAAAGCTCGAAGTCGCCGAGCTCCTCGACCAAATGGGGGTCGATATCATCGAAGCGGGGTTCCCGATTGCGTCGGACGGGGATTTCGAAGCGGTTTCCAAGATTGCAGAGCGCACCGAAAACGCGGTCATCGCCGGTCTTGCTCGCGCTATCCCGGCAGACATTCTTCGGTGCGGAGAAGCAGTAAAAAAAGCCCGGCAGGGCCGTATTCACACCTTCGTATCAACCTCGCCGATTCATCTTCAGTATCAGATGATGAAAACCGAGGATGAGGTTCTCGAAATCATAACCGATACCGTGACGCTTGCGCGCAACCTCGTCGACAATGTCGAGTGGTCGGCAATGGATGCAACGCGCACATCGATCGAATATCTGTCGAAGGCCGTCGACCGCGCGATCAAAGCCGGTGCGACGACGATCAATATCCCGGACACGGTGGGCTATGCGGTGCCGGAAGAATACTTCGCAATGATCAAGGCGCTCCGGGAGAATGTGCCCGATGCCGATAAGGTCGTTTTCTCAACCCATTGCCATAACGATCTTGGACTTGCAGTTGCTAATTCGCTCGCAGGCGTTGCAGCTGGTGCCCGGCAGATCGAATGTACGATCAACGGC
>JBCDCZ010000392.1:0-3518 GCA_039180865.1 Pseudomonadota bacterium | reverse complement strand
TGAAAAAGCGCAAGATAATCCCGATCACAAATTACAAATGGCCAAAGCCAAAGTTGTCGTCCCGGAGCGTAGGAAAAAAGCGCCGCGTTACACGCCGGTCTCCCGCCGTCAGGACCGGCCGAACGCCATTTTATGGCTGACCCGGCATCACCCTGAATTGAAGGATTCGCAAATCATCAAGCTGGTCGGCACCACCAAGCCGACAATTCAGGCAATCCGCGATCGGACACACTGGAATTCGGCAAACCTCGCTCCAGCGGACCCGGTGATCCTTGGTCTTTGCACGCAAATCGCGCTCGACGCGGAGGTTGCGAAGGCGGCCAAGAATCTGCCGCCACGGCCCGATGAGCCGCAAGGCGCCACACTTCTGCCGGTTGAAGAGACTGCACCGATGCCAATCGATGCACCTCAGCCCGTGATCGGCGACGATGCCTTCTTCGGTTCTCCAGTCAGCCAGCCGGCTCCGGAAATTGAAAAAGAGCCGGAATTCGATGCCGATTCCGTCTTCGCGAAGCTTTCCAGTCTGAAGAAAGACACGACCGAAGACCAAGACTAGCCGAGAGCGTTTTCTCATGGCGGTTGCGGACGAAGCGGCCGCCACCCTTGCCTTTGCGTTAATCGCCTTCCGGCACACTCACCGTATAGTTGAGCGCAAGCCGTCCACCGTCCGCGTAGATCGTCTGGCCCGTAATATAGCTCGCATCATTGGAAGCCAGGAATGAGACGATGGAAGCAATTTCCTTTGGGTCTCCGGTTCGCAGCATCGGCGTTCTCGATAGAACTTTTCGCTTGGCGACCGGATCAGCGTTAACCGTCGCAAGCATGGGCGTCATGATCGAGCCTGGTCCGATCGCATTCACCCGAATTCCGTATTCCGCCAGGGCGAGTGCCGCGACCTTTGTCAATTGGTTGACACCGCCTTTCGAAACCGAATAGGGCACTTGATTGGGAATCGCCACAACGCTGTTGATCGACGACATGTTGATGATCGCGCCGGGCAGCCCCCCCTCATTCACCTTGTCCACCATGTGGCGCGCAACGGCCTGGCATAAGAGGAATGACCCCTTCAAGTTTATCCCTAGCACGCGGTCAAACGCATCTTCCTCCAGATCGAGAAAATCGGCACCGTGCACGACACCGGCATTGTTGACGAGAATGTCGATGTCACCGAATGCCTCAAGTGTGCTGGCGACGAGGTTGTGAACGTCAAGGCGCTCTGCAACATTACAATGGGTAAAGCGAACCGCGCCGAATTCGCCAAGCGTTTCGACGGCAAGTGATCCCGCATCATCATTGATATCGGCAATCATGACACGCGCACCATCGCGCAGGAGACGCTCTGCAACCGCATAGCCGATACCCTGCGCGGCACCGGTAACGATTGCGACCTTGTTATCGTGTTCCATGGGACAATCCTTGGTTCATGTGCCGCGGCTAGATGAAGAATGCCGCGAGAAGAAGCGGATCAGGGGCGTGGCCTACCGAGTGCCTCGGCGATCTCATCTAGAATGGCCGGATCATCGATAGTCGCCGGAACCTTGACGGTTTCCCCATCAGCGATTTCACGCATCGTACCCCGCAGAATCTTGCCCGATCTCGTTTTGGGAAGCCGCTTGACTGTGCAGACTTTCTTGAATGCGGCTACCGGCCCGATCTGGTCACGCACGAGCTTCACGACCTCAGCCTCAACGTCCGAAATCGGGCGTTCGACACCCGAGTTCAGGATCAGGAAACCCGTTGGTATCTGACCTTTAAGGGCGTCCGCGACGCCGATGACCGCGCATTCTGCAACATCAGGGTGGCTGGTCACGACCTCTTCCATACCACCGGTCGATAACCGATGTCCGGCTACATTGATGATGTCGTCAGTTCGCGCCATGATGAAAACATAACCGTCTTCGTTCACGTAGCCCGCGTCGGATGTCTGATAATACCCCGGGAATTCCGACAGATAGCTGTCCTTAAAGCGTTCGTCGTTCTGCCAAAGGGTCGGTAATGCGCCCGGTGGCAACGGAAGTTTCACAACGATGTTGCCAAGCGTCCCTGCATCGACCTCGTTGCCAGCATCGTCCAAAACCTGAAGATCATATCCAGGCATTGGAACAGTCGGCGAACCGAGGACGACCGGCAATTGACCCAACCCGACCGGGTTTCCGGCAATCGTCCACCCTGTTTCGGTCTGCCACCAATGGTCGATAACCGGCACTTTCAGGGTCTGTTGCGCCCAGAGTATGGAATCAGGGTCCGCCCGTTCACCTGCAAGAAACAGCGTACGCAACTTCGATAGATCATATCCCGCAGTGAGCGCGCCTTTCGGGTCTTCTTTCTTAATGGCACGAAGAGCGGTGGGCGCGGTAAAAAGCGCTGCAACGCCGTGCTCTTCCATAACCCGCCAGAAAACGCCGGCATCAGGCGTACCAACGGGCTTTCCTTCAAACACGATAGTGGTCGCGCCGTGGATAAGCGGAGCATAGACAATATAGGAATGGCCGACGACCCAACCGACATCCGAGGCGGCCCAGAAAACTTCGCCGGGGCGAATATCGTAGATGGCATCCATTGTCCATTGAAGCGCCACCATATGGCCGCCATTGTCACGAACAACGCCTTTCGGCACCCCGGTCGTTCCTGACGTATAAAGAATGTAGAGCGGATCGGTCGCAAGGACCGGTACACACGGTACCTTCGTGCCCCGTTTTTCCTCCATGGCAGCCACCATGTCGATGTCGCGCCCCGCGACAAGGTCTGCCGGCAATTCTTCGCGCTGCAGGACGATGCACCGCTCAGGCTTGTTCTGTGAGAGGTCAATCGCCTCATCAAGAAGAGGTTTGTAAGCAACCACCCGGCCCGGTTCGATACCGCATGAAGCGGAGATGATTGCTTTTGGCTTTGCATCATCGATCCGAACGGCAAGTTCTCTTGCGGCGAAACCACCGAATACGACTGAATGGATTGCTCCGATCCTGGCGCAGGCCAGCATCGCAAAAACCGCCTCGGGGACCATCGGCATATAAATGATCGCGCGGTCGCCTTTGACGATCCCCTGGTCCTGTAGCACGGCTGCAAGCGTCTCCACTTCTTCCAGGAGGGCAGCATAGGTATAAGTCTTTTTACGACCTGTAATCGGACTGTCATAAATGACGGCGGCCTGATCGGCTCGCCCGCCGCTCACATGGCGGTCAACGGCGTTATAGCAGGTGTTGCATTCAGCACCGGCGAACCATCGACCGTAATGACCATTTGTCTCGTCGAAGACAGTATCCGGCTCTTTATACCAGTCGATTTTGCGGGCAATTTCGACCCAGAATCCCTCCGGATCGGCTTTCCAGGCATTGTATACCGAATGATAGCCGCTGCGTGACATGCTTTCCCCCTCGAAAGTGCATTCCTGCCCTCTTGCTTCATTACAAAAAAAATACCGCGCACTGGCACGGTATTTTTACGGATATCTTGAGAAAATCCTATTCGCGGATGTTTCACGCAGACCTCAGCATCTGCATTCATACCGAATTGGGCCC
>JBCDCZ010000391.1:0-3524 GCA_039180865.1 Pseudomonadota bacterium | reverse complement strand
GGCAACGGCATCTTTTGTGAGTGGATAGGGGGCGTACGGGCTCCGTTCCGGCTTGCCGCCGTGAGGAAATGAACTTAATTGCTTGAAGACTGGCATCGAAAGGTCTTTGGGCTGAGAGTGAGAGATGACAGAATCTAAACCGATTGGATGGGAAGAACTCGACGCACTGCAAGCCTTGGCGCGCGGTGCGAACCTCGAGCTGATGCGAAACCCGCTCGCCAAGCTCACCGACGCCTTGAATCTTGGTGGCTACAAATTTTGCATTGCCTCACCTGAATCCGACGGATACCGGATCCTTGCCGTAATTGCGGGAGGGGACCTGGAGACGTCGCCGGAAGGGTTCCTGGATACGAAGATCGGGCCGAGCGATCCAATCCTATGGGAGAGCTATCGCAGCACGACGCCGGTTAGCTGGACACCCTATTTCTCTGATCCGCACCTGATGGAAGTCAGCGGCGTCAGTGCGCTTGCAAAGCGCGGTGTTTCCTCAGGTGCCTCAATTCCGATTTTATCACGCAACGATTCCTGCCGTGCTTCGCTTTGCGTATCGGGCGCGAAAGAAGAGGCGCCGGTCGCTCTTGATTTGCGGTTGCCCGCCTTCTGGCCACTCCTACGGCTTGCTGGTCTTGCTCTTTTCGAATCTGGGATGGCGGAGGCAGCCGAGCGGGAACGCAGCGTTCTGACGCCCAGTGAAACCGCAGTGCTGTCCGCGCTTTCCGACGGTCTGAGGATTAAGGAAGTTGCCGTAAAACTTGGCAAGTCCGAGCGCACGATCCGCAATCAGCTCGAATCGGCGCGGGTCCGGATCGGCGCCGCGACCACAATCGAAGCAGTGGTGCGCTGGAAAAGCGGCTCGACGATGGGCTGACAGCCGAACGTACCACGCTCGCACTGAACTTAATGTTTGCCAATAAACCATCGCGCTTTTCGCGAGCGTGATACTATTTGACATTTGTTTCAGTATCGTCTTTAATTTCTGTCATGACAGAAATTAAGAAACATGATGACACAACGCGACAGCTGCCGGAGGCGGTTGAAACGTTCGTACTCCAATGGGGGGACCTTGGCGGCAAATGGGGCGTCAATCGTTCCGTGAGCCAGATCCACGCATACCTCTATTTGGCCGACCACCCGATGACAGCGGAGGAGGTTGCCCATGATCTCGACATGGCGCGCTCCAATGTCTCGAACTCTCTGAAAGAACTCATGAACTGGAACCTGATCTATCGGGTGCCGGTGAGGGGAGACCGGCGCGATCACTTCGTCGCCGAGACAGACGTCTGGGAAATTGCGTCCCGTATCGCAGCGGGCCGCAAGGCTCGGGAGATCGACCCGGCGCTGGCGACGTTGCGCAATTGCGTCGCCCGTGCGGACGGTGATCCGAATGTCAGCAAGGAAAAGCTCAAGAAGCTCACTGCCATGCTGGAATTCACCGAGGCCGCCGAGCGCTGGTACCAGCAGATGCTCTCAATGCCGCAATCGAAACGCGCAATGCTCTTAAAGCTCGGGGCAAAGATTTCTTCCTTCCTGCCAGGCGGGAAGAGCTAACAGATCATTTTCAAACGGAGCCATAACAATGGCCATTATACTCGAAGCCATAAACACTCAGATAGAGCCGGAACCGGCAAGACTCCCCGATGGCCGGTTCCAGGATCTTTTGACGAAAGAGGAATGGGAGAACCTTCCCGAGCCCGTCCAAAAACGGTTCTCAAGGCGGGTCAAAGGTGGAGCCACCATCGTTTATGTCGGCAAGATCAGGGTCATGAAAATGAACCGCCTCGGCCGGGTCTTGACGAATTTGCTGAGGCCGTTTGGTGCGCCGCTTCCACTCTATTGTGACGTTGGAACGCCCTCAGTTGTGAGCGTTACGGAAGATGCCTCAACAGGCGGCCAGATCTGGACACGGCTTTATGCTAACCGGCACGGGTTCCCGCAGATGGTGCATTCTGCGAAGCGGTTCAGTGGCCCGACCGGGCTTGAAGAATATATCGGCTATGGTGTCAGCATCGCGCTCAAAGTGCGGGCTCGCGGAAAGCGCTTGAGCTTTGAGAGCGCAGGATTTTACTGCAAGCTCTTTGGAAAGAAGATCCGTATTCCGCGCGCCTTGATGCCGCTCGATCTGGTTGTCACCCATGAAGCCTGCGGACGGGACTGGTTCACGTTTTCTCTTAATCTGACCGCCCCTTTGTTTGGCACCCTGATCTACCAGGAAGGCCTTTACGGGGAGGAACAGCAATGAGCGAAAAAGAGACCTTTGTAGCCTCGGCCATATGGCTTTTCGACAGTGTCTGTGTGCTCTGCGACACGGCCGTCCAATACACGCTCGACCATGAAAAGGCGCCCACGATTAGGTTTATCTCCATCCAGTCGAAAGAGGGGCAAAGGATTGCACGCGACCACGGCATTGATCCTGAAAACGCGGACACCTTCCTTTTCATCGAAAACGGTAGGGCGCTTGCGAGATCCGATGGTGTCATCGCGCTTTCCAGGCACCTGAACGGACCGTTCTCGTTGTTAAGATTTGGCTGGCTCGTGCCGCGTTTTCTCCGCGACTTCGCCTATAACCTCGTCGCCCGCAACAGATACCGGCTTTTTGGCAAACGGGCCGGGTGCCGACCAGTCACTCCGGAGACCCGGGCACGTTTTACATTAGCGGAGGCAGCATGATGCGAACGATCCTCATCCTTGGCGGAACCGGTGTCTTCGGGAAGCGCCTTGCGCGCCATCTCGCGCAGTATCCCGATATTGAAGTCATTGTGTCGTCGCGAACAGAGGAAAAGGCTCAGGCCATCGCGAAAGAGATAAAGGCCGAGTATCCGGATTATGCGATATACGGCGAGGGATTGAACCACCAGCATTGCTTTCGGGAGGCGCTCGAGGGGCTCAAACCTTTTGCCGTTGTCGATTGTTCAGGCCCGTTTCAAACCGCCGATTACGATGTCGCGGACACGGTGTTGCATACTGGGAGTCATCTGATCGATCTCGCCGACGCCCGCAATTACCTATCTAACTTTGCCGCCCATCTGGAGGAGAGTGCGGATGACAATGAAGTCTGTGCCTTCACCGGCGCAAGCTCGTCGCCAACCCTTTCCGGTTGCGTCGTTCGCCATCTCGTTGAGGGATGGCGCCGCGTCGATACGATAGACATGTGCATCACGCCGGGCGGGAAAACCGAAGTCGGTCGGTCCGCAATCGAAGCGATCATGACATATGCCGGAGAGCCGGTGCCGACCTGGCGCAACGGAAAAATTGAAGAAATCATCGGGTGGGGGCACTCCGAAACTGTCGATGTGCCGGGACTCGGCCAGCGGCGGATATCGCCGGTCGAGACGATCGATCCTAAGCTTCTGGGTGACATGTACAATGTTCAATCCCGTGTAACTTTTTCGGCAGGCTTGGAATCCTGGCTCGAGCAATGGGGCATGGAAGCCTTGGCGCGTCTTCGAAAGAACAGACTTCTCCCGCATCCAGAACGCTTCACATCTTTCCTTCTCAAAGCACGGAAGCTCACCCGGACATTCACG
>JBCDCZ010000390.1:0-3574 GCA_039180865.1 Pseudomonadota bacterium | reverse complement strand
GCCGCCGGCAGGGGCGGAAGCATTTTTCCCAGGCAAGGATGTTGCTACACGTAAAGGCAAGGTGGTTTTCAAGAATGCCTTGATGGAACTCATTCAGTACGAGCCTACGACCAAAAAGGTGCACGCTGAGCCGATCCTGATTACGCCCGCCTGGATTATGAAATACTACATTCTGGATTTGTCGCCTGAGAATTCACTGATTGGCTATCTGATCGACAATGGTTTCACCGTCTTTGTCATTTCATGGGTTAATCCCGAAGCTGACCTGGCGGGATTGTCATTCGATGATTATCGGCAATTGGGCTTGGGTGAAGCGGTTGATGCTGTCGGTACGATCACACAATCGCCGCAAATCCACATCGCTGGGTATTGCCTAGGTGGAACGCTGGTTGCGATTGAAGCAGCAAGAATGGCACGCGAAAGCGATGCCAGATTTAACAGTATCAGCCTGCTTGCGGCACAGGTGGACTTCGAAGAAGCCGGTGAACTGACGTTGTTCATCAACGAAAGCCAGATCACCTTCCTTGAAGATGTCATGCGCCAGACAGGCTATCTTGACGCGCGCCAGATGGCAGGTGCGTTTCAGCTGTTGCGTTCACGCGATCTCATCTGGTCGCGCATGGTTCACCATTACCTGATGGGAGATCCGCAGGGACTGAACGATCTGGCAGCATGGAACGCTGACGCGACACGCATGCCGTTTCGCATGCATTCGGAATATTTGCGACAGCTCTTCCTGGAAAACGAACTGGCCAAAGGACGGTTCGAGGTCGATGGAAGTTCGGTTTTTCTGGAAGACATATCCGCGCCAACCTTCGTGGCTGCGACCGAACGCGATCATGTCTCGCCATGGCTCTCTGTCTTCAAGATCCTGCATCTTCTTGATACTGATGTGACGTTTCTCCTTGCTTCAGGCGGCCATAATGGTGGGATCGTTTCGGAGCCTGGTCGCGAGAACCGCCATTTCAGAGTAGCAACCCACAAGGTGGGTGCTGTTCATCCCGATCCGGAGACATGGCGGGATCTTGCCCATTATCAGGAAGGATCCTGGTGGCCATCCTGGGTTGCGTGGCTCAAAACACGGTCATCTGGAATGCACGCTCCACCCGCGATCGGATCACCTGAACGAGGGTATCCTGTGCTGGGTGATGCGCCCGGTGAGTATGTGTTTCAGGATTGAGGCGTGGTTGATAGGGCGTGCGAAACGGACACTGATAAATAGTCTTGCCCGACGGGCATGAGTTGAAATCCGGCGTTATTAACGTGACTAGCGATTTGCCGGAGAGCAATGGTGCCCAGGGACAGAATCGAACTGCCGACACAGGGATTTTCAATCCCTTGCTCTACCAACTGAGCTACCTGGGCATCCGTCAAAAAACCCAAGGATTGCAGATATTCGGTATATCCGAAAAGGGTTTAATGACCGGGCGTAGTGCGCCCTGAGACGCGGGTTATAGAGACTAAAAATTCGCCTGTCCAGTACCGGTTGTGCGTAATCTGGCAGCAAGTTGTTGACCGCATTCAGGCGAAATCAGCCGGGCCGTTTTTCCGGTCCTGGGAAGCGAGATTGTCGGTGTCGTCACCGGATGGTTCGTCCGTTGCGATCGCGTAAGCGCCTCCCAACCATCGGTTGAGATCGATATCGGCGCAACGCTTGGAACAAAATGGCGCAAAGGCAGCTATGGTGGGCTTATCGCAGATTGGACAACGCGCTGTTCTTGCCATGGGTAGCCGTCCTGGTGGTTAGATATCCGCGCCGAGCCAGCCGAAATGGACGGGATATCCTTCGCCGGTCAGGAGATTGACGGTCTCATAAAGTGGGAGTCCGACAACACTTGAATATGAGCCAACGAGTTTGATGACGAAAGATCCTGCAAGACCCTGGATCGCATATCCGCCCGCCTTGCCGCGCCATTCGCCGGAGGCAAGATAAGCCTCAGTCTCAAGACTGGAAAGCCGTTTGAAGCGGAGCCTTGTTTCAACAATGCGGATCGTGGTGCGCCCACGCGGTGCAATCAGACAGACGGCTGTAAACACCCGATGGGCGCGGCCGGAAAGTTGGCGCAGACAATCTGACGCCTGATCCACCGTTTCCGCTTTTGGCAAGATAACCCGGCCTCTTGCGACCACAGTGTCGGCGGCAAGAATATAGGCGTTATCACGAAGATTTTCGCGTGCAGCATGGCGGGCGCAGACATCCGCTTTTGTGCGGGCCAAGCGTTTCACCAGGTCTTTTGGTAGTTCCTTCTGATGCGGTGTTTCATCAATGTCGGCTGGAATAAGATGGTCTGGTTCGACCCCGACCTGCTGAAGCAGCTGCAGCCGCCGTGGCGACGCTGATGCCAGGATCATTGTCGGCTTTGTACGATCTTCCGCCATGATCTGCCGGAGCGCGCCTATTTGAACCGATAGGTTATTCGGCCCTTGGTAAGGTCATAGGGTGTCATCTCGACGAGCACCTTGTCGCCGGCGAGAACCCGGATCCTGTTCTTGCGCATGCGGCCTGCCGTATGTGCAATGATTTCGTGATCGTTTTCGAGTTTGACGCGAAATGTCGCGTTGGGCAGGAGTTCACTCACAACACCCGGAAACTCCAGCATTTCTTCTTTGGCCATTAGGGTCCTTTACTTGGAAGGCTCACGCTAGGGGATCATCTCAAGGTTGCGCGGAACCTATAGAAAAACCCTGCATTTGTGAACCATGGCTGCAGTAAATTATATGTTCATCCCCCAAAGACGGCGGGATGGTCGTACCGTGTTCCGTTGATCGGTATTCGACGCGCTCTTAAAGCTTTGCCGGCTTCCATTCAAGCCGGTCTTTGATCTTTTCCAGCAATTGATCCCGAACGGTACGATAGGCGTCCAGTTTTCTACTCCGACTACCCTGTTCGAGACTTGGATCGGATGTTGCCCAGTATTCCAGATCATGCTCCGGCGTTCCCCAGACTTCCAATGCATGGTCCCTTGCCTGCGGTGTCAGAGCAACGACCAGTTCGAATTGCCCCTCTTCGAGTTCTTCAAATGTATGCGGATGGTGCGTTGAGACGTCGATTCCAACTTCTTCCATGACAACATCGACAAAGTTATCGCGCATTCCTTTTGCGATCCCGGCGGACCGGGAATAGACGATATGCGGGAAGAGCGTGCGCGTGATCGCTGCTGCCATCGGGGAACGGATCGCGTTCATTTGACAAAGATAAAGTACGGATCGTGGAGCATCCGCACCAGGTATCCCCGGCTGAACGAGCTTCCGGGTCATTGTTGTTTACCCCGGCGCCCAGTGGTTGAAGACGAAAGGGCGGTTTGCAAATCCATTACCGCCCCTGCTGAACTGCGCAAAGCAACGTGAAAAGCCGGCGCGCGGTGTCAAAATCCACTTCCACTTTATCTTTTAATCGGTCCATGAGCAGTTGGGATCCCTCATTGTGGATACCGCGTCGGCCCATGTCGATCGCTTCGATCTTACTTGGCGATGCAGAGCGAATGGCCTCGTAATAACTCTCGCAGATCATGAAGTAGTCCTTGATAACGGCCCGGAACGGAGTGAGCGACAGGACATGGGTCATGACGCCATC
>JBCDCZ010000389.1:0-3587 GCA_039180865.1 Pseudomonadota bacterium | reverse complement strand
TTTCATCGCATTTTGAGCAAGATGTCCACATTAATCCCCAGCGAGAAATATCGAAAAATTAACGCGAAAAGGGAACATCCAGACCGATTTTTCCCGTGCTTTGTCGCGCTGCACCGCTCCATTTTCGCCACATTCAGAAAGGGGGTACGCACGAAGTGCGCTCGACTTTGCGAGGCAGCTCACAAACGCTCACAGAACCGTGAGGAAGTAGATACTTAACCGAACACTCGTTTTGCTGTGGGCTCGAAAAGTGTGAGAACCTGTTCGCCGTTCCATAGCTGACGGCGGAGGCACTCCTCACATCACTCACCTGCCGAAACCGGCGCCTAGATCCGTCTCATTCATCCCAGATTCATCTGCGCGCGCCAAAAGTAAGACTCACATTCGAGCCAACGAAGCGGAGCTTATGAAGTGACACTTGGGATCCATACAGCCGCGATCTGCGCTACCTTAAACGTCTGGGCATTAGCGTTTATCACACTGCTCCTTACCCCAAGCACCCAAGCAAATCCCCATTATGAAATCGTCACATCGAACGGCGTCCGAACCTTTCACACAAAGACCGGGTCCCTCACCCAAAACGATGTCACCCGCAAAGGATTGATCACAGCCTCAACACGCGGCGGAAAACGCATCGAGCATGTGGTGGAACCCGGCAGCTTTCAGAAAACAGTCTTTGTCGACGGCAAGCGGATCATCGACGGCCGCGGCGCGAAGGACCTTTCCGCAAAATCCGGGTTTCGCATGGATAAAAAGGGCTCCACGCTCTATCTCCGCCGCGAGCGCGGGAAGAATGCCCGGGTCAGGATCATCCACGAGGGCAAGAATATCCTGAGTTTTCCAACCAAAGAACGCGTCTCCGTCCTTGCCTTCGATGAAAACCGCCTGTTCCTCAGCCTCAGGGAAATCAGAAGCCGCAAGACGCGCTTTGTGAGCTACCGGCGCGGTGCGAACGGCAAGATCGATCCGAAACCGAAAGAGTTTGCAAGCTACAAGGATTGCGCCCTGATCTCGGCACGGCCATCCGGGCCGGATCTTCTCTTGCAGGTCTATTGCGATGCGAAGCGCGGCAGCGACATTGTGAGGCTGGAGGTGAAAAGCGGGCGGATCGTTCCGGTTGCGGCAAGCCGCGCCGATGAGATCTTTTCGCCGCTTCGGGTTGATCAAAAGGGCGCGACCGCGATCCTCTCCATTACAGGCAGTGAGGCCGCGCGCCATAGCCTTCATGCGCTTTGGGGAATACTCCTCTCTTCATTGGGTGAACCCCACGCGCTTTCAAGCGACTGGGCAGGGCGGCAAAGCTGGACGCAGAGCTATCGCACCCGTGCCCTCGGACATCTTTATCAAAAAACCGCGCATCCGGTCTTCGCGCAATTGGCAAGCCTTGCCATGAAACGGACGCTCTCCCAGACGAATGCGCGGCTGAAAATATCAGACAAAAACAATCCGCCCGCCGGATGGGCAAGCAGGATCTATTCAATCGACGGCAAGACACCCTTTTCAAGCCTGGTCGGCCAGGGTGTTATTGCCTCTGCGATGATCGATGCCTGCCGCCGCCTGGGGAACGCCTGTCCGTCGGATCTCAAGGCCAAAATCTCAAAGACGGCGACCGATCTTGCCGCTTTCACCAACCCGTCCTTCGATCGCAAAGAAGGGCTCTATCGCATCCGGCATGGCGGCGCTTTCAAGCATGATGGCGTCCATGCACCCTGGAACTGGCAGATGATCTTTCTCCCCGTTCTCGAGGAGGCGGCACGGGCCAGCAATGATCCCGCCTTGAAAAAGCGCAGCCGCTTGGTTGGCCGAAATTTTCTAAGAAGTTTCGAACTTCATCCAAAAGGCGCGCTTTTCCGTTACTGGCCGCAAAGCTTTTATGATGGCTGGACAAAGGCCGAGAAGCGCTCTGTCAACAATCCGGTTCAGCGCCCGCGCCCGGCCCGGCGTTATGAGGATGTCAGTCATGGCAGCCTCAGTCTCCTTGGGCTGTCGGAAAGCGCTGCCTTTGACGATATGCCGAAAAACTATCGTGAGGCCGTCAGCAAACGCCTCAACAGGGTCCTGAGAAAGGCCCCCTTCATCGACAAAGACATAGACGGCAAAGGGCCATCCGGCCCGCGTTTTTATCCGACAACCGGCTTTACCCGTTTCGGAACGAAACGGCTCCGTCAGGCCTATGCAACCTCGTTTCCCGGCGTCACATCGTCCGGCCGCATGCTCACCAATGCCATGCTGATGGATCCGAAAAAGCCCCATGATCTGACGCTCAAAGTGCTTGCCTGTTCGAAGACCGCGTGCCGTGAGGATCGCCGCTATCGCATGACGTCTCTCGACGAGATCGTGACGAAAAACCCGTTGTTTTCGATCAGAGAGATTGGACGCTGATGGTTGTTCTCAGATATACCGTGGCATCGGGAGTTGCTTCCACAGCCATTCAGAAGCTTTGAACTCCGTTTTGTATTTCTTCTTGTGAATGAAATCGTTTTCCGTCAGGAAAGCCTCGCAAAAAAGCGGGAGGAAACGGCATGCAGCTCAAAGATTTCAAGGCACTCACATTCGATGTCTATGGCACGCTGATCGACTGGGAAAGCGGTATGATCGCGGGCCTGAAACCGTTGACGGATCGGGTGGAGCGAGAGCTAAGCCGCAACGAAATTCTGGAAATGCACGGGCGCTATGAATCCCAGACGCAACGCTGGACGCCTGCCAAACGCTATTCCGAGCTCCTCCCCGTGGTCTATCGCAGAATGGCGGAAGAATGGGGTGTCGCGGTCACCTGGGACGAGTGTGCGGCCTATGGCCGGTCGGTCAAGGATTGGCCTGCTTTTGACGATAGCGCCAAGGCCCTTGCCTATCTGAAACAGCACTACAAGCTGATTGTGCTCACCAATTGCGATAATGAGAGCTTTCAGGCGAGCAACGACAAACTCGGCGTTCATTTCGACGGCGTCTATACCGCAGAGGATATCGGCTCCTACAAGCCGCAGGACCGGAACTTCGATTACATGATCCACAATCTCGCCAATATCGGCGTCGCGAAAGGGGATATCCTGCACACGGCGGAAAGTCTCTTCCACGACCACCAGCCTGCAAACCGGCACGGACTTGCAAATTGCTGGATTTACCGGCGCCATAGTGACGAGGGTTTCGGCGCCACAAGAGATCCCGGCGAGCATCCGAGTTTCGATTTCCGCTTCAATTCCATGGCCGATATGGCGGAAGCCCACAAAGCGGAATTGGCTGGCTAAGCGGCTGGTTCAACCTTCTTCTTACGAAGACCGGCGAACGGTGCGGCGAGCCAGCGGCAGAGAACATAAAAGACCGGTGTGAAGAGAAGGCCGAAGAAAGTAACGCCAATCATACCGGCGAAGACAGTCGTGCCGAGAACCTGACGCATTTCAGCGCCCGCCCCTGTCGCCGTCACAAGCGGGATCACGCCGAAAATGAAGGCGAAGGATGTCATCAGGATTGGTCTTAAACGAAGCCGCGCCGCTTGAACGGCGGCTTCCACGCGGCTCATCCCCTCATCCTCGGCCTGTTTGGCGAATTCGACGATCAGGATCGCATTTTTCGACGCAAGGCCAACCAGC
>JBCDCZ010000388.1:0-3593 GCA_039180865.1 Pseudomonadota bacterium | reverse complement strand
GCGACATACGGTCACAGTTTCTTAACGCTTGCAGAACAGAATTAGAACAAGTATAAATGTTCTAGTTTTGTCCGCCCAAGATTCGGGAGCACAGCGCCAAATGCTTACGCGAAAACAGCACGAACTGCTCATGTTCATCAACGAACGGCTCCGGGAGACCGGTGTTCCGCCCTCTTTCGATGAAATGAAGGACGCGCTTGATTTGAGATCGAAGTCGGGTATCCACAGATTGATCACCGCACTTGAAGAGCGCGGTTTCCTTCGGCGGCTCCCAAATAGGGCACGCGCACTGGAAATTCTCAAACTCCCGGAATCGGTAACGCCAAGCCTTGCGTCCGTAAGCCGTGCCAAAGGGTTCTCACCTTCGGTCATCGAAGGAAGTCTTGGAAAGGCTCCAGAAAAACCCGCCTACGATCCGAGCGACGCAGGTGTTTCGGTTGCAGTCCCGGTTATGGGCCGGATCGCGGCAGGGACTCCCATCTCTGCCATTCAGGACCACACGCATTCAATCAATGTTCCACCAGATCTGTTGTCGTCAGGAGAGCATTACGCGCTTGAAGTCCGGGGCGATTCCATGATCGATGCCGGTATCCTCGACGGAGATACGGTGATCATCAAGAGCCAGGGGAACGCCGATAACGGTGATATCGTTGTGGCTCTCGTTGACGAGGAAGAGGCAACCTTGAAGCGCTTCCGCCGCAAAGGCGCGTCTGTTGCTCTAGAAGCCGCCAATCCATCCTATGAGACGCGCATTTTCGGTCCCGACCGCGTGAAGGTCCAGGGCAAACTCGTCGGGCTCCTCAGACAGTATTGAGCAACAGCGATAGCACCCGGTTAGAGCAGTGCCATTTGGCAGTTCAGTCTTGGCGCTTCGAATAATGCGCGTGCCATGGCCTGAGGGGCTGGCTAATGGCCGGCACGAGATGAAGAACGGGCCGTTCTGCCTCGCGTTCCGCTAAGCCTCCACCCACGAGGTGTGCGGTGTCCATAAAGACCATTTGCGCCCCACCCTCGCGCAGTACTCTCCGATCGATAACAAATGCGGTGTTTTCACAAAACTTTGGCGCGGTGAGCCGGGAAACAATGATATCCGCCCGCTTGCAATCCTCGTGAAACGCCTGGATCGTCTTCACATGACTGATGGTCAAACCATCGACCGACGCAACACAGGCGAACCGGTCACAATGAAAGCGAGGTGCAGCAGGCGTTTGTTCTTCGGGAAGTGCAGCAATTGCACCGCGCCAGACACGCGCTTCAAAACGCCCAGCCCTTTTACCGGATAGAACAAGCCTCGGAGATCCATCGTCTGTGAGATGAACGATACCGACCGTGCGCCCGTCTTCGGCAACAAAAAACAAAGGCAATCTCTCGCTCGGGAGAAATGGCAAGAACAGCACCGCCGGCGCGATCAAGAGTAACCTCAATTGTGAGGTCATCAGACAGAAGATAACCAGGCAAGCGGCGAGACCCAGGAACGCGGGCCTGTTCAATAACCCAGTCTGCCCCATGGCTGGTTCGATATTGGCAACCCAACTTGCAATCGCGAGAAGTGAAGAGATGCCGAAATCCATGATGGCGAAGGCGTAGGCCTCAAGGCCAAAAGGCATCAAAACCATCGCAATGAAACCGAATGGCATAATCAGAAAACTGAAAATCGGTATGCCAATCATATTGGCGAGCAAACCAAACGGCGCGATCCGATGAAAATGAAAAGCCGCAAAGAGCCCGGTCGCTAGTCCAGCGATAATGGACGTCAGAGCGATGCCAATTATGACGGAGAGAACGATCCGTAACGGTCCGCGTCCAGAATACGGCTCACGCTCCGAATGAAATTGCAGTCTATGGAAGAAAACAGCGCCGGCGATCAGCGCAAGCGTCGCCGCAAACGACATTTGAAAACCGGGCCTTACAATCTCCGACGGCGAAATGACGAGGATAACGAGCGCGGCAATCGCGAGATTTCGAATGCTGAGCGCCCGCGCGCCAAACAGGAGCGCAGCGGCCATAATCGTGACCATGATGAAAGCCCGGGTTGCAGAAACACTGCCGCCGGATATCAAAAAATAAAAGGCGCCCGTCGAAAGACCGGCCACGACCGCAAAGGACCGGATGGGAGCTTTAAGCGCAAGCGATGGCACCGCAGCGAGCATGGCACGCGTTATCAGGATAACGGCACTCACAACCAACGCCATATGAAGTCCGGAGATTGCCAGCATATGCGCAAGGCCAGAGCGCGCAAGCGTATCGCGAAGATCGGGGTCGATTGCGGCCCTTTGGCCGACCAAGAGTGCTTTTGCAATTGCTCCGTTATCAGGTGAGCCGAGTTCAGCAAACGATTTGCGGATTGCATCGGCAATCCGGGTTCGCAACCCCTCACCCAAAGCTGACAGGTTCCATCTCGCGTCAGATGCTGGCACCACTTGAGGAGCGCCCAAAGAAAAGGCACCCGCTTCAATTCCATAGAAAAAGTCCCGTTTCGCAAAATCATATCCGCCCGGAACGACGGGACCGCTCGCAGGTGACAGACGCGCCGTAACCTTCACGCGATCTCCGGGATAAGCGGCAAATGTGCTCTGGTTGACAGTGAGGCGTATTCGCGAGGGAAGCGGTCTTGCATCGCCTTCAAGCGCAGTGACATCAATTAAAGCCAAACGTGCCCCGGAGATGGCGCGATCTTCAATATTCGCAACATGCGCCTCAAAGGTCCTGATACCGGTTTGCGCAAATGGTGGCGGCAGCAGGGTTGCGTGAAGCGCGGGAACAAGAAGCCCAAAGATGATGGCTAATGTCGCACTACTGAAAACCAGCCCGCCCGCACCGTTTCGAAAAAACAAGAATCCGCATACGGCCAACGCCAAAGCGATACCCAAGGCAAAGATTGACGGCTCACTTGGCAACGAGAAATAGCCGACAACGCCAAGGCCGAAAGCAACTACAAACCAGACAAAGGGATCAGCGGCATTGAGTTCCTCAGTAAAGAGGACCGCGAGCCGGGCCAATGCGCCTCGAAAAAAGCTGGCCTTGCGCGATGTGATTGCGGCAAAATCTGCATCGTCACGATAGGGACCGGTACCTCCTGACTTCGTAGTCGTGGATTGCAGGGCGTCGATTTTGACGTCTGAGGCCATGGAAATTGCCTGAAATCTTTTATATGCAAAGCCGCAGCACCCGCGACCGGGCAGTATTTCCCCGATTACAATGCATCAGCACCAACTGGCAGCCTATCAAGCAGCCTAGTCACCAAGGATCACCCATGTCAAAAACCGTTGTCACCCGCTTCGCGCCATCACCGACCGGGTTTCTTCATATCGGTGGAGCCAGAACTGCCCTCTTCAATTGGCTCTACGCGCGTCGACATGGTGGCAAAATGCTGCTGCGCATTGAGGATACTGACCGGGAACGATCAACAGAGGCAGCCGTCGATGCGATTATTGACGGCCTCTCGTGGCTCGGCCTGGAATGGGATGGAGACCCGATCTCTCAGTTTGGCCGGGTTGATCGCCATCGGGAAGTTGCACATGCGCTTGTGGAAAAAGGGCTTGACTACAAATGCTATACGTCGCCTGAAGAGCTTGCAGAAATGCGTGAGAAAG
>JBCDCZ010000387.1:0-3595 GCA_039180865.1 Pseudomonadota bacterium | reverse complement strand
TCTGCCCGATTGGCGCCTCATCTCCGCTGAAGGTGCAGTCCTTGATCAAATCGGCCAGCATGATGCTGCCCGCGAGAAATACCAATATGCACTCAGCCTGGCGCCCAATGAACCGGCGATCCTGAGCAATATTGGTATGTCCCACGTTCTGACCGGCGACCTCAGTACGGCAGAACAGGCTCTTGCCAAAGCTGGTGAGCATCCTCGCGCTGATTCTCAAGTCAGGCAGAACCTTGCGCTCGTTTATGGTCTTCAAGGCCGCTTTGATAAGGCCGAGCGCATTGCAAAAATCGATCTCTCGCCAGATCAGGTCGAACAGAACATGGCCTACCTTCGCACGCTCAGCGCAAAACGTCAGGCTGTGAGTTCAGAGATCGATCAACGCGAAACGACGGCGTCCGTAGACCGTAACTCCGGCTAAGCCGTTTCACCCGCCCAAGTTCCTCACTTGCGACGAATCCCGCCGTTATGAAAACCGACGGGGCCTAGAGCCACATTCAACCTTAGAGCAATCCGTCTTCGACCAGTTGGATAACGATTGGGCCGCCAATGATGAGGAAGAGCACGGGCAGGAAAAACACAATCATGGGGACGGTGAGTTTCGGTGGCAGTGAGGCGGCCTTGTGTTCAGCCGCATTCATGCGCATGTCGCGGTTTTCTTGTGCCATAACCCGCAGCGCCGCCCCAATCGGCGTACCATATTTTTCTGCCTGCATGAGCGCCATCGTGCATGCCTTAACGCCGTCAAGACCGGTGCGGGTCGCCAGGTTTTCGTAAGCTTGAATCCGTTTCTCCAGAAATGACAATTCTGCCGTCGTGAGGGCAAATTCTTCTGCAAGGGCTTGCGAATCCTGACCCACTTCTTCCGAGACGCGTTTAAACGCCGCTTCGACCGACATGCCGGATTCAACACAGATCAACAGAAGGTCGAGTGCGTCAGGAAAGGCCCGCTGAATCGACTGTTGACGATTTTGAGTCACATTCTTCAAATAGAGGCCCGGCACCAGAAATCCGAGATAGGCCACAAAAAGACAGGCGCCACCGCGCACCAACAGGGATTGTTCCGCAAAGGCGCCGAACACGAAAATATAAATGCTCGCAAATGCCAGGAAGACAAACGGCAGAACGAATCGAGCAAAGAGAAAAACAATAACCGGCCGTTGCCCGCGGAATCCGGCCATTTGCAGCTTTCGCGACAACGAACCGTCGTCAAATGCGGCACGCAGATTAAACTTGTTGACGATCCGCTGCATGAGCGCTTGCTGCTGCTCTTTGCGGTAGGACTGTTTCCCGTCCCCCTTTTCAGCGCTTGCAAGCCTGGCTCGTTCACGCGCTCTGATGCGCTCACGTTCTGTCGCAACTGCTTTTAGCCGATCGGACATCCGCTGTCTTTCGACGATCGGATTCGCAAGCATGACAATCGTGATGAAAACAGAAATCGCCGAAAACAAAGCCACCATGCTCTGCGGGGCTGTAACAAATGCGTAGAATTCTTCCATTTGAAGGTAGCCTTACACTTCGAAATTGATCATCTTGCGCATCACCATTGTGCCTGTGAACATCATTCCTACACCGCACCCGATGATGATGTGGCCGAGAGACGTGGTGAAGAGCGGGCTGATGAAGTCAGGGTTCATGACGGATACTGCAATTCCGACGAGGATCGGCAATGCGCCAATGATCAATGCGGAAGATTTTGCTTCCGCACTAATCGCCTGAACCTTGTTGCGCATTTTCTTTCGTTCACGCAGAACCTTTGACAAGTTGCCAAGTGCTTCTGACAGCGATCCGCCCGAAGTCTGCTGAATTGCTATCACCGTCGCAAAGAAGTTGGTTTCAGCGGTGGGGATGTTCTCATGCATTTTCTGAACCGCTTCACCGACTGGGATCCCGAGCTGTTGACTTTCAACGATGTTGAGAAATTCACCTGCAACAGGTTCTTTCGCTTCCGCTGCGACCACCCGAAGACAGTCATTCAATGGGAGACCGGCCTTCACACCCCTGACGATCACATCCACTGCGTCCGGTAACTCCTCGGTAAACTTCTTGACGCGCCGCTTGGCAAGGGTGCTCAAAACCATTCGTGGCAAACCGAGCATGCCAAAGAACGCCAGTCCGGCTGCCGCCCAGTGAGGCGCGCCAGCTACGATAGCGATGAGCCCCATCGCAATCGCGGCAAAAGCTGATAATGCGAAGTATGTCGTTTTCGACATCTTCAGTCCCGCCCGAGCGATACGGATACTGATTGTGATTTGGTTTTTGCGCTTGCTGTTGCTGCGTTCTTCGATCTCTTTCAGGGTATCCTGAACGTTTTTTCGACGCTTTGCCGCATCCTCGGCGGCGGAACGTGCCTTAGTGTTCGTTTCTTTGCGCCGGACATCCTTCAATCTTTGATTGGTTCTGTTTTCCGCTTTAAGGCGCGGAAAGAGCAGAACGGCCGCAAAGGACATCGTACAAGCTGCAATCAACACAGCAATAAGAATGACGTTCATCGGTATGCCAAACACGCCGACAATCCTCCGTTTCATGAGCTGCCATAATTTTGGCGCAGGTCCGCTAACCGAGTGTTAAGAATGCACTCAAATTCTTATCAAAGCGCGCCTTATTCGGCGTTTGCCGCATCAAGCGCGTTCGCCAGTCGCTGCTCTTCACCGTAGTACCGTGCACGGTCCCAGAAGTTCGGCTGACCAATACCTGTCGAACGGAAACGTCCTCTGATCTTCCCGTTGGCATCTTCGCCCATCATCTCATAGACGAAAAGGTCCTGAGTCGTGATGACCTCTCCCTCCATGCCAAGCACCTCGGTAATGTGGGTGATGCGGCGCGAACCATCGCGGAGACGCGAGGCCTGAACGATCACGTCAACGGAGCCTGCGATCATCTCACGGACAGTCTTTGCCGGAAGAGAATATCCCCCCATGGCGATCATGGCTTCCATACGGGCAAGACATTCTCGAGGTGAGTTTGAGTGGATCGTTCCCATTGACCCGTCGTGGCCTGTGTTCATAGCCTGCAAGAGGTCGAACACTTCGGGACCACGCACCTCACCAACGATAATCCGTTCCGGGCGCATACGCAGACAGTTCTTGACGAGATCGCGCATCGTTATCTGACCTTCACCTTCCAGGTTCGGAGGGCGGGTCTCGAGGCGTACAACGTGAGGCTGCTGCAACTGAAGCTCGGCGGAGTCTTCGCAAGTGATGACGCGTTCATCCTCGTCAATGTAACGTGTCAGGCAGTTCAGAAGCGTCGTTTTACCGGAACCTGTACCACCCGAGATTACGACGTTACACCGAACACGGCCGATAATCTTCAAGATCTCCGCGCCTTCGGGTGACACCGATCCGAAACTCTCTAGCTGGTCCAGCGTCAACTTGTCTTTCTTAAACTTACGAATTGTCAGCGTTGGTCCATCGAGAGCGAGCGGCGGCGCAATGACGTTGACACGCGAGCCATCAGGAAGACGCGCGTCACAAATCGGACTTGCTTCATCGACGCGTCGGCCAACCTGACTCACGATACGCTGACAGATATTCATAAGTTGAGAATTGTCGCGGAACTTAACCCCGGTCTTCTCGGTCTTGCCGCTGACCTC
>JBCDCZ010000386.1:0-3615 GCA_039180865.1 Pseudomonadota bacterium | reverse complement strand
GTTTTATCGAATGAGGTTTCCGACGACCTGATCTTTAAAGGCAACGGCATCGGTGGCTGGATCAAGCAGGACGGCAGCCCCGCGACCTACAAAGACGACCTCGCGATCAGACAGAGCAACTCCGACATACAAACCGGGGCGGTCCGGGACGATGGTACACCTGGTATTGCTAAAGGGGCCACGGGGCAAGATGAACCGCGAAGCCCGTTCCAAAATCGTGATATCAATGCGTCTTTCGAGTCCGATATTACGAGCTTCAGTCCCTACGGCGTGACCAGCGCCCGCGGCATCGTCGGGGATGTCTATTCCATCGACAATCGGGTTTCCGTCAACAACGTTCTTGGCGGCGGAGGAGACCAGCGGCCGATCGATTTGAGGGCGACCGAGGGCGCCGATCAATTGGCGGAGGCGCTTTCGAACCTGGAGCCCGGTGAGCTCATCAGGTTTGGAGGAGAAGATGTTGCAACCGATGACTGGACGCCAGACATAACCGTACCATTCGAACAGGCCGGTTTCACGAATATGCGTTTCACGTTTCTCGGCCTGGAAGACGGGCAAAAAGTTGTCCTGAAACTGAGCGGTGAAAATACTCTGAATTCCGAGATCGAGGAGCGTTGGCAGTTGCCCGTTACCGGTGAAACGATGGTCATCGAAACCAACCGGCCACTCGGCACGCGACCGCTGAGTTTTTCTGAACTCAGCAGTCTTTTTGCAAGGTCCGATCCAGAGCCGACACCCGATTCCGCCTTTATTGCCAGCAACATAAACAATTTAGAAGATTGGCTAAGCTACCGAAATCCGAGTGCAAGCACGGGGCAGCTCGGTGGTCAATGGGGCGGCGCTGATCCGTCCTGGATGCCGGCCAGGCAGTTTCCATCGGACATGGGATTCGATGATGCAAGGGTCGAAGTCAGTATGAATTGGCAAGGCGAATACCTGATTACCCGCCTGCTAGAAAGTTCAGGCATTGAGTATCGAACGCCAGGTTCAACGGAATGGACGGAGATGGCGCCAGGTCAAACCCAAGCGTTTGAAGGCGGGGTCAGCTTACGTCTGGAAAACACGAGTGATACGGATCTCGAATATGTTTTCACGCTACCAGAGACACGCTACGCGTCACCCGTGATTCGCAATGCTCTTACAAGTGAAACACGTGCGGAATTCACCGGCGAACTGTTTCAAATCAATCCCTCGGACCTGTCATGGCAGGAACAGGGCGCCTTATTGCTGAAGGCAGACGTTTTGGACAGTATGTCTCGCCCTGATACAATCAGGCCCGGTACTGATAGCCTAGTAACGCCCTGGGAAAGCGGTACTTTTGAGCCGCCATCTGAGTCACCCGTCAGACGGTTTCAGGAATGGAGCGCCGAATTACCCGAAGGGTCACTCCAAACACTCATGGACGCCGTTGACAACACAGTTCCCATGAGTGTTTCCGAACGATACGAGCGCTTCATGCGCTTTGAGAACACGTGGTTATCCTCTGAAGTTCAACAGAGGTTCTCCGATGAGCAACGGAGCGACAACAACAGCGTCTACAACAAAATCGAAGAGACGATCATTATCGCTCGCAGGCGTCTGGAAGCGGATTTCGATGAAATCCCGTCCCTTGACCCAACACTGATTTCCGAACCTCTGCGGCCAATTAATGATCGCGTGGAACAATACCTCAACTCAGCTCGGACGCCGGAAGACATTCGATCGGCGCGTGTTGAAGTTCTTGGCGACCTGGAAACGCTCGGCGCAGCAATCAGACGGGAAGACGCACCCTACCTCACCGTGTCTGATATCCTCACATTGCGGACAATTGCGAAGAACCTTGACGTTAATTTTGTGACATCCGAATGGGCGTTGCCCAATCAGAGCTTTTCACCTGATCTTCCCACGATAGAGATACAAGCCGTCGAAGATTTCGATGAGAACTTTATGCCGTCGGGCATAAAGGGCCAAACGGTAGAAATCCGATATCCGCCGGACTGGCGCTCGAGAAACCAGTTTCCGCTGGATAACGGCCCGGATACCCCATCGGATATCGATCCGATCAACGGTTCTAACGATGTCTCCGCTTCACCGGTTAATCGCCGGGAAACACGTTCGGACGGAGAGGGCACGGTTCTACGGATCGATCTTCCTGGTGCTGTCGCGGGATCTCGGGGCGTTGAAACGCGGTTTGATGTGAGCGGGCTTGAAGTGATTGAATCTGAGCTTCCGTTTAACCGTGGTACAATCAAGGACATTCGATATGAGATCGCACCAACCATAGTTGATGATCAGGGGCAGGTTATTGCAGAAGGATCGCTGCAATCATCAGATAGCCTTGCTCGCATGGGCCCCCATGACATTCTAACCCATGTCGTCTCAGGCGCGATTGTCGATCTTGAGACATCGGATGGACGCGTCTTAAATCCGCTCCTCACCGAATTCTGGAACACCGGCTTAAACGCTGTCTTGAGCCAGTTGCCGCAATCCGAGACCCTGAACCCCTCAGCAAGCCCATTATTGACGCTGTCAGATATGACATTGCTTCTGACCAACTTCAGTTCACCGTCACGGATAAATTCGGTTCAGATATTCGAAAATGCGGGAACGCAAGGGGCCTCCAATCTCGAGGTAATGGTTGGCGCCGGTACTTTGACTTTCCGGGGTGATCGCGTTCAGTTTGAATCCAATACGGTCGTGGAAAATGCCGTATTTGCAAGCATTAGGGCGTTGTTTGAGGATCAACCAGAGATCGCAGCCGCACTCCTCGATGCGCGCGCAGAGATTGCCAACCAGATTCAAGACTTGTTGGCAGGCGTTGAGACCGGCGAGCTGACCGCAGGCTCTTCCCTCCCAACAATCAGCGTAAGAGCGGCGCCCGGTCTTCAACGGGAAATTCTGCTCGCCGTAAAAGAAGGGTTTGAGAATGCGCGGTCCGAAATTGCAGAAACCAGTCCGGATGCTCCGGCCCTTGCAACGCTGACGCAAGGGATCGATACGCTCGACAGCCTTCTTTCACGGTTTGGCGAAGCTGGCGACAGGCCGGATGGCATTGACCCTGATGGTTCCTGATTGCACATTTGACTTTCATGTTTTGAACGCTTGGCTTCTGAATCTTATTGGAAAAACAGCCGAGCAGCGGCCACGCATGAAGCACCAAAACCTTTTTCTTGGTATTAATAAAAACCAAATTCGACCAAAAAGAGCACTTTGTCAGGTGGCCGTAAGGTTCATGTCGCACCCTTATCTGCATGTGAGGCGTTGAGAAAAACACTCGCTTCAATGGATTTCAAACACCCGTTTGAGGCTGTTGAGAAACACTTTTTGTCACTGAAAAGGATAATTCTGATGGAAACTATATCTGTACGTCGGGTCTTGCCTCATGGCGTGTCGCGACACTCTGAACAGATGCTTCAGCGATTTGGCGTGGTGTTCTCAAAGTCAATTCTTGCAAGCTCTGATCTGGAGATGAAGTCATGAGCATTTATAACGTTACAGGCTTTGCCGATGATATTTCCTCCGATGCCTTGAAAGGAAAGGGGCTCGGCTTTGACCCAAAAGCAGCCGATGCATTCGTGGCATCTTTAGATGGTGCGACGGTCGGGCAACTGGACACACTCACCACGCAACCCAAAC
>JBCDCZ010000385.1:0-3620 GCA_039180865.1 Pseudomonadota bacterium | reverse complement strand
GAAGCTCGCGTATAAGCGCGCGAGATTCCATCAATCACGAAACGACGCATCCGACCCGGGATGAAACAGGCCCGGCAAGACCGTCTCGCTTCGCATTCCGACGCGGTAACGGGAAGAGCGCTCTGGCCGTTTCTTAAGAACAAGAAAGACGCGACTATGAACATTATTCAAGAGCTCGAAAAAGAGCAGATGGATGCGGTCAACGCACAGCGTGCCATGCCCGAGTTTTCGCCGGGTGATACCGTCCGCGTTAACGTACGCGTGACGGAAGGTACACGGACCAGGGTTCAGGCTTATGAGGGTGTCTGTATCGCCCGCAAGGGATCCGGTCTCAACGAAAGTTTCACTGTCCGCAAGATCTCCTATGGTGAAGGGGTCGAGCGCGTCTTTCCTGTGTTTTCACCAATTATCGACAGCGTCCAGGTTGTGCGTCGAGGCAAGGTCCGCCGTGCCAAACTCTACTACCTGAGAGACCGTCGCGGTAAGTCTGCGCGGATCGCGGAAGCGACCGATATCCGGACGCGGCGTATCCAAGACGGTGAGCGCCAGGCTGCTGCCGAGGCGAAAGCTCAGAAAGAAGCGGAAAAACTTGCCGCAAAACAAGCGGCTGAAGAGGCTGCCAAGGCAGAAGCGGCAGAAGCCGCTGCTGCTGCCGAAACGCAGGAATAGGCATCCCGAACCGATTGGTTTGGTTGATGCCTTCGCGCATCGTTTGGAACCGCGGCATTCGCCGCGGTTTTTTATTGTCTTTATGAATCAAAAGGCCCCGGGCGAGGGGACGACCGGAGCCTTTTTGGGTAGCAGGGGGATGTGTTCGTTCGTTCTCTGCTAGAATTTGTACTTCAAGTTGAAGCGGACGGTGTGGCCGTCGAAATCGCTCGTGGTTCCGCCGCCGACATTGAACGTTTCGTCGCCAAGATCGATGTAGTTGTACTCTACACCTGTCGATATGTTTTCCGTGAGCGCATATTCAGCACCGGCGCCAACCACGAAACCGTTTGCGATGTTACTGTCTGAGACCCCACCTGCAGTCACGTCGATCTGACCGAAAGCGTATCCGCCTTCAACATAGGTCAGGATCCGCTCTGTTGGGGTGTATCCAACGCGGCCAGTTACCGTGCCGATGAAATCAAGATCGGCCTCAATACCAACTGGTGCGGAGACGTCGAGATTTGTGTAGCTGAATTCACTCTCAAGGCCGACGACCCAGCGGTCGAATTGCTTGTTGTAGCCAAGAATACCGCCGCCGACGAAGCCATTGGCATCATCTGCTGCGAGCGCGCCGCCATCGTCAAATTCACCGGAAAAGCCAAAGCCGACAGAGGCTCCTACGTAAACGCCTTCCCAGTTGTAAGTCCGGGCATCAACGGGTGTTTGCTGAAAAGCCTGCTCTGACGGAAGATCTGCCGCAGTTGCTGAGGTTGCCATTGCAAGACCAGCCAAACCGCTCAAGAGCATGAATTTGAACTTGCTCATCATTTCTCACCTTCTTGTCGACATAGTATTCGGGTTTTCGTTGAAACCAGCCTGCCGACTGTCCTTTCCAACCCCTATGTGGGGAATCTGATATGGCGGTTAAAGCGCCGATTGTACCAAATACAGCTCTCTCATTTCACATTGTTGAGAGCGTGCTTTAACGATGCTTGACTTGAATCTGCCACCTCACGCACCATGGTCCTTGCCCGAACAAATCCCTATCGGTTTTGGTACACCTACTTGTGTATCTTACTAGAAAAGCTGAATTCAGGCATCATCGCATCAATAGATAGATACCAAATGTTACGGAAATGGCGGGGCGGATTGTAAAATTTTATCAATCGAGCAGATTATCGCGTGACGCTGCCAGTATGCCATCGTTTACCTGAAAACTGCGGATTCAACTCGACTGGCTCAGGGGTCGCCTTCATCGCTATGGTTTGCGCATCTCTTTTCCTTGACCAAGCAAGCGGTGATGAACCATAAGATGGCGTTCACTTAAAAATTGACCGCCGACTGATCAGAATGGTCACGGTCTTTGCTTGAAAAATCCTGATTTCGGGGATGAGAAGGAAGCGATATGGCAGGGCAAACGCTTTACGACAAGATCTGGAACGATCATCTGGTACATGAACAGGATGACGGAACCTGCCTTCTTTATATCGACCGCCATCTCGTCCATGAGGTGACGAGCCCGCAGGCCTTTGAAGGATTGCGCATGACGGGCCGTCCTGTCCGCGCACCAGATAAGACGCTTGCCGTGGTCGATCACAATGTTCCGACGACAAACCGGCTCTTGCCGAACCCGGATCCCCAATCTGCAATCCAAATTGAAGCGCTTGCAAAGAATGCGGCTGATTTCGGGATCGAATATTACTCCGAACATGACAAGCGTCAGGGGGTCGTTCACATCATCGGGCCTGAGCAGGGCTTCACTTTGCCTGGAATGACAATCGTTTGTGGCGATAGTCACACATCAACCCATGGTGCTTTCGGTGCCCTTGCCCACGGTATCGGGACGTCCGAGGTTGAGCATGTGCTCGCGACCCAGACCCTCATCCAGAAGAAAGCAAAGAATATGAAGGTTGAAGTCATGGGCAGCTTACCGCCCGGTGTGACGGCGAAGGACATCATTTTGGCCATCATTGGTGAAATTGGTACGGCAGGTGGGACCGGGTACGTGATTGAATATTGCGGAAGCGCAATTGAAGCATTGTCGATGGAAGGCCGAATGACGGTCTGCAACATGTCGATTGAAGGGGGCGCGCGTGCAGGCCTCGTGGCACCGGATGAAACGACCTTTGAGTATGTCAAGGGGCGCCCGAAAGCCCCGACAGGCACCGCCTTGGATATGGCGATGGCCTATTGGAAAACGCTGCATTCCGATGAAGATGCGGTGTTTGATAAAGTGGTCACGCTCGATGCCGGCAATTTGCCACCCATCGTCTCTTGGGGCTCTTCGCCTGAGGATGTCGTTTCGATTACGGGCGTCGTGCCGGACCCTGAAAAGATTGCCGATGAAACAAAGCGTGCCTCGAAGAAACGTGCGCTTGAGTATATGGGCCTGACGCCGGGCACCAAAATGACCGATATCGAGATTGATCGGGTCTTCCTGGGATCCTGCACGAATGGACGGATCGAGGATCTACGAGCAGCCGCTGAGATCCTGACCGGGAAGACAATCGCTGAAGGGGTCAGTGCAATGGTCGTGCCTGGTTCCGGTCTTGTGAAAGCTCAGGCAGAGGAAGAAGGTCTCGATAAAGTCTTTATCGAGGCTGGATTTGAATGGCGTGAGCCTGGTTGCTCCATGTGTCTTGGTATGAACCCGGACCAGTTGAAGCCGGAGGAACGCTGCGCTTCGACATCTAACCGGAACTTCGAAGGTCGGCAGGGATTTAAAGGCCGGACTCATCTGGTTTCTCCGGCGATGGCTGCCGCTGCCGCAGTCGCCGGGCGGTTCGTAGATATCCGCGAATATTGATCGTCATCATTATCATCACGATAGCGCGCTAAGTCTGTTTGCTGATCAGTTTGTAAAGAAATTTACAAACTGACAGGCGCTTCCGAATGCGGTCCCCACAATTTCACACGAATTCCTTGGAATTCGATGCGTTTTCCGTGTTTTGTGCAATGCGAAGCGGGGG
>JBCDCZ010000384.1:0-3627 GCA_039180865.1 Pseudomonadota bacterium | reverse complement strand
TCAGAACTGAACCTCGTCAATCCGTCGTTGATCGACGTATTGAACCGCACCGACCCGCAAGGAGCGGTGACCCCGATTATCGAACAGCTGGAACAGACCAATCCGATCCTCCAGCACGCGACCTATACCGAATGCAATGACGGAACGAAGCACAAGACCTCGATCCGCACCGGCATCCCGGAACCGGCGTTCAGGCGCTACAATCAGGGCGTTCAGCCGTCGAAATCGCAAGTGGTCCCGATCACCGACACAACCGGCATGATCGAGGATTACAACGAAGTCGATGCGGCGCTCGCCAATCTGAACGGCAATGCTAAAGCCTTCCGCATGACGGAATCAAAGGCTGTGATGCAGGGCTTCAATAACTTCGTGAACACCCAGCTTTTCTATGGCTCCACCAAGGTTACGCCGGACGGCTTTATGGGTCTCGCACCACGCTTTTCAGAACTCTCCGGCACGGCCAATGCCCGCCAGATCAAGGATGCGGGTGGCACGGGTTCCAACAATGCGTCGATCTGGTTCATCACCTGGTCGGATATGTGCTGTCAGCTTCTTTATCCGAAAGGATCGAAAGTCGGCTTCCAGCACACCGACAAGACGCCCGGCCAGCCGAAGACCAAGGATCTCCTCGACGGCAAGAAGATGGAGATCTACGAGGACCATTATAAGTGGGATATCGGGATGACAATGCGCGACTGGCGCGGCATTGCGAGGATCTGCAACATCGATATCTCCAATCTTACGAAAGATGCGTCTGCCGGAGCCGATCTCCTCGATCTTCTGATCGATGCGGAGGAAGAACTCGACATGTCCGTCACGACGGGCGGCAAGACCTGCATTTACGTCTCACGAACGGTTGCGAAGTTCTTGAGAAAGCAGGCGCTCAACAAGGTCAATGTGGAGTTGCGGGTCGAAGAGGTCGCCGGAAAGCGTGTCACAATGTGGGGCGAATATCCCGTCTACCGCCTCGATTCCCTTCTCGAAACCGAAGCGCAGGTCGCTTAAGCGCAAGGAGAACCAATCATGCATCTTGATCAAGAAAACCTCTTCTCCGACGCGCAGCCGAATGCGCTGGGCCGGTTTGTTAATGATCAACGTCGCGCCACGATGGCGCAATCCGGTATCCCGATATCTCTCATCGGGGGATCGCAGGTGACACCGGAGGAAAGAGCTGCTGCCATTGCCAATCAACCTCTCAATATTATTGGGCAAATGGCCGAAGCCGATCTTGATCGATTTCGGGAGGAGGGGTTCTCACCGCTGAGTTTCAAGGATATCGACAGCCTTGTGTCGGCACTTCAGTTCGCAGCAGAGACGATTGCTGCCTCTGCACCACAGATGGCAGCGACATTTGCATCCGGCGCCTTTGCTCCATTCGTTCAAATCGGTTTCCTCGGCGGAGAAGTGAACGAGGAACTCGCGGAACGGACGGATCTCACTTCCGATCAACGGGTCGCAATTTCCCTTGGCACGGGCATCGTCATGACGGGGTTTGAAACTTTCGGCCTCGGCAAAGTCTTCGGCGGAATCTTACCCGGAAACATCGCTCAGGAAGCAATTGATGGTTTGCTGGTCGAAAGGCTTCGTAAGAACGGGCTGAGCGCTGCCGCGGCGAGGACATTGCAAGCCGGAATAATCGAAGGCTCGACCGAACTCATCCAGGAAGGGCTTGTTGTTGGCGTTTCTGCGCTGTCTGGCGGTAGATACAGCCAGGACGAAGTCTTGGACCGTCTGACTGCCGCCTTCGTATCAGGTGGTGTCGTTGGGGCCGGACTGCACGGTTCGATTGAAGGTCCAGCAGGAAGCATCCGAGATTTTAACAGAAAGTTCCGAGGAGCGCAGAGAGCCGGCAATACCGCAGACAAATTGACCCGGATAGACGGGGTCGTGGGAGCAAACCTGCGCAAAACGTCGCCCGAAACCCATCGCTCCGTTGCAGATGTAATTTTCGAAGGCGCGGGAGATATCCTCCTTCCCGCAGATAAAGTACTGGAGCACTTTCAAAATCAGGGTTTGCCGTCAGCAGTAATTGCGAAATGGGGCGTCTCAGAAGAGGCATTTCAACAGAAACTTTCCTCCGGCGGCATGGTGCATGTTTCCGCGGCGGACTATGCGACAGATATCGGCGGTACGCCTGATGCTGCATTCTTTAAGGAACACGGCAGGCAACACAGCGATGAAATGTCGGCCCATGAGGCGACTGCCTTCAATGAGCGGATCGACGTTGTTCTTGAAAATGTTGCGTCCGATGTCAAAAAGGCTGTGCGGGTGGAAGCCGTGCGGCGGGCCTCCGATCTCAAGGTCCGCGATGATATTGTCGCTCAGCTTAGCGCGACTGGTCGAGACCCGCAGGTTGCAAGCAATGAGGGTCTTGTTTGGGCGTCCTTTTTCCGCGCCTTGGCCAACCGCACCGGCGATGATGCCTATGAGCTTTATCTCCAATATCGGCCACGCATCGAAGCGCGAACGGAGGCGTCACTTGCCCAGCGGCGGATTGAACTGGACCATAATCTCAACAGGTTGAGAGACGCATCGCCTGGCGATACGGATCCTTCGCTTCAGGACCTCCGGACGCGTCTCGATGCAATGGGCGTCGATCTGTCAACGACCACGAACGAGGAGGCGATCCAGCTTTTAAATGATCGGGAACCCCAATTTGGCGAGGAGATCGAAAGGCTCTTTCAACAATCAGCACAGACGCCCGTAGAAATCGACCTCGATACAAAGGTGAGGATTGTAAATATCCCAACCAGTACCCAGCAAGTCAGAACATTCAAGGAAGAAAAGGTACGCTTTCTGGAAACAGGGCGCGGCATATCCGTGAAAGAGCCTGGTGGTCGGGAAATTCAGATTTCAGGGAAAAGCAAAAAAATATTCCATGCTCAGATGGGCAATCCGATTCGGTTGGCTGTAATACGCCACCTATCGGAATTGGTAGCAAATGCTCCGATTTACAGTCATCCGAAGGATCGGGAAGGACGCCAGCATCTCTCCTATGCTCACGCCGCAGGAGCAGTAAGAGTAGAGGGAATTGTCTATCCGGTCCGCCTAGTATACCGGGCAAACGATCAAGGAACGACAGTTGTCTGGCAGCTGATTGGATATGAGGTGCAGCCGGGCAGTGAACCCTCTGTGGATACCGAAACGGCGTCATCACAGCCTATACCCGACCGCTTTATAAATTTAGAAGATTTGCTTTCCTCATTCAAGGGGCGGCAGCTTTTTCAGGGGCCAGCCGACCCGCCCAAATCTGGCAAAGATACAGTGAACACAGAAGGGGTGCGGCCAGACAGTATCTCAGCGGATACCGAAACGGCGTCATCACTGCCTATGCCCGACCGCACGACAAATTTACGCAATCAAACTGAACGTTTCAAGAAAGAGCCGCCAGATACGCATAACCGGCCTGACGTTCCGATCAAAATCGATCCAGACACGGAAGTTGAGATCGTCCAGATCGACACAAGCGTCGCAGAGGTTGGATCCTTTGTCGAAGAGCGCAAGCAGTTCCAGAAAGCCATGCAAGGGCGTTCATTGAACGCGCCTGATGGAACTTCCGTTCGTTTAAGCAGCCAAGCGAGAAAGGCTTTCTCGTCAAACCGCGGCAATCCACTCAAAGCCGTTGTA
>JBCDCZ010000383.1:0-3627 GCA_039180865.1 Pseudomonadota bacterium | reverse complement strand
TCAATTCGCCGCCCGACCAGCAAGAGGTTCAGCCCTCTTTCTGCAAGCTTTCCGGCTATGGCCCTGCCTATTCCATCCGACGCGCCCGTTACCAACGCCCAGGGTCCGTATTTGAGAAAAAATGAATCGCTCGACATGGTCGTCGCATCCCTTCGGTTGACACCGTCTACCACCTAGATCAGTTAGTAGACAGTGTCAACCGGCCAGGTAATCACCGCAAGGCTTTCGGCTGGCATCCGTGTCTTACGTCTGTTTCCGAAAAATGGAGACGTCGCTCTTTAATGGGCTTTTTGTTGCGAACCGATCAACTCGCCTTCAAGACACCACGGGCGATTTGGTCAGCCTCAATGCTCTCAAAGAGCGCTTTGAAGTTCCCTTCCCCGAAACCGTCATCGCCCTTGCGTTCGATGAATTCAAAGAAGATCGGACCGATCACGGTCTTTGAGAAGATCTGCAAAAGAATGCGGGTTTCGCCGCCACCGACGACGCCCTCGCCATCGATCAGAATGCCGTGTTTCATCATCCGGTCGAGCGGTTCTTCATGGCCCACCACTCGGGATTTGCTCTGCTCGTAATAGGTCTTCGGCGGGGCTGGCATGAATTTGAGACCGCGCGCGGCAATCTCATCCGTTGTATCGTAGATATCGCGCGCGCCGACTGCGATATGCTGGATGCCCTCCCCCTTGTAACGCTTCAGATACTCAACGATCTGGCCCGTTGTGCCGCGATCCTCATTGATCGGAATGCGGATCCGGCCACAAGGCGAGGTCAAAGCCCGGCTCAAAAGACCGGTATATTTCCCTTCAATGTCGAAGAAGCGAATTTCCTTAAAGCCGAATAGATCGCCGTAAAACCGGAACCAGCGATCCATGTTGCCCTTGTGAACATTATGAGTCAGGTGATCGAGATAATAGAAACCGACACCTTCGGGTTTCGGTTTTGAGATCCAGTCAAACTCGGCGTCATAAGGATTGGTGTCGTAATAGCTGTCGATGAAATAGATGAGCGAACCGCCGATCCCCTTAATTGACGGAAGATCCATCGTTTTGTCCGCGCCAAGGTAAGGCGTCGCGCCGTGTTCAACCGCATGATGATAGGCATGTTCAGCGTCAACGACCCGCCATGCCATGGACGGCGCGCACGGCCCATGCTCTTCAACAAAGCGCCGGGCGAAGCTTGTTTCCTCATCGTTCAGCACATAGGTGATGTCGCCCTGCTGCCAGAGCTGGATATCCTTGGTCTTATGGGTCGCCGTGTGGGTAAAACCCATTTGCGTAAAAAGCGTGCGAAGCTGATCCGCATTTGGATGGGCGAATTCGACAAACTCGAAGCCATCGGTCCCGGCGGGGTTTTCTTTCGAAATGACGGATTTCGGCGCGTGATGCGGGAATGGGCCCATAAGCTCTCTCCTTTTACAGAAAAGATAAGCAATCAGTGACGCAAATGGCGCGCAAAGACAGTCAAAAAAGCACCAAACTACGCACCCAGATTGCATACTTATAGAGTTTTGCGCTATTTTCCCGCATCATGACGTTAGATCCCAAAGATATCCAGCTTCTTGCAGCCCTCCAATTGGACGGCCTGACCTCTTCTCAGGAGCTTTCCGAAAGGCTTGGCATGTCCGCCTCGCAAATTGGAAGACGCCGCCAGCGTTTGGAAGCGGACGGCTATATCGAAAAGACGCCTTCCCGTCTCAATGCCGCAAAGCTCGGCCTCACGGTTCAGGCCTTTATCCAGATCCAGACGGACGCCCAGACCGGAGAAACCCATCAAGCGGTTGAGCAATTGACGAAAAGACATCCTGAAATCGTCGCGGCCTGGACGCTCACCGGGGACGCCGACTATATCTTCCGGATCTATTGCAAGGATCTTGCATCCCTCAACCGGCTCATTCAGGAAGTGCTCCTTCCCAATCCCTCCATCGGGCGGGTGCACAGCCAGATCGTCATGGATCAGATCAAGGACGACACCGCCCTTCCCTTGCCGGCACTCTGACACTCAGAAGCACCGCTCGCACTAACGCGGCGAAAACACACCCTCCATCATAATTACACGCCCCTTGATTAAACCCCGCAATTGCTGGATGACTTTAAAAGGCGGCGGTATTGTAGGCGGTAATTTTCGTGAAGCGATTGAAGGCTTTTTGGGCAAGCTCGGAAGCACTCACCGAGATATTCTGGTTATTTTTATTCCTAACCTGGGTTCCGGTCATTTTCGGACAAAATCTGCTGCCCTTTTTTGGCGGGAACGACGTCTACCCGCTCATCCTCGCCGATCAAAAATGGACGATTCATCCGGCTTTGGGCATTTTTGCTGCCATCGCTTTTGCCCAGTTGCTGATCGTCATCAAACTGCGCAAACTGGCCCTTCTCATTCCTGTGGTTTTCGCTGCCTATTCCTGTTTCATTTTTCTTTTCAATACGAACACCGACTGGACGTTGCTCACATCCGGTTATTACTACGCTTACCTTCTCTTGTTCGTCCTCACCGTTTTTGTCTTCCTCGGGTTCGGCCATATCCTTTCGGCGAGCTTCAAGTTTTTTCTGATCCTGCTCATTCTGGATGCGGTGATTTTTCACCTGCATGAATTCCTTGTCCCTGACGTCGGGACGGCATTTTCACTGCTAAGCCTCGCCTATCACAATTATGCACCGACCTTCGTCTCGACGATCATTTTCGTTTTCGCACTGGTTCTATCAAGAGTGCTCTACCGGGCTTGGAACGATAACCGCGATCTCTTCCGCCAGGTAAGGGAACAGAACATCAAAAACACCGCCTGGGAGACCTTGCGCTTATGGTGGCCCATGCCGGTAATCTTCGCCGTTTTTCTGGTCGCTTACGGACTTATCTTCGCAATCGCGGATGACCGGGCAAGCAAGGCACTCTATGCGGAACTTCCGGATCAGGAGATGCCTGAAAACGCAAATCTCCAAGATGCGCTCCGCGCCTTTTCAGATGTCAAAGTTGCGGAGAACGCGGCTGTCATCAATTCCGGGATTGAAACGACGACTGCGCAAATCCAGGAACAATCAGCGGCGACACCGGGCGAAATTACGTCTTCACTCGCAGGCGCGACCCGAGGCCGCCTGCCGGGCACGCAAACAGACCCTTGCGGGTTCCTCGATGTGTTTTGCTATATCTCGAATGGCATCAAGTCGATGGCAAACAGCGCTTATCAAAATGCGCGCCGCAAGGCGATCAGTTCATTGGAACAAGACTTGCGCGCAGCCGATCAGCGCATTCAAACAACCGGCGGCGATTTCAGCGCAGAAGCCCAGCGAATTGTAAGCGGCCTTGGCGAGAAGATCACAACACTCGCCACGTTTTCCATCAACGCAGTCTTTCTGACCTATCGCACGCTGTCGTGGCTGATGTTCGTCTACAGCATCATCATCCTGATCAAGACATTTTTGATGATTTACGCCCGCATAGTCTTCGATCCCAAGCGGGACAATCCGATGAGCGCGCAGTTTCGGCCCGGACAGTCGTTTCGGGAGAAAGCCAAGATCACCCGCAAGAACAGTGCCTTCACAGTCAGAAAGGATGTCTCGGAAGACCGGTACTATTGTTATCACGACATTCAATTGCAGGGTCCGCCGCCAGCGCGCAGCTTCCCGCTCGGGTTCC
>JBCDCZ010000382.1:0-3667 GCA_039180865.1 Pseudomonadota bacterium | reverse complement strand
GTCCGGCGGCGGTTAATATACGCTCCGGTCAAGCTTGTCATAAATTATTTTGCGCATGATCCGGTCAAACAAACCCGGTGCCAGTTTGGCGGAGGCTGAAACCAATTGGTTCTGCGTGCCTGGAACGAATTCCGCAAAGCGCCGGTCCAGCTGAAAATAAAGGTTGCGCGCCACCGCATCGGGATCCATCCGGCTTTCCGCTTTGGCATCCGGCGGCGCGTGACGTTCGGCCTGGGCGGTCCGCATTGGCCCCGGGAAAACGGTCATGACATGGATGCCTTCCCACTTCAGCAAGCGCCGCATGGATGTGCCGAGGCTCGCCAAGGCAGCTTTCGACGCTGCGTAGGATGCAGCCCCTGGATATCCGGTCCGGACTGAAAGCGAGGAAACAAGAACGATACTTGCGCCAGGTGGCAGGGCATTGGCTTCAAGCAAACGCTTAATGATCAGAACCGGCGCGGTCAAATTCACATCCGTTACACGGCGATGAACCTCTTCCGGGATTGTCTCGAAAGGCCCGGTTGCGCTGATGGCCGCATTCAGGATGACCGTCACATAGGGGGCGTGTTCCAGAATGTCCGTGATCGGATCTTCCGGCTTCAGATCCGCGAGATCGCGGGTGAGGCGAATGATCTTATCATCCGGTCGGTCACCCCCAGGCCACGCTCGATCGAGGCCGATGACATGCCTTGAGCGCGCTTGTGCCCGGCGTGCCAGTGCCTCGCCAAGTCCCGATGCCGCGCCTGTTACGAGGACATTCATGCGCTTTCTCCGCTATTTTGCTGGCCAAGAACGCTGCGTTTGATCGCATGAAAAATCAGTGCGGAGGCCGGATAGCGTTTCTTTACGCGCCCGGTTTCAAGGCTTTTTACAATGCCTTGCGCAACCTCGTCAGCTGTCATGTACAAGGAGGCAAGCGGCGGGTTGAGAAGTCCGGATTTCCGATGAAAGCTTGTCCGTGTCGGACCTGGAATGACTTCCTGAACGTGGATCCGCCCCTTCCATTCCGTGCGAAGGTTGCGAGCAAAATCGGTAAGACCTGACTTAGTTGCCGTATAAAGCGCATAATGCGGTGTGCCACGCCAGCTTGCCGTCGAGCCCACGAAGAGGACAGATCCGGACGCACGTTCAAGATGGCCTGCAAGACCGTTCGTCAGAACCATTGGTGCTGTCAGGTTGACGGTAATCTGCGTTGTCATGTGGTCCGCCGGTTCTTCCTTGAAATGGCCGACATACCCAGTCGCTGCATTATGAACCAGATGATCCAGTTGATTCCAGCCGAGGCTTTCCAGCTTTGCCATTATCGTTTCCAGAAAACCTGCTTCGGATAAATCAGCCTCGCAATAGGCGAGTGTGCGGGGGAGACCGCTTCTTTTTGGCGATCTGCGACCAACGGCGAGCACATATGCGCCGCGTTCTTTGAGCGCGATGGCGGCCGCCTTGCCGATGCCATCGGTCGCACCGGTCACGATGATTTTTGAACCTTGAACAGTACGGGCCAATCCCAGTCCCTTGTCTTTTGAGCGCCCGATCGGCAGTGAGCACTGCACTGGACCATCGGTTGCGTTGTCGGATTGTGAATAGCTTTAAGCGCGTCCCGTGTCATCGATTGTTCATCAGTTTTGGCATGGGAAAGATCTATTTGTGTACGAATGTGATTGCAGAAATCGCATAGCGCCATTGAGCTTTCGTCATTGGTATTGCGACAGCCGGATCATTATCTCACCTCCACACGCCGCGGCGGCGACGAGGCAGACAAGAAAAACAACAAGACGGTTTGATGCGAACGCGCTTTTGCTTTGACCGGGTTTGTCCCCCGCCTGCGGCTATCAAACATCTTAGGAGATACCGATGTCGTTATTGTCAACGATCAAAGGCTGGCTGGAACGTCAGCGCACATACAACGAACTGAGTGGTCTTACCCGGCATGAATTGCGCGATATAGGGATCGAGGGTGATCTCGACAGCTTCTTCCGGGCTCGAAGAAACCGCAAATAGTCGCCATCCTCAAAAAACAAAAAACCGCCGGTCACTGACCGGCGGTTTTGTCATTCAGGGGTATCTTTTGGCTACTGGCGGCAGCGAATGCGGACCTTGCGCCCATACTCATCACGGTACCAGCATTTACGAACAGAGGCTGCGCCACCTAGCGCGCCAGCTGCCGCACCGGCGCCCGCGCCAATCGCAGCACCACGGCCGCCACCGAAAATGCCTCCGATGATTGCGCCGGTTGCCGCGCCAACACCAGCGCCGATACCAGCGCGTTTTTTACGGTCACCCTTTTTGACGCCATGCGGGCAGTGGTCTTTATAGGTGTATCCGTCAGAATCCCAGAATTTGCAGCGTTTTTTATGGACATGGACGATCGCCGAAGAAGCGGCATGATCTTTAAAGGCGGCGGCGCCTGGAAGGCTACCGGCAGAAGCGGTCTGTGCGGCGAGCGCAAGGCCACCTGCTGCGAGAATTGTCATAATACGTTTCATTCGACGCTCTCCTTATCCCTGTTGGGTTAGAGTTACTTTATCACATTTTGCGCGTGTTGCCTGAATTGCACCTGAACGGACCCTTCAGTCATAATGTCGCGCATTAGCATGCGGATGTGGTTACCGGTACCTAGTACTATTCGTAGTTTGCTGCAGTAACCCGCGGAAAGACCACCGATCGCATTGCGATCGATGGTCCGGTTAGAAGTGATGGATTGTTTGTCCTTACTGGTTGCAGGCTGCTTTTACAGCTTCACCATATTCGTTCTCGTACCAGCATTTGCGGACGGATGCGGCGCCACCGAGTGAACCTGCCGCGGCACCTGCGAGTGCGCCGAAGGCTGCCGTTTTGCCAGAGCCGCCAAGTGCGAAGCCGAGAGCTGCACCAAGACCGGCACCGATGCCTGCGCCAATACCTGCACGCTTGCCGCGGCTACCCTTACGCATACCGCGCGGGCAGGGTGCTTTATAGATGTAACCGTCTGCATCCATGTATTTGCAGCGTTTGCCGAAAACTTTGACGATGGACTGACCGGCATCAACTTTGGTGAGTGCAGCGTTTGCGCCGAATGGTCCAGCCTGGGCTGATTGTGCGGTGATTGCAAAAATGAGTGCTGCTGCTGTGATTGCTACTGTTTTCATGATCTGACCCTTCCTTAAGATGTGTTTGGTTTGTTTTCATTGTCTTCGATCGGGGCCGATCTCTTGCTCTTTCGCTGTTTGCGTCTCAGCGCCCGTTCATCCATGGGTCGCGGGACCATTCGAATTGGTTCAAAGAAATTTTGAAAAATTTCGAAAATTAGTTCGGGACGGTTTTTTGCGGGTATGCGTTGGGCTTGCCGACCCTTGCGCTTTCAGACTTTACTTGCGGCTGGTTTGTCTGTGTACGGGAGGGGCGAATGGACTATGTGCGGTTAGGAAACACCGGCCTTAATGTCTCGAAACTGTGTTTTGGTTGCATGAGCTACGGAACCCCCGGGTGGTCCGTGCATCCCTGGGTAATCGACGAAAGGGCATCGATCCCGTTCATTAAGGAAGCGCTCTATCAGGGGATCAATTTCTTCGATACGGCGGATTTCTACAGTGCTGGCGAGAGCGAAGTCATCCTAGGTCGTGCTCTGAAAGGTGTGCCGCGCGACGAGGTCGTGGTCGCGTCGAAGGTTGGCCTTTCCATGGGTAAGGCG
>JBCDCZ010000381.1:0-3674 GCA_039180865.1 Pseudomonadota bacterium | reverse complement strand
AATACACCGTTTGGTACCCCATGCGCGTTGCGTGATGCATGTTCATTCGACCCATGCAACCGTCCTCGCCTGCCTCGCGGACAGCACTCTTCCTCCGATCGACCAGAATACGGCCATGTTTTATGGCAGGGTTGTCGTCGATGATGCCTATTCGGGGCTCGCCTTTGAAGAGGAAGGAACGCGCTGCGCCGGGCTCCTCAGCGACCCGAAGGTCAAGGTTATGGTGATGGGAAACCATGGTGTCCTCGTAATCGGGGAGAGCGTCGCGGATACGTTCAACCGGCTTTATTATTTCGAACGCGCAACCGAGACCTATATCCGCGCGCTTCAGACAGGAAAACCGCTGCGCGTACTCAGCGACGAGATCGCAGAAAAAACCGCGAGTGAAATTGAAGCCTATCCCGGCCAGGCTGGCCGACACCTCAGTGAATTGAAGGCGATCCTCGACGAGGAAGGCGCCAATTACGCGCGCTGAGACCATGCCTGATTATGTTCCGACGAATGCCGCCTCGTCAGGCGTGAAGCTTGACAAAAAGATACTGAAGGCGATTGCCGCCCGCTCCGACAGACCCGGCCTCATCTATCTGGCTCAATGGGGTGTCGCTCTGCTGATAAGTGGGATCCTTGTGCAGCAATCACTCGGAACGCTGTGGGTGTGGCCTGCAATGTTCGTGCTGGGCGTGTTCCTCACAGTGCCTGCCTATAGCTTCAGCCATGAATGCGCCCATGGAACGGCGTTTCGTACACGCTGGCTCAATGAGACTGTCCTCTGGGTGACGTCTTTCATCTACATGGAAGAGCCGCTGCACCGGCGATACACCCACACCAACCACCACACCCATACCTGGCATGTCGGCAAGGACAGCCAGATGCCCTTCGATACGCCGATGGGATTCAGCGGATGGTTCGCAGAAATCACGGGATTTGCACTTTTGAGGTTCCACCTGCAGGTCTTCCGGCATCTGGCGACACGGACCTATACGGACGCAATGCAGATGGTCACGCCGGAGCATGAGTTTCCCAAAATGACCCGCAATGCGCGGATCATGATCGCGCTCTATGCATTGATTGCGCTAACCCCCCTTTTCGGCATCTGGTGGCCCCTCTGGTTCCTGATTATTCCGCGCATTCTGGGTGCGCCCGTCATGCTGCTCTTCACACTGATCCAACATGTGGAACTTCAGGAAAATTCACCCTCGATCCTGGAGAGCACACGGTCCTTTTCGACCGGTTGGCTCGGACGATTTCTCTACATGAACATGAACAATCACGTGGAGCATCACCTCTACCCGCAAGTCCCGTTCCATGCGCTCCCGAAGCTCGCGGACGCCATCAAGGATCAGGTCCCGGAGCCGGATCGCGGCTTTACCCGAACGAATTTTGAAGTTCTGGTCGTGGTTGCGCGGCGATCCCTGGGCCTCTCGACGAAAGCGCCGACGATCCGGCAGGCGCCGCACATGATCACGGACGGGGGGCCCGTGAAGCGGATTGCCCAAAGGACGATGTAAGATGAAACGCATTTACGATTTCAGCCGCAATCCGGCAGAACGCAACTTCACGGTCGCCGATCTCAAAGCGCTGAAGGGCTCCGGCCGCAGGCTCTCAATGGCCAATCCCGCCGACCGCGACCAGATCGTTGCGTGCGTTGAGGCCGGGATTGATCTTTTCGTCGTTGGTACGGACCAGATGGAAGATGTGCGCGAACTGGCTCCGGCCCATTTCACCGGTGCGGGGTCCTCTTGGGCACAGTTCGGATCAGATGATGAAATCGTTGCCCATGCTTTCGAAGCGATGCGCCGTGGCGCGGACATGTATTACACGCTGAGATCATTCGACGTGATGGAGCGGATGGCCCGCGAAGGGATCCCCGTACAAAGCCATATCGGCCTCATCCCGACCTTCAGTCATTATTGTGGCGGTCTGCGCGCCTTTGGCCGCAAGGCTGATGAAGCGATGCAGATTTGGCAGACGCTGAAGCGCATGGAAGATGTCGGCGTTTTCGCCGTTGAGGCGGAATGCATCGCCGAGGAAATCCTCGAGGCCGTTAACGACAAGACCAGTATCGTGACCTTCTCGCTTGGCTCAGGAATGGCGGGCGATTCGGTCTTTTCTTTTGTCGCCGATATCTGCGGCGAGGCAAGCGAAGAAGATAAACCGCCGAAACACGCGCATGCCTTCGGCAATGTCGGTCGACTGCATAAACAGATCCATAAAGAACGGGTGGCGGCGCTTGGTGCGTTTCATCAGGAGGTCTCAGCAGGCAAATTTCCCTACCCCGCGACCAATATCGGCATGCATCCGGGCGAGAAAGAAAAGTTTCTCGAAGCGCTCGACAAATGGACGTCACCACACAGCTGATCACGTCAGCCGAACCCGGATCTCACAAAGGAAGACCGCAGATGAGCACCTGGATCGACGCCTGCGCCACCGACGACATTGACGACGACGATCTGATTGCCTGGGACCATGGCGGTCAGTCCTATGCGATCTACAAAACCGCGAAGGGTTTTTTCGCGACCGATCTTCTGTGCACCCACGAACAGCAGAGCCTTGAGGAAGGTCTTGTTATCGACTGCGTGATTGAGTGCCCGCTTCATGGCGGCCGGTTTGATATCTGTACGGGGAAAGCCTTGTCCTCGCCGGTGACGGTCGATCTCAAAACCTATCCTGTCAGGGAAGAAAACGGCAGGATCTTCGTGCAGGTTTCGTGAGCGCAACCAGCATCTCTTACCAGCGTTCAGGCAATGCGCGTTCTAGACCAGTTTTTGGAAATTTGGCGATCCCGGAAGGATTCGAACCCTCGACCTGATGATTAGAAGTCATCTGCTCTATCCAGCTGAGCTACGGGACCGCTTGGTGTCGTGTTCTAATGCAAAGAGCAAGCGGATGCCAAGGCAAAACCACGCATTCCCAACTTCGATGTTTTCTGGAAATCGGCCTTTGAAATGCCGTCAGTGTGTCCAGGGCGTCAGGCGCCCGTATTTGAAGTTATCCGCATAGGCGACGCGACGGATCTTCCGGGTTTTCGGCTTCACCACAACATATTGGATATTGTTCTGGTCCGCATAGCTTTCGGCCTCTTCAAGACTATCGAAGGAGAGGCGGATCTGGCTTTTCATGTCGCTCGACGACGTATAGCCCATTAACGGATCGCGGCCGCGCGGAGCTTCCGGCTCATATTCCAAGATCCACTCGTCATTTTTGCCGCGACCGGATTGCATGGCAGTTTTTGCTGGAACGAATATGCGGGCTACCATCTAAGCTTTCCTTCTTCTGCGATACCGGTCCATCGCGCTCACAACCAAAGGACCAGCATGTCAGAGCCGGTCTTCGAAATAAGCGATGCCCGTTGAGCGGTCAATTGGCAATTGTGCGATGAAACCGCCCGGCCAAAAGCGCTTCACGCAAAAAGCTGCCTTCAGAGTCTCATCCGGCACTCCTTCTCTACACAAAAAGGGTTTTTCTGAATTTTTGCTGAACAGGTTTGAACCTTTCCGCCTGTCGTCGCGACCCATGAGTGCAAGACACGAAATAGGGCAGACACAACAGGGAGACCAAACATGTTCAACGCCATCATCAAAACGACGCTTGCTGCAGCCCTCGTTGCAGTTCCCGTCACAGCAAACACCGCTTCAGCCGGCGAATTCCGCCATTTCGGCGGAGGCGAAGCTTTT
>JBCDCZ010000380.1:0-3678 GCA_039180865.1 Pseudomonadota bacterium | reverse complement strand
GCGATCATGGCAACGCGCCGCGATGCGGATCTTGTGACCATGGAGGACTTCACCCAGGCCGTGGAGCGGATTGTGGCGGGGTCCGAGCGGCCCGGACGGCTGCTCAACCTGCAAGAGCGCAAGCGGGTCGCCTATCACGAAATGGGCCACGCTCTGGCGGCGGCCCGGACACCGGGGTCCGACGCGGTCCATAAAGTCTCGATCATTCCGCGCTCCATCGGTGCGCTCGGCTATACATTGCAGCGCCCGACGGAAGACCGCTTTGTGATCACGCTTGACGAACTCAAAAACCGCATGGTGGTGCTCCTCGCTGGCCGCGCAGCGGAAGAGATTACGTTTGGCGATATTTCAACCGGCGCGTCGGACGATCTCACCAAGGTCACGGATATCTCCCGCCAGATTGTCATGCGGTTTGGTATGACGGATGAACTCGGCCAGGCGGTTCTGGAGGAACAGCGCGCGAGCTATCTCGGCGACAATGCGCTCGCCTTTTCCAAGAAGGATTATTCGGAAGCCACCGCGCGCGAGGTCGATCTCGCCGTGAGGGCGCTCATCGACGAAGCCTATCAGAAGGCAACCGATATTCTGACTGCGATCCGCCCGACGCTGAACGAAGGCGCCCGGCTCTTACTTGAGAAGGAAACGATCACCCCGGACGACTTCCCGCCGCTCGAGGCGGGAGTGGGGGAGGTGGAACCAGATAGCGCACAGGAAGCTCCGGTTTTGGCTCAGCACTGATCCGAGGGAGACCGAACCGCACCGCTTCGGCCAACCCGCCCAATTCTCGCCCATTCGCCCAAGCTTTGGGCAGTCTCAGGCCCCGCCGCAGCGCCACACACGAAAACACATCCGAAACCAACCCGATCAGTCTTGACAGGCCGATGCCCCATCGCATTGTGTAAGGGATATCAATTAGGTCTCCGGAGAGGTTCATGCTGAAGACGATCGCTGCCAAGACAGCTCTTGCCCTAACCCTGACACTAACGGGAGCCGCGACGGGGTTTGTCACCGCCGCGCAGGCGGAAACGAAAGTGCCGTTCGCGCTGGACTGGAAATTCGAAGGGCCGAGCGCGCCTTATTTCGTTGCAATCGACAAGGGCTATTTCAAAGAGGCCGGACTTTCCGTGGATGTAACGGCGGGTAAGGGCTCGCTTGACGCAATCCCGAAAGTTGCAACCGGTGCCTTTCCAGTGGGTTTTGCCGACATCAACTCGCTTGTGAAGTTCCTCGACCAGAATCCGGGCGCGCCGGTAACCGCCGTTATGATGGTCTATGACAAACCGCCCTTCGCCATCGTCGGCCGCAAATCGCTTGGTGTATCCGCACCGAAGGATCTCGAAGGCCGCACGCTCGGTGCGCCGCCGCCCGATGGTGCCTGGGCGCAATTCAAGGCTTTTGCTGCTTCCAACAATCTCGACACAGCCAAGATCAAGATTGAGCCTGTCGGCTTTCCGACCCGCGAACCGCTTCTGGCGGAAGGGAAAGTGGATGCTGTCACCGGTTTTTCCTTCTCAAGCTTTTTGAACCTTGTGCGGATCGGTGTTCCGGAAGATGATATTTCGACGATCCTGATGGCCGATCACGGTTTGAAACTCTACGGAAACGCGATCATCGTAAACACCGATTATGCGAAAGAAAATCCGGCAGTTATCACCGGTTTCCTCACAGGGATTGCCAAAGGTTGGAAGGATGCGATTGCTGATCCGGAAGGGGCAGTCACGTCTCTCATCAAGCGTAACCCCGCAGCCGATTCAGCGCTTGAAACCCGCCGTTTGCAGCTTGCGATCGATGCCAATGTCATGACCGATTACGTCAAGGAAAACGGCATGGGTGCCATCGATCCGGTCCGTTTTGCCGAGGCACTTGAGCAGCTTAAAACCAATTTCGAGCTCCAGAATGAGCCGGATGCGAACCTCTATTTCGATACGTCTTACTTGCCCAAAGATGGCAGTTTGAAAATCAACTAATCCCGGTTCCTCCCCCGTTAGGGGGGAGGGCCGTTCTTCCCATTCAGCCTCCCTTTGAGAGAGCCGCCTTTGACGGCCCATCCTTTCCAGATCGAGCTTGAGAGCGTCACCCACGCCTATAAGACGGCGGGGGGAGAACTGCCTGTATTAAATGGCCTCTCGCTTCAAATGGATCCCGGATCCTTCACCGCAATTGTCGGCCCGTCCGGTTGTGGGAAATCGACACTAACCCGCCTTGTCGCTGGTTTGATGATTCCCGATGAGGGCGTCGTCAAACTCCACGGAGAGCGGGTCGTTTCGCCCCGTTCCACGGTCGGTATGGCATTTCAAAACCCGGTCCTCTTGGAGTGGCGCACGATCCTTAGCAATGTCCTTCTGCCGCTTGAAATCGTGCCGAATGATCTCAGCAAGAAAGAGCAGGAGGCGCGGGGTCGTGAGCTGTTGTCCATGGTTGGGCTTGAGGGTTTCGAAGACAAGAAACCATCGGAACTCTCCGGCGGCATGCGCCAGCGCGCCTCGCTCTGCCGGGCGCTCGTCCACCGGCCCGAAGTCCTGATCCTTGATGAGCCGTTCGGCGCGCTCGATGCCTTCACCCGCGAAGACCTCTGGCAGATCATGCATGATATCCGCATGCGCGAGAAGGTGACGACGCTCTTGATCACCCACGATCTGCGCGAATGCGTGTTTCTGGCTGATGAGATCGTGGTCTTGTCGGGCCGTCCGGCAACCTGTCAGTTCAGTGCGCCGTCGCCGCTTCCGGAAGACAGGACGATTGAAGATCTTTATGCGCCGGAGCCAACCAAGCTTCTTGCCGAGCTGAGGCGCCAGATCCAGATCGCGCAAGGCCGTGAGGCACAAGGCGAATGAGGGAAGGGGGACGCAATGAACCGTAGCCTCGCGCGCCAAATCGGCATTCCGCTCGTTGCGATCCTTCTTTTCCTCGCCTTCTGGGAATGGCTTGTCTGGTTCAATGGCTGGCCGAATTTCAAAATGGCTTCGCCATCCGATATTGGCCCGGCCTTCTGGAAGTTCCGCTATCTGTTCCTGGAATATGGCTGGCAGACGTTATGGCGGACCGTCGCAGGTCTTATGATCGCGATCTTTGTCGGTGTCCTCCTCGGCATGATGATGGGCTTTTCCAGAACCATCCGCGAAGGGCTTTATCCGCTTCTGGTCGGTTTCAACGCGGTCCCGAAAGCGACCGTTGTGCCGGTGATCGCGCTCATTTTCGTCGGGCTCGATGATTTCAACACGATCCTGATGGCATTCATGATTTCGTTCTTCCCGATTGCGGTTTCGGTATCCATCGGGCTTTCGACTTTGGAGCCGGAATATAGCGACATTCTCCGCTCGCTCGGGGCAAGCCGCTGGACGATTTTCTGGAAGATCGCGCTTCCAAAAACCCTACCGGAATTCTTCGGAGCTCTGAAAGTGGCCGTCACGCTTGCCTTCATCGGGACCAATCTGGTCGAGATCATTCAGCCGCACGGAAGGGGCCTTGGCTTCCTGTTCGACAGTGGCAAGATCAGCGCCGATTATCCGCTGATGTTCGCCGTTTTGATCGCGCTCGCCGTCCTTGGCATCTTTCTCTTCTACATCGTCGTGCTTCTCGAAAAGATCTTCGCTGGCTGGGCTGAGCGGGCCGCACAGTAAGAGCGCGCTCATCAGGCCATGCGTATTGCGGAGAACCCGTCAGACTCTTGGACGCTGC
>JBCDCZ010000379.1:0-3717 GCA_039180865.1 Pseudomonadota bacterium | reverse complement strand
TGAGCGCTTCCTGATCTGAGAATGTTCCGCTTAAACCCGGTGTCGTCAGCCCGCGCACGGTACCAATGTCGTAACCGACCCCGATCCCCGACTGAACACCGAACGTGTTCAATGCTTCGGCAAGACTACCACCAGGAATAGAATATTGCCGTTGATCCTGCTGGGCGAATGCATAACCCAGTTCATCCAAGTCAAGTGGAAAGGTTTGAATAGCTGCAGCAATTCCAAGCGCTGCCCCCGCTCGCGCAAGCGCATATTTCCGACATTTCATTGATAACAACCCCATTACTCTGCGCGTTAAAACAGTGTCCCTATGGGTGAAGACGCCGGAAGTGCGGATTGGCGAAACGAAAGCTTGAAAAAAATCAACCGACCAGAACGATACCGCCTGGCAATTCCCGATGCGGCAAGGAAATCAGGCTGAGTAAAAGGGGCAGAAGCGCATTGGGTTGTCGAAGATTGAATGTCCCGCCGATCCTCCGGTTTGCAACGGAACGATCGATCAGAATGATCCGTCCCCGCCGGTGACGGTTAAGATCGGCAATAACCTCGGAAAGGGTCTTATCCTGAACGACAAGAAAACCGTCCCGCCACAGAGCGATCCGATCAGGTGCGACCGAAACGGGGTCTTCCACACGATCCCGCCAGCACCGGGTCTTCTGTCCGGCTGCAAGGGTACGGGTTTCAACCGCCGCAATGCTCGCCTCACCCTCAATACACGCGATATCGACCGCTTCATTGGCGTGATGGATTTCAAAGACGGCTTTTCTTGCCGTTATCGTCGCCGGGCCCGCCATGACCGCAAACCGCTCTACACCGGGCCGCGCTCCAACCGTAAAGACTGCAGCACCGGCTGTAAGGTTGACTGACTGCGGCCCGATTCTGTCAAGGATTGTTCCAGCATCGAGCGCGACATCGATACCGGGCTCGAGGGAGACAGTACTCTGCTCGCCGACCTTGGTTGCGTAATCGGCAAGGAGTGCATCAAGACCCGGCAGAATGCCAAGCGCCACCGCTCCTTGAAAAGCGGCGATACCGGCTATGGTCCCGCTCGCTCCAAAAATAAGTCCACGTCTGGTTGTCAGAGAGGCGAGGTTTCGCTCTTGCGCCGGGTTTGGTTGCGATCCTGCCTGCAAACGCGCGGTTCCAGCAACGACCCGTTGCCAGGCCTCCACGGCCTGCTGATAGGCGCGCTCGTGGCGGTCACTTTTTGAACGCCATTCAAGAATCCGCTCCTTGTCCGCTTTAGAAAGCGTCTCGACTGCTTCTAGCGCAACATAATCTTGCGCCTGCCTGCGCAGGTCATCGTCTGATTGATGCGGGTCTTTTTTGGGTGGGTCGCCGTCGGTCATACTATCGAAGACGATTAATGGACTAACATGCGAAAGGATAGATCGGGATTTTATCGGTCAACTGCGCGTGCGCAATGCTGGAAGGCGCGTTGGATCTCGATCTGGATCATCCGTCTCGACACGCCAAAACGTTTTGCAAGGCTTTCCGTACTCTCGCCTTGAACCGATGCAGCAACGAAAATCGCGCGCCGGCGCTCCGGTAATTCGCTCAATGTCCGCTCCAGTCGTGCCAATTCGCTTGTTGCGAGCACATGGTCTTCGGGCGTCCCGTTGGCATCGGCAACACTGAGAGGCGATTCATTGGATTCAAAGTGCTGTCTGCGGCCGAGTGCCCTTTGATAATCCGTCACCAAACTGGTGGCGATCCGCCAGAGGTAAGGGCCAGGAGCGTGCTCGGCCCGCTCCGCATTCCGCGCGAGTTTGATCCAGGCATCCTGTGCGAGATCGTCACTTGTGAATGCGCATCCCGTTCGCCTTTTAAAGAACCGGCGAAGGTTGGGAAGTTCATTTGTGAATGTTTCAAGGAGTCCTTTGCCTGGCGGTCTTAAAGGTACTTCAGCCATTGTTCAGCTCACAGCGTCGTTGCGGAAGTGGTCTGCTTCGTGGCTGAGCGATGGGGGCGGCGCCTGGCTAGAGCATTGGTGGGCTCAATACTGATTTGTTTGAAATCCCAGCCTCTTTTTTAGTAACCGCCCGGTTTCATGTCCATAGATATTTGTGAGATGCGGCAGGATGGCTCCCGGTGATGCATTTATGCCGGATCGTCGTTTGTCATGGCGACGCGTAGAAAGGCGCCAGACACTATCACTGCGCAATGGACCGCGTGGGGGTGCTCTCAGGGAACGATAATAGTCAGTGGGAATGAGCGAAGGCTGGATTATTCCGGTCTCTTTTTCGCCTTTCGCGCTTTCAATAATAACAGGCCGATGCCCAGAGCGCATGTCAGGGCATATCCAATATTAAGCGCCCAGATGTATCGATAATGCATGGTTCGAAGGCATGAAGCGTCTGGAGGGGAGAAGGCAAAGACCAATGCGATAAGGGTCAAGAATCCAATCTGCAGCGCGAAGAAGCCTCTATTCGAAACCCCTCGGAAATAGAGATGTACGGATAGGATAAAATAAACGACGAGCCAGGGTATGCCATACACTGGAATTGGAAGAGGCAATTGCGGCCCGCTACACGCATGGGCTAGGCGGGGCATGACGGCAAATAGTGAAAGAGATGCAAGTACCGCCACGATAGACATCCGACACAAAGCAAACGGGCGGCCCCGATCTTCGGAGAGGTGTTCCCCCGGGACACGGTCCTCATCACTGTAACCGCTTTTTCTCACCATCCTTTGAGCTTGTTCCTTGAAGAGATCTTCATTGACTATTTCATGCTGACTTATGCTTCACGGGATTTCGGGTGGGTCAGACAAGATCAAATATGGTGATGATTTCCGGTTTCGCATCCTCACCCGACCGCGATTACCTCGATCTCAACGAGCCAGGATGGATCGAGCGTTTCGACCACTATCGCTGTTGCCGGAACCCGACGGTTGCCAAGCGCCTTGAGCCTTGCATCCTGATTGCGCTCGGTGAAGCTTGCATCGGTGAGATAGCTCGTGACGCGGACGATGTTGTCGGTCGTCATGTCAGCGTCTTTGAGTATGCGTCTGATGTTCGACCAAATGAGCCGTAATTGGTCGTCGAGATCTTTCGGAGCGGTACCGTCAGCTTGAAGGCCGATCGTACCGCTCACATAAAGCTGGCGCGTTACCCCGCTGACTTCCAGCGCGTGCACATAATCCGGTGTCGTCCGATAGATGCCATCCCTTGGGTTGACGATACGCTCTTGCATGATGAAGATCCTTTTGTGTTTTTAAAATATTATCAAAGAAATCAGGCGTTCAAATCGGAAATGGATGAATGATCGAAAAAACAGAAGATCCTCAGCAAACCATCAAGGCACCGCGTCCCTTGGATGCTTTTGACCGAAGGATCTTAAGTGCAATGGCGGAAAATGGCCGTGCGACCTATGCGGAGATCGGCGCCGAGGTGGGGCTATCTGCCCCCGCCATCCACGAACGGGTCAAGCGTCTCAAGGCCAGCGGTGCGCTTTCCGGTATCTCAGCTAAGATTGACGGGGCGGCCGCGGGAAAGCCCTTCCTCGCCTTTGTTCATGTCGATGCCGACGGTTGGGGCAAGAGCAAGCGCATGATGGCACTGGAGCGCTTTCCGGAGGTTGAGGAGATCCATTCGGTTGCGGGCGATACCTGCGTCATCATGAAAGTCCGCACGTCGAGCGCCCAGTCGCTCGAAGCGTTTATGGCGCAGCTTTACGTGCTTCCAGGCGTGCGCGGAACGAAGAGCTATGTGGT
>JBCDCZ010000378.1:0-3729 GCA_039180865.1 Pseudomonadota bacterium | reverse complement strand
CTAACCCATATTCAGCCACACGAAGCGGAAAGCCCCCGCGCTAATATAGTCGGCTTTGAGGAAAATGAACGTGCAGGATGACGCAATTTCGGCAACCGAACCGGTGACCGACGCAATGATTGAACTGAAAGATGTTCACCTCACGCTCGGCGATGGTGCCGCCCGTGTCCACATACTCAAAGGCGTAGACCTCGAAATCGCACGCGGCGAAGCGGTCGGTCTTGTCGGGCCATCCGGTTCAGGTAAGTCCACACTTCTCATGGTCATGAGCGGGTTGGAACGCGCCGATCGGGGGCTGGTACGGGTTGCCGGGCACAATTTGAGCGCGCTGACCGAAGACAATCTCGCGCGCTTTCGCGGACGCCATGTAGGGATTGTCTTTCAGTCGTTCCATTTGATTGCGAACATGACGGCACTTGAAAATGTGGCCGTACCGCTTGAACTTGCTGGCGTACGGGATGCGTTTGAGCGCGCTGCAAGCGAGCTGACTGCTGTTGGGCTGAAAGATCGGCTCAGCCATTATCCTGGCGAACTCTCTGGAGGCGAACAGCAACGCGTTGCCATCGCCCGCGCCCTTGTCGCCCGCCCAGATGTGTTGATCGCCGATGAGCCGACCGGCAATCTTGATGCCGATACCGGCGAAGAAATCGCAGACCTCTTGTTCAGGCTTCAAAAAGAGCGTGCAATGACGCTCCTTTTGGTGACCCACGATATCACACTTGCAGGACGTTGCGGGCGGGCTATCGAGATCAGAAACGGTGAGATTGAAAGCACCGGCAAGCACGATGGACCATCGCTGCTTTCGAGAATCGAAAGGGTTAAGTCGGCAGCTGGAGCCGCCGAATGACAACCATAGATTTCGACCAAACCGCTCATCGGCCGACAAACCCTCTGCCGGAACGCTCCATTCTGGAAACGCTTTTGCTCGCAACACGTTTCGCGCGGCGGGAAATGCGGGCGGGCGTCCGCGGGTTCGTAATTTTCCTTGGGTGCCTCGCGCTCGGTGTGACAGCCATTGCAGGTGTGAACGCGCTTTCCTCGTCGCTGGTCAATAGCATTGCTTCAGAGGGGCAAAGCATTCTCGGCGGAGATGTTCGCTATACGCTCATCCACCGTGAGGCGGAACCGCCAGAGCTTGCCCATCTCGAAAGCTTGGGCGACGTGAGCGTTAACGCGACCATGCGCGCCATGGCGCGGCTTCCCGATGGGTCCGACCAAGCGCTCACCGAGCTGAAAGGGGTCGATGCCCCCTACCCGCTTTATGGATCGCTCACATTGGAAGATGGCAGCGCGCTTCATGATCGCCTTGCGATCGATGAGACTGGAACATATGGCGGCGTCGTTGAAGCCGGTTTTCTCGCACGTCTCAATCTCAAGATTGGTGACGAGATCACGATCGGAAAATCCCGCATTCGGGTCACCGGCGTCATCGCCAACGAACCGGACCGGCTCTCAAGTGGTGTCGGCTTTGGACCCCGGCTGATGATTTCCAACGAAGCGCTAAAGGCTTCGGGTCTGGTCCAGCCCGGCAGTCTCGTGCGGTGGCATTACAAGATCCGCCTCGAGGGCAACCCGACAAAAGCGGACATTTCAGCGATCCGCGCGGCCTCCGAAAGCGATTTTCCTGCCGCCGGATGGCAGATTCGGGCCCGCGACAACGCCTCTCCGGGTCTCTCGCGCAACATCGAACGTTTCGCTCAATTCCTGACTCTCGTCGGTCTCACAGCTTTGATCGTCGGCGGCGTTGGCGTTGCTAATGCGGTCAACGCCTATCTGGACCAGAAGCGGGAAGTGATCGCGACCTTTAAAAGCATCGGTGCGACCGGGAGTTTTGTGTTTGCCGTCTACATCATACAGATCCTGATGATTGCGACGATTGCTGTCATCGTTGGTCTCATTGCCGGGTCATTCGTGCCGCCCCTGGCTGGCGCAATGCTGGTCGGCGTTCTTCCGATACCGCTTGAGACGTCGATCCATACAGGCGCACTTCTGCTCGCGGCAATCTATGGATATCTGATGGCGCTCGTCTTCGCGCTTTGGCCGCTCGCCCGTGCGCGCGACATTCCCCCAACCGCTCTGTTTCGCGACCAGGAACGCGTCCGCAGATTACCGCGTCCGGTTTATCTCGTGACCCTCGCCGTGTTGATTGCAACCCTCTTTGCGCTCGCAATCGGCCTGTCTGACAATCAAGCCGTTGCCGCCTATTTTGTTGGCGGCACGATCGCTGCCTTCTTTGTATTGCGATTGATCGCGCTTGCAATCATGGCCGGGGCAAAACGCCTGCCGCATATGCGGTCCACGGCCGCCAGGCTTGCTATCGGCAACATTCACCGCCCAGGGGCCATTACGCCCTCAGTAGTGTTGTCGCTCGGCCTCGGTCTCACACTGATCGTCACAATCGCGCTGATCGATCATAATTTGCGCAACCAGCTCACCTCATCGCTGGCCGATGAGGCTCCTAATTTCTTCTTCGTTGATATCCAGAACCACGAGATTGACGGATTCGAAAGTGCGCTAAAGGCTAATGAACCGGATGCCGTCATCGAACGCGTCCCTATGATGCGTGGCTTTTTCGTGGAGATCGCTGGCAAGCGGGCAGAAGACGTTAAGGCGGCGCCGGGAAGCCAATGGGCGCTTCGGGGCGACCGCGGGATCACATACGCCATCAACATTCCCGAGAACTCAGTTGTCGTCGAAGGTGAGTGGTGGGATGCGGACTATAATGGACCTCCCCTTGTTTCTTTCGATGAAGAAGTCGCGCGTGATTTCGGTTTGAAAGTCGGTGATACGATTATTGTGAACGTGCTCGGGCGAGAAATTGAAGCGACTGTCGCAAGTAAGCGCAAAATCGAATGGCAGTCTCTTGCCATTAACTTCGTCATGGTCTTTTCCCCGAACACATTCCGCGGCGCTCCGCACGCCCATCTCGCCACTCTGACACTTGACGGCCAGGCTGCGCCGGAACGGGAATTTGCGTTGATGCGGTCTGTGTCTGAGGATTTTCCAACGGTCACCACAGTACGGGTGAAGGACGCGCTTGAACGCGTCGCAGGCGTTGTCGGTCAGCTCGCCTGGGCAATCAGAGGCGCATCGGCCGTAACGCTGCTTGCCGCTATTCTCGTTCTTGCCGGCGCTCTGGCGGCAGGCCACAGAAATCAGATCTATGACGCGGTTGTCTTGAAGACGCTTGGCGCAACACGTGGCGAGTTGATCAAATCCCACCTCATCCAATTCGCGACGCTTGGAATGATCACCGCAGTTTTCGGCATTCTTGCAGGCACAGCCGCATCATGGTTCGTGATCGAAAACGTTATGGACGGGACATTTACGTTTGTTCCGAGCGCCGCCTTCAGCGCCACCGCTATCGCGCTCGCACTCTGTGTTGGCCTCGGCATGATCGGTACATGGCGGATCCTGGGGCAAAAAGCAGCGCCGATTTTAAGAGAACTTTAAGCGTGGAAAGCACAATCCTCGGACATTAGTATTCTTGACTAATTGCCACAGGTTTTGAGCTTGCAAAATTGACGCAACACCACCATATTCAACCATGTGGGGGCTATGCACAATTGCGTGACAAATCCCCCGAACAGTTTGGTTTGATCATCACACAAGGGAACTTTGATGGCTGACTATGATCCTCGCGCTCAGCGCGTCCAATACGGCGCAGAGGCCCGCGCCGATATCGATCAGGGCCTTCGTTCATACATGCTGTCCGTGTACAACTACATG
>JBCDCZ010000377.1:0-3731 GCA_039180865.1 Pseudomonadota bacterium | reverse complement strand
CTGCACTGCTGTCAGAAGCTGGCATCGACCACGATACGATTGAGAAACGAGGGTTCGATCATGGCACTTGGGTACCGTTATCACTCTTATATCCGCAGGCAGACATTCCGGTTGTGCAATTATCCGTCCAGCCACACCTCAATGCCGCTCACCATTACGCAATCGGACACGCCCTTCGCCCGCTTGTGGACGAGAATGTTCTCATTATTGGGACGGGAGCGCTGACTCATAACCTTAGCGCGCTGTTTTCGCGTGAGGGACTTTTGCACAATCGCGAAGACGAAGAAGTGGAATGGGCACGGCAGTTCGCCGATTGGATGAGCGAAAAAGTCGACGAAGGCGATGTTGGAAGCCTTCTAGACGTTTTCGCGAGAGCACCTTTTGCCGTTCAAAATCACCCGACACCTGAACACCTTCTGCCTTTCTTTGTGGCCCTCGGCGCATCAACGAAAGGGTCAGGTGAAAGACTTCACAAGTCTACGGAATTCGCCGTGCTTGCAATGGACGCATTTGCCTTCCACTAAGGCCACATGATCCTGTTTGGCTTTATCGTCCGCAATTGGCCCTGGATACTCGGCGGCTTCCTGCTGACCTTTCTATCCAGTTTCGGCCAGACCTTCTTCATTTCCCTGTTCTCGGGCGAAATCCGCCGTGAATACGAATTGAGCCACGGCGATTTCGGCGGTCTCTATATGGCCGCCACGCTGATGAGCGCGGCAACGTTGCCATTTTTCGGGCGGCTGATCGATCTCGTCAGCCTGCGCGCAATGGTAATAACCGTCTTTCTCGGTCTCGCGCTCTTCTGCATCCTGATGGCGAGCGTTTCATCTTGGTTCCTGCTCTTCATCGCAATCTACGGCCTACGCCTCTTCGGCCAGGGTATGATGACCAATGTGGCGCTCACGGCAATCGGGCGCTGGTTCGATGCCAACCGCGGGAAAGCCGTGGCCGTATCCTCTGCCGGTCACCAGGTGAGTGAAGCCATTCTGCCGATCTCCTTTGTTGCTTTAAGCGCTGCTATTGGCTGGCGGGGAAGCTGGATCGTGGCGGCACTGATCCTGGTCACGCTTCTGCCGCTTGCCGCTTATTGCATGTCGCGCCCACGTGAACCTGAAAGCCGCAATAAAGCACTGAAACATCAGGCGACACGCGATTGGACCCGAAAGGAAGCCCTTCGGGACACCTATTTCTGGGCCGTTTTGATAGCTGTTCTAACACCCGGCTTCATTGGAACAACGCTGCTGTTCCATCAGGTTCACATCATTGAAGTAAAAGGCTGGCCGTTCGAAGTTTATGCGGCTTCCTATGCCATCATGTCGGTCTCAACTCTTATCTTCGCGATCCTTTATGGCGGCTGGATTGATCGCTTTGGCGCAGTCCGCATGATGCCGACCTATCTCATTCCGCTCGGTCTTGCCTGCCTCCTGATAGCTTTTGTCGATGAAGCCTGGGTCATCGCAGTCTTCATGGCGATCTTCGGCATCAGCTACGGGGGATCGATTGCTGTCCTCGGTGCGCTCTGGCCGGAAATTTACGGCACCCGCCACCTCGGCGCCATCCGCTCTTATGTGATTGCGCTTCAGGTCTTCGCCACAGCAGCAGGGCCGGGGATTACCGGTATCCTGATCGACCGTGGCGTCGCACTGACAAGCCAGTTCTTAATTATGGGCCTTTATTGCTTTGCCGCCTTTGTCCTGATGCTTGCCGTTTCAAATAGGCTCATGCACCGCCAGAAGGCCTTGAACGCTCCATCGCATGGCTGAAAAGAAAGGCTCATCCGTCGAGAGCTCTGAAGCTTGTGCATGGATGCCCTGCAAGGGCCTTCTTCGATATGGACATTTCACCGAAAGGCCGCTAACGCATCCCCATGATGAAGGTACGTTTTGCTCCCTCACCGACAGGGAAAATCCACATAGGCAATGCGCGCACCGCGCTTTTCAATGCACTTCTTGCCATGGGCGAGGGAGGTGCATTTGTGCTTCGCTTTGATGACACCGACAGAGAACGCTCGAAGCAGGAATATGCCGATGCCATTCTGGAGGACGTGCGCTGGCTCGGTATCGAGCCTGACGAGATCGTCTATCAGTCAAGCCGCTTCGAACTTTATGACGCAGCCGCCGATCAGTTGCGGGAAGCTGGGCTTCTCTACGCCTGTTATGAAACGCCGGAAGAACTGGAGCGCCAACGCAAACGGCGTCTCGCACGTCACCTCCCACCGATCTATGACCGCTCCGGCCTCAAGCTGACGGAAGAAGATCACGCCCGTTTCAAGGAAGAGGGCCGCGCACCGCATTGGCGTTTTCTTTTGCCTAACCATTCCGGCGATCCATTTGCGCCAAAGCGCACCGATGTCGGCTGGGACGATCTGATGAAAGGCCCGCAGACTGTCGATCTCGCATCTTTGTCGGATCCGGTCCTGATCAGGGGCGACGGCACCTATCTCTACACGCTTCCGTCCTGTGTCGATGACCGTGATCTTGGCATCACCCATATCGTCCGCGGTGATGACCATGTGACGAACACCGCCGTTCAGCTTGAGGTCATGCGCGCACTTGGCGCGGAAACCCTGCCAATCTTCGGCCACCATAATTTCCTGCAGGACAAAACCGGGGGCAGTCTCTCAAAACGTCTTGGATCGCTATCGATTGAAAGCCTGCGCGAAGAGGGGTTCGAGCCGGGTGCTGTGGCATCGCTTGCAACCTTGATCGGCACATCGCTTCCGGTTGACCCAAAAGCCACGCTCGCAGAACTCGGCGACGTGTTCACACCTGATGTTGTCACGAGAAGCGCCGCAAAATTCGATCCGGAGGATCTCAACAATCTCAACAAAAAGCTTCTGCACGCCATGTCGTTTGAAACGGCGAAACCGCGTCTCGAGGCAAAGGGCATTTCCGATGGCGAAGCGTTTTGGGAGGCCGTTAAAGGCAATCTCACGATCTTTGAGGATTGCCTGAATTGGTGGGACATCATCAAAGGTCCGATCAAGGCGGAGATGAGCGACGAAGACCGGGCTTTTGTTGGGGAAGCGAAAGAGCTTTTACCGCAAGATCCTTTCGATCAGGAAACCTGGGGCATTTGGACAAAGGCTGTCAAAGACGCCACGGGCCGCAAGGGAAAGGCGCTCTTTATGCCCCTTCGTCTTGCTCTGACGGGGCAGGCGCAAGGTCCGGAGCTTGCAGCAATCTTACCGCTTCTTGGTCGGCAAGAAACGTTGGACCGACTATCCTGATATCCGCATTGGCGCCGACTGCGGCTTCCGTAATCCCGCCTTCGCCGGACTGGGGAAGTTGCGCAGTAAGGCCAGCGGAAAGCGAGCGCAATTCAAAATCACCGGCGATCGCCAATTGGGTGTCGGGGTCCGCGTAAGGGTCAGGCCTTGGCTCAGGCGCTGGCAGCACGACTTTGACCTCTTCAAGCGTATTAAAACCGGATTGCAGAATGCGGGATTGCACACGGGATGATCCACCGTCACTTGCCCGCGTCGTGAACGTTGACTGCCCCTCGATGTTGGCACGAAGTGTGTTGAATGCGAAGGGTCTGTGCGCGGCCGGACAAAGCGGATCGTCGACGAATTCGCGGCGATACCGGAACGCATTCGGAAGATCCGAATAGGGATTGCCGTAAACATCCACCATCTGTTTGGTGCTCTCGCCCGGATTGAGATGGACGTAAAGTTGCATCTCCGTTTGCGGACTGCTCGCCTGACAGATTGCCTGATCGGTATCGAAGCT
>JBCDCZ010000376.1:0-3747 GCA_039180865.1 Pseudomonadota bacterium | reverse complement strand
TCCTATTCGGTCTTGCTCCCGGCGGGGTTTACCTTGCCACCGCCATTACTGACGGCGCGGTGGGCTCTTACTCCACCCTTTCACCCTTACCGCGCAATGCGCGGCGGTTTGCTCTCTGTGGCACTTTCCCTGGAACACGCCAACGAGGGCGCCCTCCGCCGGACGTTATCCGGCGCCGTGTCTCCATGGAGCCCGGACTTTCCTCTCACGACAATTCTTTCGAAAAACGCGCGAGCGATTACCCGGCCAACTGACACCAAACAGATGATCTTTTTGATATCCTGCGTCAAGGCCACCTCATTTCCAAAGTAAAGAGGCACACCTTCAGCCCATTCCAGCCGACATCTCAAGCGATTGGAGACGGTAGAGAAACGAGCAGCTTGTGGAGCGTTGCTATTGTCGAAGCATCGGCAACACCATCAACGCGGCTTTGCCGGAAATGCCGCTGAAAGGCTTCAATCACGGCGACCGTGTGCTCATCAAAGGAACCGGTCACATCGATCTCATACCCGTAAAGACCGAGCATAGTCTGAAGCGCTGCAACCGGATCCCCTTCGTCTCCCCTTTGGAAGAAACGGCCGTCTCCTCCGATTTCTTCTGTCACGAAATGGCCAATACCTTGAGCCGCGAGCGCCTCCCAGGGAAACTTCTCACCGGGATCTTTTTTCCGCCGGGGCGCGACGTCGGAATGGGCCAGCACCCGTTCGGGCCTGATCGAATGACGCTTGATGATGTCGTTGCACAGAGCCATCAACTTGGAAATCTGGGCTGTTTCGAAGTCCGGGAGCCCGTAATCATGCCCGCCATTAGCAATTTCGATACCGATTGACCGGGAGTTGATATCCCGTTCGCCTGCCCAGAATGACAGCCCGGCATGCCAGGCCCGTTTATCTTCCGCGACACTTTGAACAATGCGCCCATCCTGAAAGATGAAATAGTGGCTGGAGACCTCCGACTTTTCCATGCAAAGCCATTTGAGCGACTTTTCGGGATCGTCCATGCCCGTGTAATGCAGAAGAAGCATATCCGGCGCCCCTGAGCGTCTGTCATTGAAATTTGGAGACGCCACAACGTCGTCCGTCAGTGGACTATCGTGAACTTCGAGTTTGCGGTTATCGGGGTCCGGCATCACAATAAGATCAAAGGCCGCGCTCTTTCTCGAGCGTATCGTAAGCCGCGTTGATCACCGCCAGTTTCTCATTGGCAATCTTGACGAATTCAGCGGGAACGCCGCGGGCAATCAGACGATCCGGATGGTTTTCAGCAACGAGCCGGCGGTAATGGCGGCGCAAGTCGTCATTACTCCAATCCGGCTCCGCCCCGAGAATGAGATAGGGATCGTTACGCTGGTCAATCACATGGCGGGCTTTTACGGAACGGAACGACGTTTCGTCAAAACCGAAAATCCTCCCGACCTCCTCCAAAAAAGCGATCTCGTTTTCATGGATCACCCCGTCGGCTTTAGCGATGTGGAAGAGGCCATCAAGGATGTCTTCAAGTGTATCGGGAACATCATTGTAGATCCGCTTGATCTGCCCGGCATAGGCATCGAAACCCGCCACATCCTGCTTTGCAAGATTGAACATGCGGGCGACATTGCGCTTTTCCCCGTCAGGAATCTCGAAAATATCTTTGAAGGCAGTGATCTCATCGCTGGTGACAATCCCGTCCGCCTTGGCCATTTTGGCCGATAGTGAAATCATCGCAACGGTAAAGGCAACCTGACGTCTTTCGGCGTTGTCCGGCACGCCCGTAATAAAATCCACAACCGCATCGAGCGCACCGGCAATCGGCCCTGATTGCGCGAAGCGGCTTACGGCTTCAGATATTTTCGTCCAGATACTCAACTGACTGCCTCATTTACCCAAAATCCATAATCGACTCTGAGCCGACTGGCGAGTATTTTCGACTGCCCGCCTATCATGCCGTGGATGAATGCGAACCGAATGGCACCCGATCACAGGAATATCCCGCTTGGCTTCGCACTGGGCTTCATTGGAGTGGTTATTTTCGGTGCTTCGGTTCCAGCAACGAAACTCGCTGTCGGTGAACTCGACCCCTGGTTTGTCACATTCGCTCGCGCACTCATCGCAGCCTGCTTTGCGGCCCCTCTGCTTTTTCTGTTCAAAAAGCGTTTACCGAAACGGCTCTGGTTGACCTCCACTCTGGCAAGCCTTTGCCTGGTCATCGGCTTCCCGTCTTTTCTTGCTCTCGCTCTTCTTGACGTGCCGGCCGCCCATTCAGGCGTCGTACTTGGCCTTCTTCCTCTAACGACCGCGGTCATGGCCGTCATTACGGCTCAGGAGCGCCCCTCCCCAGCCTTCTGGATGTGGGCAGCCATCGGCGCCATCACCATTACGATATTCACGATCGGCGATGGGCCTACCGGCTTCGTGCTTGGAGATGTATGGCTGGTCCTTGCCGCCCTTTCGGCGTCCCTCGGCTATGCGTTTTCAGGGACAATCGCGCGGGAACGCCCGGGATGGGAAGTCATCTCCTGGCAAATTATAATCGCGTTGCCGATCGCACTTCTTGGAACGCTCATCTCTTTCGATCCCAATGTAACGTCAGCTGAATGGCCCGCCCTGGCCGGACTTGCCTATCTCGGTGTCTTTTCCATGTTCCTTGGTTTTTTCTTTTGGAACGCAGGCCTTGCCATGGGCGGAATTGCACGCGTCGGTCAAATCCAGCTTCTCCAGACCTTCGTCACCCTGTTCTTTTCTTGGCTTGTTCTCAGCGAAGCGATCGGCCCCCGCACCCTTTCCTTCGCGCTGCTCATCGTCATCGTTATCTTCTTTGCCAGAAAAGCGCGGATCGCCGAGGCTCAGATTTGACTTACAAATCGGAATTCTGAATCAATTTCTTCAAATACACGGCTTACACCCTGTTTCGACTCACAGTTTTGCCACATTCTCGCCTTTACGAATGCCCCTGAATCGCACGCGGTTGATAAGGCGCTTCAAGTTCTTGAATCATTTCCTCATCGAGCGAAATTTCAAGCGCCGCGATCGCGTCACCAAGATGATGCGCCTTTGTGGCCCCAATAATCGGAGCGGTGACGAACGGTTTGGAGAGCACCCAGGCAAGAGCGACTTGGGCCGGCTTCGCGTCGATTTTCTGGGCGACGCTGCGGACGGCTGCGAGGACTTCCAAATCAGCGGGCGATCCGAAATAGTTTTGCGCCAGGCTGTCGGTATCTGACCGGTTCGATGCGCTGTCGTCCACACCTTTCGTGAGGAACCCGCGCGCCATCGGCGACCACGGCGTGACACCGATCCCCTCACTAACGCAGAGCGGCATCATCTCGCGCTCCTCCTCACGATAAACGAGATTGTAAAAATTTTGCATGGATACGAACGGTGCGTAACCGTTCGCTTTTTGGATCGCGAGAAGCTTCATGAATTGCCAGGCATACATCGATGATGCGCCAATATAGAGCGCACGTCCGGTGCGTACGACATCATTGAGCGCCTCGGCGATCTCTTCCATAGGCGTTTCAGGATCAAGCCGGTGAATGATGAAGAGATCGAGATAGTCCATACCAAGCCGTTGGAGCGATCGATCGACGGCTTCGAGTATATGTTTGCGTGAAAGTCCTTTTTGGTTTGGCGCCTTACCCATGGAAAGGCCAACCTTCGACGCGACCACGACCTCGTCGCGCGGCACACCTTTCAGAGCACGACCTAGGATGACTTCGCTCTCTCCAGAACTTTAGACATCCGCCGTATCGAAGAAATTGATCCCCTG
>JBCDCZ010000375.1:0-3770 GCA_039180865.1 Pseudomonadota bacterium | reverse complement strand
CCCGACTTCATAACCTTCCTGACAGAACCCCTGCCCCGCAACGCAAACGGCAAGGTTCTCAAAGCGCAGCTGCGCCAATTGGCAAACGCTGAACCGGCCTGATGGCGGGATGCGGATTGCGTCGGCGATCATCGTCGATCGACGCGTTTTCAGGGCTAATCCTCCCCTCTTCCGAACAGCCCAAGGCGCACAGGACGGCGGTGGGGCGAGAGGACAATCGAAGACACGTTTCAATCCAGCCCTCATCCAGCCGCATTAATCCGCTCGGTAATTTCGGATAAACGCGACCAGCTTTGCAGCGTTGCCGGAAGGACAAGCGCTGCTTCAACGAACTCCCAGGAATAGCTGACAATTGAGAATATGCGACCCGGTGTCATGTCCAGGTTTGTGGCCGCAAACCAAAGATTGAAGATAATAAAGCCGATCAGCACAGCGAACATTGCCCCGTAAACGAAGGCTTCTGTATCTGAAATTCTGATCTCTGCCTTTCGAAGCTTCAAAAGATGAATCCGAAGCTTCTTCAACGATCCGCTCGATAGCGCTGTCACCTGACGTTCCATCTGGTGGTTGAAGCGCCCATTGAGCCGAAAGAAGCGCCGATGAACCGCAGCATAGATGAGCAAGACCAGAATTCCGGCAGAAAGCGCAGCGCCAAAAAGCACCGGATGAAAGGACAATAAGATAACCAGAGCCACACACAGATGGACGAAAGACCCCAGAAGATCCGGCACTTCATCTTCGAGGAAATCGGCAAGTTCTCTCGCCATATCAAGCCGGGCATTGGTAGCCGAAACGGGATGACCACCCGCTCTCGAAACGAGCTCTCTTCCGAGCTCAACCCTGATCATTCCATAAGCGCGGGTATCGAAGATGCGCCTTACGACGCCAACGCCGATCAACGTTCCCAGAAGAACACTCAGATACATGAGTGCAGTCAAATCGTTCTTCAAAAGGCCATCGATGGCAAAGCCTATGAACAACGGCGCGAAAGCAATCAGCACCGTCTCCAAGAGTGTCAGCATCCAGGTGATGCCGATCGACCCGGGAAAGGTCTTGAACAAGGCTCCGACGGATAACCGCTCTCCTGATAGCAGGAGTTGGCTATCCTGAAGATAGGCCGATTTTTGACCGATCATCTCTGCGTCGGATCCCATCCCGGATGGGCGAATAGGCGCATCCAGATTTCGCGCAGGGACTTCGATGCTTTCAAATCACGCCACAAACCGGGAAGTTCCGAAAACCAAACATGAATCGGGTTCTGGCTGTTGAAGTCGCGCTTCAAGCCATAGCGAGGGGTTTCTTCCTCGACCTGGAACGTGCCGAACATGCGGTCCCAGATGATCAGAATACCGGCATAATTCTTGTCGAGATATTTATCATCCGCTCCATGGTGGACCCGGTGGTGCGACGGGGTGTTGAGCACGTTTTCCAGCAGACCCAGCTTGCCGATCGTCTCGGTGTGAAGCCAGGTTTGATAGGCAAGAACGGCAATCTGGCCGAAGAACACCATTTCCGGAGAAAAGCCCATGAAGATCAGGGGTATATGGATGATCAGCGCCCACGCGCCTTCAAACGGCCCGAAGCGGATTGCGGTGACGATATTATAGTCGCGGGACGAATGATGGACGGCATGTTGCGTCCATAACAAACGTACTTCATGGGCAATGCGGTGCTCCCAATAATAGACAAAATCCGCGACCAGGAGCACAAGCAGAATGCTCCACCATGTGATTGGAAGCGTCCAGGTGACGAAGGTCTCCGCGATAATGTAGTAGACGATATACGCCCCGGTCATGATGAGGGTTTCAAAGGCGATGCTCGGGATCTGTGTTGACGCGCTTATCATCATCTCTTTGATCTTGCGGCCCTTGAGCGTTCCCTTGAACCAGGCTTCAGCGAGTTCGATCAACAAGATGGCACCGCCAATAAGGAAGAAAGCGGTTTCGATCTGGTTGCCGAGGTCTTCGAAAAAGCTCTCGGTCATTTGGCTACTCCTTTCATGAACGTCCGCCATGCGAGATCCGCAGCCTGAGAGGGTGTCGCCTCCTCCTCACGCACCAGTTTCCAGGCGGCATAGATGAGACCTTCATAGGTCTCAGCCACCCACTTAGTGGGAAGGTCCGGAGCGATGCTGCCCTCGGTCTTGGCGCCGTCTATTTCCTTGAAAAGCTCTTCGATATCAGCCTGGTAGTCAGCCGCAATCTTTGGGTCATCCTCCACCGGCTCATGGGATAAAAACCATTGCCTGCTTGCAAGTGGGATGATGGCTGCGAGCGAGAACTTCAGGCCCTCAGTGTGTGTCTCGGCATCGGCAACGGCTTCATCGACAGCTCGATTAAGTTCTTCAATCGCAGTTTCAGCGAGCGCCACCATAAGCACGTCTCGCGAGCTGAAGTGACGGTGAAGCGTCGCGCGCCCGACACCGGCGCGATTTGCGACATCGCCAAGCGACGCACCTGGCCGCTCGTTGAAGGTCTCGAAGGCGGCTTCCAGAATGGCATCGCGGGTGGACGGTTTGATAATTGCCATGAGACATATATGTCTCATTCGAGACATTATTCAATCATTTTTTCGTATACTTCTTGAACTGGAGGAGAGGCAGTCTCCCCCTCGAAAGAAAAGGACCAGCCGTTTGAACAGGCTGCCGGGAATGTATCGGGCTCGAATACGGATACTTTGCGGTCTGGCGTGGTGCTACGGACGCCCGCGGATTTCTCGACCTGCCCTCAAAAGATGAAGAGGTTGGGCCAAACCCCGTGGGGACCTGCATGCCGGTGCGGTCTGTTCAAAAGCCGCATCCGGCAAATCGATCATTTCGCGCGAAAGGAACCCGTGGTTGTGCCGCAAAAAAAGAGTTGCCAAGAGCCAAATTAGCTCGAACCGCTATCAAAATCGCAGCCGAGGAACAAACAAGGTCTTCGACCTTTTCGCCTTGATGTTCAGTCCGTATTTGATTGGCTGGGAACACTATTGTGAACCGCGTGCCAACGCCGTCAGTAGAGTGAACTTCCAGTTTGCCGCCATGTTTCGCCTCAACGATCGACTTTGAGATCGCGAGGCCCTGACCGGTTCCCTGCCCCGGCGGTTTCGTCGTGAAAAACATGTCGAAAATGCTGCGCTGTATATCTTCGGGAATGCCCCCGCCCGTGTCGATGACATCGACTGCGAGACTTTGATCCTCGCGCCGCAATACAAGATCAATCTGGCCAAATTCGTCAGTCACTCCGGCCTTTGTCCGATGGTCGGCAATCGCATCTGCCGCATTTACAATAAGATTGATGACGACTTGAGAGATATCGCCCGGATAGCACTCCACAAATGTATCGCTCGTTTCAGATCGCACGGAAAGCTTGGCACAATGGCGCCATTGGGGACGTGAGACCGTGGCGGCTGTTTCCAGAAGTTTCGCCATATCGTAGGTCTGTAAGTCGTCATCATCGGGGTGCGAGAATTCCTTGATGGACCTCACGATTTTGCCAATCGTTTCAATCCCGCTGATGGCTTCCTGGAGGGCTGCAGGCACCTCATCTTTCAAGAATTCCCAATCCATGTCTTCCATTTCGGAATGAATGTCGAGCGCCTCACCGGCTTTAAGTCTCGTCAGCAGCCCGTGCAAAGGATCGAACGAGTCAGTGAGAAACCGCAGATTGTCGCCGATAAACTGGGCCGGCGTATTGATTTCGTGCGCGACACCGCTTGCAAGTGTGCCAAGCGATTCAAGCTTGTGGGCCTGCAGCAGCTCCATCTCAAGCCGCTTATTCTTTTCAAGT
>JBCDCZ010000374.1:0-3772 GCA_039180865.1 Pseudomonadota bacterium | reverse complement strand
CAATGCGTCGCATAGCATAGTCCTTTCATAAGCAACTGTTTGTTGTGCGAGGCGGCGGTGCTTTGGCGTCCTTATGGACCGCTTCACTGCCGTGTGGCCCCGTTTGGCGGCCACAGCTGATAAATGGGCATTATCGCAAACGCGTTCAAGACCAGCCGTAAAGCACACAACATTGGCTGCAAATCCGGTCGGAGCCAAGCGCCGACCAAAAGAAATTAGCGCGTGAATTTGTTGATTTTGCAGCGATTTTCAAAAAACTTTGCACATGAACGTTTTCTGAACATCCGATTGTGAACCGGTTCAGAGCGGTTTGGTTAGTCTCCAATCATCGACGGCAAACAAGGCGCAATAAACGCCGCTAAGAGAAAACGGAGAAAAAAAGATGTTCAAGAAAGCTCTCGTGATCGTTGGCGTCATCGGCGCCGTTATGGCAGCGCAGGCCCCCGCTCAGGCATCAGGCACTGTTCAAGTCGGATTCCAGAAGGCACATCATATCAGTGACAAAGGGTTTCATGGTCATCGCCACGGTCGCCACTTCAAAGGCAAGCATTACCGCGGCAAGCACCACAGAGGGTTCCGTCCCTTCGTTATGTCGAACCGCGAAATCCGCTTCATGATGCGCAGCTACGGAATGCGTCGCATTCACATTCATAGCCGCTCCCATGGCGTTGCCCGTCTGACCGCGATCACCCCGCGCGGCCATCTCGCCCGCTTCCGGGTCTCAACATTCGATGGTCAGATTCTTGGCCGCCGCATCATCAGGCCGGCACATTATTACGATCGTCCGTACCACGGACGCCGTGGCGGTGGCCGGTTCACCATCAACTTCTAACCTCAACAAGGCTGGATACCCCTCTACCCCAACTGGGCGCTCTTCCAATGCCCTGATCCCCTCCCAAGAGCGCCCAATAAACGCCCGGTACTTGCCGCCTCCAATCACCGGGCTCAGATAAGGTCGCTTGGTTCTGTCGATGAACCTTGCGGCCTTATCGCCCTTTTGAGGGTAACAATGTGAGACAAGGCGCTTTTTCCTTTGCAATCGAATCATCGGACACTTTAACGTCACCGCGGCAGACGGGCTGATGGCCAGGGTTCACGTCTGTCAGGTCGAATGATGGATTCTGTTTCATGGAGCTGAAGGGGACCGCTGATTGTCCAATCCCGGACGGTGCGATCGTCGCGAGCCTGACGACATCGGATCGCAAGACCCTTCGCTATGCGCTCTTTCCGCCCGAACGACCGGAAGACAATGCAAAGGGCAAACCCTTCGAACCGCGCGGCACGATCTGTCTCTTTCAGGGCCGAACGGAGTTCATTGAGAAATACTTTGACGTCATCAGAGAGCTCCAGGCGCGGGGTTTTTATGTTGCTACGCTCGACTGGCGTGGGCAGGGGCTTTCTCATCGCCGGTTCAAGAACCGGTTTCGCGGCCATATCAAGAGCTTTGATCAATATGAGCTTGATCTGGAAGCTTTCACGCAACGCGTTATCGAAACCTGTCCGCCGCCTTATTGTGCCCTCGCCCATTCGATGGGAGCGCACATCCTCCTTCGTTCCGCTGACGAAGGCGGTCCGGGGGCCTTCTTTTCCCGCATGATCCTGACGGCACCGATGCTCCACCTGGCGCCGGAAATGCTTCCGGGATTGCACCAATTGCGGAAATCGACACCCGCCTTTGGTCGCCGAATTGTGCCGCAATGGCCTGCCCGATGGTTGACCGGGATGTTGCGGGCAATGGGCCTTGGTGGGTTTTATCCGCCGGGCGGTAGCAATCGGATCGACTTTGAGTTCGAGACGAACCCGTTGACATCTGATCCTGTGCGTTTTGAGACGATGATGTCGATGATGTCGGCGCATCCGGATCTGACGATCGGCTCACCAACGATTGCCTGGGTCAACGCGGCTTGCCGAAGCATGCGCAAGATTCTCGATCCGGCGTTCGCACCTTCCGTGAAAGTGCCGATGCTGATTGTTGCAAGCGGTGCAGACAAGATCGTCTCCACGCCCGCCATCCAGCTGTTCGCGCCGAAACTCAGGGTGGGGCGGCATGTGGTCATTCCAGGCGCACGGCACGAGATCATGTTCGAACGGGACGAATTGCGGCTTCAATTCTGGGCGGCGTTCGATGCCTACATCACCCACTCCGAGCATCTGAATGAAAAAGCGCGCGAAGTAAGTCGCTCCGGAAAGAAAGCGAAAACGCCTTTCGATCAACGCGCGCCGGTGACATCCGAAAAAACAGAAACCGACAGCGGGTCAAAAGAAAAGGCGTTTGACAAAAAACGCAGCCGCAAAGAGCCGGAGCAACAAAAACAGAAAGAAGATGCCAAGGCCGATCTCGATACGGCAGCTCAGGATGTGGTGGAGAAACAATCCGCTGCCGCACCGGTCGTACCTGTTGTGAAAGTCGATAAAGAGACCGTTTCGTTGCCGGAAGCGACACCTGTGTTTGTTTCGAAAACAACGAGCAAGGCCGAAGACGCGCCCAATACGCGTGAAGTGCAACCGGAAACGACTGAGCGCGACGCGCAAAAGGAACAAGCGACAACCGCGTCTGAGCAATTTGAGGCTCCAGAGCAAAAAGCCGGTGAGGCTGAGGCAAAGGCGAATGCAAAAGAAAAGACGCCGCCAGTCGAACCCAAAGAAGTCAAGACGGTAACTCCTGAGCCTGATCAAAAAGGCGAGGTCCTCGAGCCCCAAGTGCCGTCTGAGCCGGAAGGATTGGAAACCGCAAAGGAGTTTGCCGGTATCGATGCGCCTGCCGCATCTGAGTCAGCTGTGACGCCCAAAGTGGAGGATAAAACGGGCAAATCCGAAGACAGGGCCACCGACGAGGCTCAGGAGAAGCCAACCAAGAAAAAAGCTTCCGAAAACAGCGCCAAGAAAAGCCCTGAGAAGGCTGCAGAATAGCAATCCCTAAAGGGCGAGGAGGTCGAGCACTGCCTCATGCAGATCCGGATCGCCGCTCGCCAGGATTGACCCGCCATCAACAGCGTTATCACCTGACCACGTCGTCACGCGTCCGCCAGCCCCTTCGATAATCGGTATCAGCGCGGCGATGTCATAGGGCTTGAGGTCGTCCTCTATAACGAGATCGACGAGGCCCCTTGCGAGCATGACATAGGCGTAGCAATCGATCCCGTAACGCGATAATCGAACACGATCCTCAACCGTCCGAAATTTCTCGAGTCTCCCTGGCGAAAACATCTGCGGTGTTGTGCAGAACAAGGTTGCGTCTTCGAGTTTTGCGCAGGTTCGTGTCTTGAGCGCTGCCGCCCCCCCCGGTCCGTTGTACTGTGCGGTCCGTCCGTCGCCGAAATATCGCTCTCGGGTAAAAGGCTGCGTCATCATGCCGAGTTGGGCAAAGCCGTTACTTTTAAGCCCGATCAGCGTTCCCCAAGTCGGCAAACCGCATATAAAGGCCCGTGTGCCATCGATTGGATCGAGGATCCAGACGTGTTCTGCGCCGGTTGCAACGGCTTCAAATTCTTCTCCAAGGACGCCATGGTTTGGATAGTGTTGCGAAATCAAGGAACGCATGGCTTCTTCAGCCGCACGGTCTGCCACTGTGACGGGATCAAAGCCGTCCGTCTTTTTGTTTTCGACATCGACTGATTGTCTGAAATGCGGCAGGACCGCCGCTTCTGCTGCATCGGCGAGCCGGTCCATGAAATCTAGATGCATTTGGATAATTCCGGTTATTCAGCGGCGAGCGGCATACCTTCGGATGCGCCAAAGAGGTCAAAGACCTCTTTGAAGACGTCGCATAGAT
>JBCDCZ010000373.1:0-3789 GCA_039180865.1 Pseudomonadota bacterium | reverse complement strand
CTCTATCGAATGTCACGGTACTCAGGAACCGCATGTTAACGGTTTTCCCGTACCTTATGAGAATTGTTTGCTAGGAATAAAGAGCAGGGTCGATAGGTGAAGTGAACAAGCTGGCAAGCGATTTTTACGCTAAACTGATGGCGATCCCGTCTCCGGAGGATGTCCGAAGCGTCGTGAACACGACGCAGCCCGGCATTGCCGTGACGATGACGGTGGCGACGGCCTTCCTGATCAGCACCAGCGCCGATTTGAATTGGGTGGTTGTGGTCTGGTGGGCGATCACCACATCGTTTTGTGTCCATCTGTTTTTTCGCTCGAAAGCCGCCAGCAAAATCAAGGTTGAGCGGGTCTCGAAACGCGCCGCGCGCCGCCTTGTCCTTCTCTCGTCTCTGCTTGCCTGTCCCTGGGTCTTCGTCGTCTTTTATGCGGTCGGTTTCGGCGGTGTCGATCAGGCCCACAGCGTCCTCATCCTTCTTGCCTGTACCGGCATGGCATCGGGCGGCACATTCATGCTGCACCGGGCACTCTTTGCTGCGGTGAGTTTCAATACGTTCATTCTTGGAAGTACGCTGATTGCGGCCCATCTCGGGGCGCTTCCGCAAGCCTGGATGATCACCGTCTTTGTGGTCGTATATTGGGTGTTTCTTGGTTATTTCGCGTTCTTCGCCGGAGAAACGGCGAGCCAGCGCGATCTTTCCGTGACCGCGCTTTCCGCGTCGGTGAGAGAGCTTGAACTTGCCAAGGACAAGAACTTCCGCCTTGCAAATATCGACAGCGTCACGGGCCTTCCAAACCGCAAAGCCTTCCGCGAACGCCTCACCGAAGAGATAGAAGAGGCCGGGCGTGCGGGCGCGGTCTTTTCCGTTTTGATGATGGATCTCGATCATTTCAAGAACATCAACGATCTTTTCGGACACCACGCCGGCGACGAACTTCTGTCGGTTGTTGGCGACCGGTTGAGCCGCCTTGTTTCAGGCAATGATTATGTTGCGCGGCTTGGCGGTGACGAATTTGCCATCCTATTGAAAGGCCGCGACGCCGATGAGGCCGGTCATCACGCCATGGATTGCATCAAGACGCTGTCCGAACCGGTCCGCATTGCCGGACAGATGATCCATCCAGGCGGCTCTGTGGGCGCCTGTGCGTATCCGCGCCATGCGGAAGAGGTTAGTGAGATCCTGAAAAACGCCGACCTTGCGCTTCACAGGGCAAAGGAACTCGGGCGGCTCAGATGCGTTGTTTTCGATAAGGTTCTGAATGCGCGGATCGTTGATGCCGACAAGGTTGAGCGGGGCTTGCGCCGGGCGTTGAACCGCGGGCTCATCCGTATGGCCTATCAACCGAAGATCTGTCTTGAAACCCGCTCGATCATTGGTGCTGAGGCGCTTGTGCGCTGGCGCGATCCTGATCTTGGACAGGTCGCCCCTGACCGGTTTTTGCCGATTGCGGCTGAACGCGGCCTTCTTCCGACATTGTCCGGACGGATCGCCAATCTCGTTGGCAAGGACATGACGCTTTTCCGCGAGAATAATGCGGAATTCGGCAAGATCTCGATCAATGTTCACCCGGTTGAACTGAAATCGCCGCAGCTTCTTCTGAATAATGTCGAGAAGCTTTCAGCGCACGGGATCTACGCCGAGCATCTGGTTTTGGAAGTGACCGAGGGTTGTTTCGTCGGGCGCGGCACGGAAGGCGCGCCGGACATTCTCGACCGGCTCGCGGCTGAAGGCTATGACATGTCTTTGGACGACTTCGGCACCGGCCATGCCTCACTGTCGCATTTGCGCGATCTTCCCGTGAAAGAGATCAAGATCGACCGCACTTTCGTCAGTGGTGTGTGCGACAATGATCAGGACCGCTCGATTGTCTCGGCGATTTCCGAGATCGCTCACGGCATGGCGATCCGCTCGGTGGCGGAAGGCGTTGAGACCTTTGATCAGTTCGAAGCAGTCCGGTCGCTTGGTGTTGATATGGGTCAGGGCTATTTGTGGTCGCGTCCGCTTTTTGCCCGCGATTATCTCGATTTTGCAAAAGCGCATATGGCGGGTCTCGCTGGTTCCGATACGGTTTCAGCACCCGGGGTTATCGCCCAGGCCGGGTGAGGGCGGTTGCAACCCAGCACGAGTGCCTGCGGCAAAACCCCATACACCTCCTCTTGTCTCCCCGGGCCTTGAGTCCCTAAGACCTAGGCGGTCCAGAGCAGACGGGCTACGAGCACTCTGCTGTGGAGCATCGAGAGAAAAAAGTGTGTCGTCTCAGTCCAAATTAATGCAACATCCGTCGGACCTTCCGCCCCTCTTTTTGCGCCAGGAATCATATTGGATCCCGGGTCAAGCCCGGCAAACGGAAGGAGAAAGCCTTCGTCTCTCGAAAACCAATATTGGTGATCCATCTCGAAGAGCATGCGAGCCGTGTCATCCGGTCAAAGGAGTGTGCACGGCCCGAGGGTGGGTGCAAATGCGCCCGCCCAGTTGGGGCGGGACGGGCGCAATCCGGCGCTAACGCACCGGATGACGAAATGTCCGCCACATTGCCCCATTCCATTCCGCTTGATTCTGAAGGCTCGAGCCCCAAAGTCCTAGGGGATCCAGTAGGGAAGCCCCCCTTGCGCAATTCTCAACCTATAAATTGACTCATAGCTATTTAACGATGTAATTAGTGCTATGACCGAACGTCTCAATCAATCGAAAGCGCTTGCAAGCGATGCACGCCTCATGATCCTCTCCTGGCTATCGGAGCCGGATCGGCACTTCGCCCATCAGGTGACCGGTACGCCGTCCGAGATCGGCGTCTGCGTCACCCTCATCACAGAAAAGCTCGGCATGGCGCAGCCGACGGTGAGCCGCCATCTCGAAATCCTGTCGAGGGCCGGGCTTCTTGAGGTGAACCGGATCGGCCGCTGGTCGTTCTTCAAGCGCAATGAATCGGCGATTTCCGATTATAAGGCATGGATCAATGAACATCTTTGAGGACGCCGACCGCGCGCTCCTGCCTGGCTTCGAACGCCGTTTTGTCGAGACCGAAGACGGTGCAATTCTAACGCTCAGTGCCGGCGACGGCCCGCCGCTTTTGATGCTCCATGGCGATCCTCAGACTCATCTTTGCTGGCACCATGTGGCAAGCGACCTCGCCAAACGGTTTCGCGTCATCCTGACCGATCTTCGCGGGCGCGGCGAAAGCCACAAACCGGATGAAGCGGACGGCATCGAAGCCTATTCAAAACGCGTGATGGCAGCAGAACAATTGGCGGTTATGAAAGCGCTCGGATACGAGACCTTCGTGCTGGTCGGCCATGACCGCGGCGCCCGGGTTGCGCGCAGGCTTGCCCTCGATCACCCGGAGGCTGTGAGCCGCCTTGTGGTGATGGATATCATCCCGGCGCTTGATTTTTATGAAAAACTCACAGCCGAGATTGCCCAGGATTATTTCTATTTCTCGTTTTTGACGCAGGATTATCCGCTGCCGGAACGCCTCATTGCAGGCGACCCGGAAGGCTTTACCGGGCTCATTTTGAACGGTCTTTCCGATCAAAAAGTTGCCTATGATCCCTTGGCATTAGCGGCCTATCTCGCTTCGGGCAGCGCGCCGGAAAGTATCACTGCCATGTGCCAGTGTTTCCGGGCGGGCTTCCATATCGACAGGCATCACGATGCAGCGGACCGGCAAGCGGGGCGCAGGATCACATGCCCGACGCGTGTCATGTGGGGCGCTCAAGGCGTCGTCGGCCGTCACTTTGACGTCGAGACAATCTGGAACGGCTGGTGTCATGACGCGACCTATCTGCCGATG
>JBCDCZ010000372.1:0-3795 GCA_039180865.1 Pseudomonadota bacterium | reverse complement strand
CCATGCGCCTTGAGCGCGACCGTGAGACAAAGGTTGTGATATTCCAGTCGGCGAACCCGGAAATCTGGGTCTGCCATTATGACACGGACCTTCTAAAAGACATGTCGACGGAGGCTGTTTCGCGTAAAAACGCGAAACTCCTTGATTTGCAGGCTGTTTGTGAGCGCCTTAGTAAGGTTCCGCAGGCGACGATTGCCAAACTCGAAGGCTTTGCAAGAGGTGGCGGGCATGAACTTGCCCTGGCGCTTGATATGCGTTTTGCAGCGCGCGGTAAATTCAAATTCATGCAGATGGAAGTCGGTATGGGGATCCTGCCGTGTGGCGGTGGCGCGTCGCGCATGGCACGTCAGACGGGGCTTGGCCGGGCGCTTGAAGTCATCCTGAGCGCACAGGATTACGATGCTGATGACGCGGAACGGATGGGCACGATTAACAAGGCCCTTGAGCCGGATGAAATCGGGCCATATGTCGACCGCCTTGCGAAACGGATAGCGCAGTTTCCAGCTGAATCGATCAATGCCTGCAAACAGATGGTCTATGAATCGATCGACCGGCCAATTGATGAGGCGCTCAAAGCGGAAGCTTATTGGCTTTATCAAGCGACGAGCAAGACACCTGCAATCAAACGCTTTTCAATCGCGGACGAGCAGGGGCTTGAGCACGATATCGAAAACCAGCGCAACTGGAACGACCTCGTGATGAAAGTTCAGGAGATCAACTAGGGTGCAAAAGACGGGAAGCGGGCTCGAACCATGTGAACGGTGAAAGGCGCTTCCCCGTCGGGGCCCTTAGATCGCTTTCCGGAGAGGATGATCGGCGAGCGCCAGTTTGTCGTTCGGCAGGCGTGCTGCCTTGCGGGTGCGGGCGCTGACAATGCGGTTCCGCCCGGCATTCTTCGCGGCATAGAGCGCTTCGTCAGCCTGCTTCATCAAGGATGTGAGATCGTTTCCGTCATGCGGGAACTCTGCCGTTCCGATTGAAACGGTGATCGCGGGCAGCATATCGCCGCCATGGCGCAGTTCAATTTTGCTGACTGACTTACGAAACGCTTCTGCGATTTCCAGCGCCTTCGTCTCGGAGGTTTTCGGTGCGAGCACCATGAATTCCTCACCGCCCAGACGGCAGGGCGAAAGCGTGTCGGTAAAGGTCTCAAGCATAAGTTCGCCAAGGGCGCGCAAAACAGCATCGCCCGCATCGTGGCCAAATTGGTCGTTGAACTTCTTGAAATGGTCGACATCGATGCTGATCAGGGTGAGGGGCTGCTTACTCTCACTCGCCAGCGAGAGTTCCTTGTAAGCGACATCCAGGAACCAGCGCCGGTTCCAGAGCTTCGTTAATGGATCCTGCACGGATTGATCGAGCAACTGATGGCGCAGTTTCACATTGGCAATCGAGAGGCTGATCTGTTCTGCGCAGACAAGAGCAAGTTCTCGGTGATCGGCAAAGAGGATAGACGCACTTTCAGAAAGCGGCAGCTTCAGATGATCTTCGGAGAACCGCACATGAAGAAGACCGATCGTATCGCCATGGGCCACGATGGGCGCACAGACGGATGCATATTTATCGTCTTCAACATGGTTGCATTTGAATTCGATCGCGCTTGAACCAAGCGCATAGGCGCGACCACGCCTCAAGGCCCAGCAATCGTCGCGCTCAATATAGCTCGTTTTGGAAGCTTCCGGCCAATCGCAGGCGTTTTCCAACACGTCACGAGAATTGGAATAGATGAAAAGCTGACCGGAGGTATTCGGAAAGAGCGTCTCCATGCTTGTTTTGATGACGAGAAGAAGCTCATCCAGAGATTTTGACGCATGGAGCCATTCGCTCATTAGCGAGAGGAGCTGGCGTTCCTTATGCTTGCGCTCATCGGAGCGGCGGAGCGCCTCTTCACGTTCCTCTGCGTGTTTGCGCTTGGTGATATCGCGCTCGATCGACATGAAATGCGTATGAAAGCCGTTGTTGTCGAAGACCGGCGAGATATTGAGTTCGATCCAGTAAGGCTCGCGGTCTTTGGTGTAGTTCAGTATTTCGGTGCGGATTGAATGGCGCTGCTTCAGCGCGTTGGAGATAGCCCGCACGGTCTGCTGATTTGTGTCCGGGCCTTGCAGAAACTCGCCTGGCTTGCGGCCATGGACATCGTCGAGTGTAAACCCAGTCATCTGGCGGAAGGCGCGGTTTGCCCATTGGAGGCGGCCAGCCGTGTCGGTGACAACTATTGCATCAAGGCTGTTCTCTGCGACAATTGCGGCAAAGGTGGCATCAGAAAGATCGGGAGCGTGTCGATCCTGAACGGTATCGACAATTGGTTCGATAGGCTTGACGGTCATCGGACGTCTTTCAAATGGCGGACGGGAGGCATGAAGTATTCGCCTAGTGTCCCGGACATTCCCTAAATGTTGGTGAACGCCCCGAGCTTACTCAGTAAACATCGGCTTCCTTGATATTATCCAGTCGGCAACGAAGTCGACCACGGCCCTGACCCGAGCCGTTCGCCTGAGATCGCTGTGGAGCAGAATCCAGATGCTGCGCCCGGGTGCTGCCGGTATCCCGGGAATGCGTTCAATCCCCGGGTATGTGTCGCCGAGAAAGGCTGGGATCCAGGCCATTCCAAGGCCTGCCTTGGCGGCTTCCGTCTGCATATAGATTTCCGGTAGGCAATGCCGGGCGTTCGCAGCGGGAAGCGGGCTTTTCGCGATCCATTCGTCATCGCCATCAAAACCGAGCCAGTGCGCCCCTTCACCTTTGGTCTCCAATAGCTTCGGATGGGCAGCGATGTAGTCAGGGGTAGCAAAGGCTGCGAGAACGTAATCGACAAGCTTGCGCCCAACCAGATCATCATCAATCCGATAGGCTGCTCGGATCGATACATCGGCCTCCTGCCGGGTGAGGTCGGAAAGCCGGTTGGTTGCGACAATTTCAACGCGAATGTCGGGATAGGCATCGTTAAAGGCAGAAAGTATCGGAACGAAGAAACCCTGAGCGAAGGAGGGAGGAAGGCTTATCCGCACGGTCCCTGCGGGATTGCTATCGAGGCCCGTCAATCGCCTTTGCACCTCAAGCATTTGCCGTTCGATCTCTTCCGCATAGGGTAGCAGCGTCTCGCCCGGCTGGGTGAGCGTTACTCCTCGTGCGGACCTGTCAAAGAGGCGAGTCCCAAGCGCGCTCTCGATCTCGCTTAGACCTCGGCCAACTGTCGCATGATTGATGCGAAGGTGTTCAGCAGCACTGCGTAGGCTTCCCTTGCGATGAACGGCCAACAAGATTCGCATGTGATCCCAGTCCATGGATAAACCTTCTCAAATAAAGTGGATAGTTAATGCACCACTATGACGGAATAAGTCCTGTAGTGCATTGAAAATTTCTCCTTTAACGTCGCTGAATTCGAAACGAATACCTTCCCCACATGTTTAGGAGAAAGACATGAAAAAATTGGCGGCTATGCTGTTTGCGACCGCAGTCTTTGCGGCGGGCGCAGTCTTCGCCGAAAGCCCGGACCCACGCGACCCGAGCCGGGCGGGCTGGCTTACCTTCATCGACATTCACAAAGTGTCATCCGATGCTGAAGCGCGTGAATACGCTGAATGGGTCAAACCGCTTGCCGAAAAGCACGGCGTTGAATTGATCCAGGTCTATGACGTGGTGAGCGTTGAGGCGGGTGATCTTCAGGGCGAATGGATATACCTTTTCCGCTCTCCCAATCCCGAAACCTTCGGCGCGCTCCTGAACGATCCGGAATATGCGGCGAATATTCCGAACCGCGACCGCATCCACGATATGGCATGGGTAAAGCGCTTT
>JBCDCZ010000371.1:0-3801 GCA_039180865.1 Pseudomonadota bacterium | reverse complement strand
GGTCGGGAAGTTCGAAAGCCATGAATTCTCTCTCCAGGTTTGCGGCTGTATGGCCGGTCAATCGATGGCCGGAAAATAGGCCGGAAGTGTCTCAAGAGCAATGGCGCAAATGGGTAATTTTACGAGGATTTTCCTCTAAAGAAGTGTCGGCGGGAACGTCCTGTCGAGACGGTGTTCCTCAGAACTTGTACCAGGCAAGTTGCACGCTGGTTGCAAGGAGGACCCCGTCTTTGCCCCAAAGCTCAACCTGTTGATCGGAGAAATTCGCATGGAGACGTTTGCAATCTGCGGTGCCAAGGAGCGGCGCCGTTCCCTGAGCCGTGACTTCATCCAGGGTAGCATGAAAATAGGTCGTCAGTGTCACCGTGCCCATTGGAGGGAAAGTTCCCCGCACCTGAAGATTGCGCAGGAAAAAACTGTCTGCCATGGCGGCAAGCGCGCAATAATCAAGCGACCGCGCAGGTTCATCTGAAAGCCAAAGGACCGACCGGCCACTCTGCGGCTCGCTGAATTCTTTTCCGGTGAAGTTCGGACCGCCTTCTACGAAATGCATCTTATAGCGGGCGATCCAAGCAAGCGGCAGACCACCCGGAAGGGCTGGAACCTCTTCCGCTCCCGGCACTTCGGGCGGACTCGCGATCTGGTGGGAGAAGACGTCGTCATGGTGTCCGACAACAATACTGGCGGTTGCACGCACACCATCGTTCTGAAGAAGCTCTAAAGACCAGTGCTGAAGATATTTACCGGCCCGCTGCAGCTTCTTCCCGATCTCGAAGGAGCCGTCCGAGATCGCGCCACAAAAATTGACGGTGAGTGCGACCGGATTGCCTGCAGTGCGCGGATCGCTGATCACTGCCTTTAAGAAGAGCGCGGAAATTGTGCCGCCGAAGGGGCCAACCATATTGGCGTAAGGTGCGGTCGTGCGCGCCGCGACCCGATCATCGTCGAGGATAGTCAGCACCAGCGCGTCGTCCAGCGGGTGGATATCGGTCATGAAGGCTTCCGAAGATTATTAGAGACGTTTTAACTCAGGCGCTGTGGGCGTATTCCCAATAGAGTTCGCGCGCCTTGTTGCCAATTGGTCCGGGCTGAAATTCCCGGTTATCCAACCGGGTAATCGGCATTACCTTCGAAAAGTTGCCGGTTGAGAAGACCTCATCAGCCTCCCGCACCTCGTCGATGGTCACCGTTTTCTCAACCACTTTCGTACCGGCATCGGACAGGAGTTTTGCAACACGCTGGCGGGTGATCCCGTTCAGGAATGTTCCATTCGGAACCGGCGTGAAAGCTACGCCGTCCTTTGCATACCAGAGATTGGCAGTGGCAAACTCCGCGACATTGCCGATCGGATCGAGGATGACTGCGTTATCATATCCCTGGGAGCGTGCATCGAGCATCGCCTGGCCACCCATCGGATAAAGACAACCGGCTTTCGCATAGACGGGCGCCTGATCCGGGGCAGGTCTGCGAATGCGCGATGTCACGGCAGAAAATCCAACCGGTTCCGGCATCGGGACGACATAGAGGCACATGCAAAATCGGGTGCTTTCCGCAAGCGGCGGGACACCCATGAAGCCGCCCTCTTCAGCCCAGTACATCGGGCGGACGTAGAGCCCCTCTCGACTTGTGAACTTTTCTCGTCCCTCTTTTACGAGTTCCAGCATCTGGCCGACCGGAACCGACGGATCGAGGTTCATTGATTTTGCCGAGCGGTTCACGCGATCGCAATGAAGATCAAGGTCGGGTGCCGTTCCTTCGAAAACCCGCGCGCCGTCGAACACACTCGAACCAAGCCATCCCGCATGGGTCCGCACGCCCAGGAAAGGAACATTGCCCTCGTGCCAGGTTCCGTCCATCCATGTCCAGGTTTCAGACCACTCGGTCATAGCGCCCTCCCTCAAATATAGACTTGCTCACAATGAGACCGCTTAACCCGTCAGCTTGCAAGCGCATTGAGGATCCTGACCCAAGAGCGGATCCCTTTGTGAAAACTCGTGAGATTATACTTTTCGTTCGGCGAATGGATCCGGTCGTCGGCAAGCCCGAAGCCCACCATCAACGAATCCATGCCAAGCTTCTCCTTGAATTCGCCAACGACCGGGATCGATCCGCCGATACCAGCCATCGCGGTTGGTACACCCCATTCCGCATCGAGAGCCTTGCGCGCCTTTTGAAGATGCGGGCTGTCGAATGGAAGCATGGTCCCGGGCGACGCGCCGTGGTCCTCGAATTCCACGGTACAATCAGCTGGAACGCGCTCTTTTACAAAAGCACGGAAGTTTTCGCGAATCTTGAACGGATCCTGGGAGCCGACCAGGCGAAATGACACTTTGGCATGGGCTTCCGCAGGAATAACCGTCTTGAAGCCTTTGCCGGTATAGCCGCCCCAGATCCCATTGATTTCGCAGGTCGGCCGGGTCCAGACCTGCTCAAGAACAGTGCGATCCTTTTCGCCGGCGGGTTCGGCCAGGCCGACAGCGCCCAGAAAGTCTTTGGCGTCGAAGCCAAGCCCATCCCAGATCTTTTTCACATCATCGGGGATCTCAACCACGCCTTCGTAAAAGTCGGGAATGGTGACAGCGCCCGTTTCGTCGCGCAGGTCTGAGAGGATATCGGTCAAGATCCGGATCGGATTGGCCGCAGCGCCACCAAAATAGCCTGAATGAAGGTCCATATCGGCGGCCTTGACCGTGATTTCCTCACCCAGGAGACCACGCAGTGTCGTGGTAATCGACGGTGTATGGGGATCCCACATATTGGTGTCGCAAACAAGCGCGGCATCAGCCTTGAGTTCGCTGCCATGTTCCGCAAGGAAACCATCCATTGACGGCGAACCGGATTCCTCTTCACCTTCAAAAAATATCGTGATCGAACAAGGAAGCCGGCCATGCACAAGCCTGTACGCGCGGCAAGCCTCGATAAAGGTCATGAGCTGACCCTTGTCATCCGCCGCACCGCGCCCGGTAATGCGCATCGTCCCATCCGCATTGTCGATAATCTTGGGGTCGAAGGGATCGGCATCCCAGAGTTCGATCGGATCGACGGGTTGGACGTCGTAGTGGCCATAGAAGAGAAAATGCGGCCCACCCGCACTCTTATCATGGGCAACGACCATTGGCTGACCGGGCGTCTCGCGTAAGCCCGCATCGAACCCCAATCCCGTCAGTTCATTAACAAGCCACAAGGCTGCCTCGCGGCAATCGTCGTTATAGGCTGGATCGGTTGAGATGCTTTTCTTTCGGAGGAGTTCGAAAAGCCGATGAAGGCTTTCATCGATCCCATTGTCGACGGCTTCGAGAACCTTTTCAATTCCGCTCATCATTTCCTCCGTTGCGCCGTCTTCGTGTTCGGCAAGCAGTCTGCACCTGTTTCAACGCCGATGAATTCTTCAAACGCTCTATGTCACCGAGACCGGACTAACGCCCGCCTTTGAGACTTCCTAAAATACCTCGCACCAGGGCACGGCCAAGTTGCGAGGCGACCGAACGGGCGACCGATTTCATCGCAGCCTCGGCAACCGACTGGCGGTTTGACCGTCTGCGGGTCGAGCGTTTACGGGACGAACGCGTGGGACGGTCATCGCGATAACCGTCATCATCCTGATAGCCGGTGCGCGAGCGCCGCATCCGGCCACGTTCCTCGCGCTCCCGCTCTTCTGCTTCACGCTGACGTTCTTCAAGTTCCGCCTTCTTTTGAGCCCGTTCTTTTAGGACTTCATAAGCAGATTCGCGGTCCTGTGCTTTGTCATAAACACCGAATAAGGGACTGTATTTTATGGCATCTTCGCGTTCGGATGCGCTC
>JBCDCZ010000370.1:0-3851 GCA_039180865.1 Pseudomonadota bacterium | reverse complement strand
TGTTTCAGGCGGGACTTCATTCAGAACTGCGCAATTGGGAGGAGAGAGCACGCAGTACTGGATATCAAACGCTTACTTGGAAACTTTTGAGAAAGCTTCTTCGAAAGGCTTGTAAACTTCTTTAGCCATTTCAGCGTACATTTCACCGATTTTGGTGGCCTGGCCTACAAAGCCTTCGTAGCTTGATTTGGCGTACTCAGACTGAACTTCGATAGCTTTGTCGAGCGTCTTAACGCCGAGGAGCTTTTCAACAGTTGCAGAACCTTCTTCGAAGGATTTCTTAGAGTAATCAGCGGTTTCAGTTGCAATAGACTGGAATGTTTTTGTAACGATGCCAACGTTTGCAAGCGCGGCGTCCATGTTGTCTTTGCTGAGTTTTTGGAAGTCTTCCATGAAGTTTTGCATGTCAATCACCTTTTGTCGTCGTGGTCTAGATAGATCTCAGGCAAGACGCCTTGCTTTTTGTGTCCGCCCTGGCCGCCTGTCGTGGGTTAGATATATTGCACCGCACAAAACTTTGCAAGAACTTTTTTTGCGCTGCACAAAAATCCTATTGCACCGCAGCGTAAGCGACGGATTTTGTTAACTTTCCAGGGCTCGTATCAGCGCATCGCGAGCCGCGCTGGCAGAAGGTGTGCCATTATCGAACGAAGGGCCCTTTGTCACAAATTACGGCTTTACAGATTTGTAAGAGACTTGTGGCAACACTTCACTTACGTTAATCGTTGGTCGCTTTTTCTGCTAAAAGTGTCAGAATGGCTGGACCACGGGGACAACGATGACGAAGTATATGTACTCGTATCGAGTGGGGTTTCTGTTGTATAATAGATGGCAATATTCAATGCGCGCATTTGCCGGTGCGCTGACTGCGCTTGCGGTGCTTCTTACTGCATCGATCGCGGCAGAACCGGCATCGGCAAATCCGAAGTATGCCGCTTTCGTATATGACGTGAATAAAGGCAAGGTGCTGTTCTCACGCAATGCAGACCGCAGCCGCTTTCCTGCATCGCTCACAAAGATGATGACATTGTATATGGTCTTCGATGCAATCGATGACGGAAAGATCACCCTCAACACGCGCATGAAAGTGTCCAGGCAGGCATCGCGCGCAGTGCCGTCAAAGCTCTATTTGAAAGCAGGCAGCACGATCCGTGTGCGGGATGCTATTCTCGCGCTCGTCACAAAATCGGCTAATGACGTGGCCGTTGTAATTGCAGAGCATCTGGGAGGTTCTGAAGCGAAATTTGCGCGCCAGATGACGCGCAAGGCCCGGCGTCTAGGCATGCGCAGCACAACCTTCAAGAATGCATCCGGCCTCCCGAATTCCGGCCAACGCACCACTGCTCGCGACATGGCACGGCTTGGCCTGCTTCTGCACAAAAACCATCCGCAATCGTTTAAATACTTCAACACGAAGGCCTTCCGGTATGGCGGAAAGACCTACCGCAATCACAATCGCCTGCTAAGCCAGGTCAAAGGCGTGAACGGTATCAAGACAGGCTATATCCGCGCGTCAGGGTTTAACCTCGTGACCAATGTCGAGACCGGCGGTAAGCATGTCGTAGCCGTTGTAATGGGCGGACGGACAGGCCGGTCGCGCGATGCGCACATGCGCTCGCTCATCCAGCGCCACCTGCCGAAGGCTTCGCGTAAGCGCTCAAGGGTGAAGCAAGACCCGCTTCTTGTCGCCGAGGTTGTTGATCCTCCAGCACCGATACCGAACCCGCGCACAGCGCCGGTCGAATATGCGCTCGCCACAATACCGAAAAAAGATCCATCAGTGCCTTTCCCGATCGCATCACCTGCAAGAGCACCTATTGAAGCGTCACCGGTGGTCGTCGCGGCAAGCGTGACGGGCAGCACCAGCCCTGCTTCAAACCCCGCCACGGAGCCGGCTCAGCAACAAACCGAGCAAGGCAGCGGAGAGGAAATCCGTCCGAAGATCGTCAAGGTTTCAAAAATCATCGTGACGGCATATGGCGAAGAAAAAATGCTGAAACCGCAAAACGACGGGACCCTGAAAGCACTTCCGGTCCATCGGGCACTCAATGCAAAAGTTGCCAGTCAGAGCCAAGCAGACGATGATCTGAAACCAGAAGGCTGGAAAATCCAGATATCTGCAAGCCCAAGCCGCGAACACGCCGAGAAACTATTGAAAGAAGCGTCGAAGCGCGCGGCGGCTGTCTTGAACGATCGGCATCCGTACATGGAACCCGTTCAAATTGGCGAAGGAACTCTCTACCGCGTACGTTTTGCGGGCTTTGAGAGCAAAAAAGATGCCCGGGCGGCCTGCGCGTTTATGAAAAAGAAAAGATATCGCTGTATCGCCTTAAACTAGGCTTTTCAAAAGGGCGGACAAACAACGATCCGCGCAAGAGCCAAAACAGGGACGAGCGTTCATCGAGCGTATGAGTAGCGTTAGGAAGCAGATGAATGGTTTCGCAGCAAAATATCTTTGGCCTCGTTGATTTTGGCCGCGAGAAAAGTGGATCCGCCCCGGTCGGGATGGAGCTTGAGCATCAAGCGGCGGTGGGCATCACGGATAGCAGCTTCGTCAGCCCCCGGAAGAAGCCCAAGGATCTCGTAGGCCTCCTCCTCGGTTATGGCGCCAGAACCCGACGTAGCGCGTTGCCCGTTTGCCGCATGCGCATGGAAGTCTTCACGCCATCCGGGAAGTGTGCTGTCCAGGTACGCTTCAAAAAGGCTTAAGCTCTCCGCATCGCTCTCGCCTCGCGTTTGAGCGAAATCGAAGAACTGCTTGAGTTCGTCTTTCGAAAGACTTGAGAGTGGGCGTCCAGCGAATGGTCCATCCAGGACGACGCCATCCATCTGTCCGCTTTCGTGATTGAGCGTCATCTCCAGGAGCTTTGAGCGCACCGTTGAATGATGCGGCCTCGCGCCGCCAGAGGTCCGGCGATACCCCCGTGCTCGCGGGCGTCCACCACCCGAAAGACGCGGCAGCCTTCCGGCCCCAAGGAAAAGGTAAAGACCCGCAAGACCGACAGGAAGTCCGAGAAGCGCGAGACGGCCAGTCAGGAGTAGGACGATGCCGAGGCCAATTAAAACCGCGCCGGCAAGGCGCTTCAGAAACCGAGCGAGCTTGGCCGGATCCGCCTTGACGAATTGGGTGAGCCCAAAATATCCAATGGCGGCCAAAAAAATCGCTATCAAAAAAGGCCAGATGCCCATTAGCGTCCTTTCCTGCCCTTCAACTGCGGCAGAAGCAATCGGTCATTTGCCGCCTCAAGTGCCCCAAGACCGCCGGTCGCATAGACTGCAACGGCGCGCAGGAGGGCTGCAAGTTCAGAAGCAGCACTGTCATCAAATCTTTGATAGGCGCCATTGGTAAGGCGCGCCAACTCGCGAAAGGCTCGCTCCACAGATTGCTTTCGCCCCTCTTGGAAGACAAACATCGGCACTCCGAGAAGGCCGAGCTCTCCGGCCCTATCGCACAGTAGATCCAGGTTTTCCTCCATCGCATCGCCGATAAAAACGAGCGCATCAACAGGTCGAATTGTCTGTTCCTTTCTTGCGTTCGCCAGAACCTTGGAGATCTGGGTCCGTCCGCCCCGGCATGTGATTTGCTGCATGAAACCCGATAACGCCTCGGCGCTGGACGCCCATTTGGAAGCCCGGCATTCGCGAAATCCGCGATAGTAATTGAGCTGGACCTCCAGCGTGCCGATTTCGTCGACGACACTGAACATTTCAGCCTGCAGACTGCAGGCAAGGTCCCATGTCGGTTGTCGGCTCATGGTTGCATCAAGCGCAAAAATAAGACGGCCTTTCCGCGCCTGTCTTGCCTCACGAACCGGAGCGAGCGCACGGGCTTTCTCAACAAACGAAGAGAT
>JBCDCZ010000369.1:0-3912 GCA_039180865.1 Pseudomonadota bacterium | reverse complement strand
GCCATCTGGAGAAGCACCTGATCGGCGGTCTGATCGAAAGTGAGGATCAGGACCGGATGACCGGCATCTAGGGCGTGGCGGACCACATGGAGGGTGAAGGAGGTCTTGCCTTCTTTCGGTGAACCAATGAGCTTATAAAGATTGCCGAATTCCATCGGGCCCGAAACGATCTCGGCAATGCTTTGAAAGGGCCAGGAAATGCCGTCGGGTGTTCCTTTCTTATAGGCATCCGAAAGTGCGGCGATAAGCGTATCGCCCGTCGCCAGCATGGTTTTTCTGTCGCGCTCGAAAATCAATTTTTCCCGAACACTATCAATAGAATGATCAACGTTCTTCAACAAGTCTTTCACCATGATATCGGGTGGTGCGGAACGCGCCTCGCGGGCCATATTGTCGGCGATCTCGATCATTTCGCGGCGATAATGGAGGGCGGCGATGAGCGCTGCATAATCCTTCGCGTGGGCGGTGCCGGGCGCGCCTGACACCAACCGAACGCAATAATCCGTCACGCTGATTTCGCCGATTTTCGTCTCCGGCAGGAAGGCTTTGACGGTGATCGGATTGGCGACCTTCCCCGCCGCAATCAGGCGCTCGGCAGCCTCATAAAGGGCGGTATGGATCGGCTCTGCGAAATAGTCCGCCTTCATGAACCAGGTTATCCGCTCGAGCGCGGCATTCTCGATCAGGATTGCGCCAAGGAGCGCCTGCTCGGCTTCCAGATTGACAGGCCCACACTCAGGTCCAGGCATCGGGGCTGTCATGGATGTTGCTCCGCCGGATGGTTCGAAGAGGTCTGCCATCTCACGCATCGCGCAGGCTCCTCCAGAGCGCCTCGATGCTCTCGGTTCCTTTTGGGTCTTTCAGAGGCTTCGTGCCGCGTTTCTGGTGAAAGGTGCACCAGCGGCCCTTCTCCCGCTTTCTCCCGCACATCGGCGTTTCAAAACCGTTGGAGTCGTCCCCCAGGCGGACCCATGAGCATTGATCGTCCTCAAGGTCGCGGAACGTTGTGAGAGGTGGAAGATCCGGCTCGGCTGCGACACGGCGCTTGTCCGGCTTCAAGAGGTCTTCAGGCATAACCGGCTCGCGGCCCGGTTCTGGCGCCCTTTCCTCTCCGAAATTTGGGGCAAGCTTCAAAACCGGCAGGCGGGCAATCCGTGCCGGGCGGCTGCGTTTCGCAGCCGGTGGGTTGGCAAGGCGGAGCTGATTGCGCCTGGCATAGCCGATAATCGCATTACGGCTCACATATTTGAGCCGGGCTGCGATCTGAGCGGCAGACAGCCCGTCGCGCACGCCTTCCCGGATCGCCGCAATCCGCTCATCCTTGCTCATATCGCGCCAGGGCTTGTCGTAATCGACGGTCTTGGTTGCGGTCTGATCCGCGGGGGAAAAGACCGAGCCCGAAGGCCCGGCAAGGTTTTCCTCAGCGCTGAAGTCTGTCGTTTGCTGCCTCTTCGAATGGTCTGAAGACGCGCGCTCTGTCTTTTTATCTGATGAGGTTATGGAGGGACTGTCGGGCGCGATCTCAATTTGTTTCATGATATGCGACCGCACCATTCTCATCCTCCCTTTCAAGTATCCGTCACCGCCGAATTGCGAAATTTGCGTTGCATTGGCGATGATTTAGATGTAGGCGAGTCAAATCGTAATGTCAAGTTAACCTACGCAGGTGATTATCGGGCTGAGACTCAGTAAGGATGACCTACCTGCGAGGGAGCAGAATGTCATGGAAACACAAGAGAATAGGTCGCAACTCGGCGATATTTTGAAAGCAGCGCGTAAGCAGGCGCGGCTTACGCAGGATGACGTCGCGCGGCATTTTCAGATCAACCGCGTCAGCGTCTCCAACTGGGAATCCGGCCAGACAAGGCCCGATGCGACGAAACTTCCCGAGCTTGAAAAGCTCCTCAATGTGGATCTCACGCCCCATATGACACCTGGCTGGGCGGAGATTGCGCGCAAGCACGGCGAAGGCCCCGGCCCCATCAATGTTGCAACGATCATCCCGCGGGATGCCAAGGATTTTGACCCGAATTTATATTATGCCGCCCATACGCCGTCAGCCCGAATTCCCTTGTTCGGCCAGGTCGTTGGCGGGATTGACGGAGAATTCGAATTGAACGGAAATCAGCTCGATGATGTGCTCCGCCCGCCAAACATCACCACGGATGACGCCTATGCGGTTCTCGTCCATGGGGAGTCCATGGCGCCGCGCTTCGAGGATGGCGAGATTGCCTATATCGACCCGAAGCGCCGGGTGAAGAAGGGCGATTATGTAGTGGCACAAATCCGCAACCCGGATGGCGACCCGCCGCTTGCCTTCATCAAGCGCTATTTGAGCTGGAATTCGAAGGAACTCATTTTGGAGCAATTCGATCCGGCGAAGGAATTGCGCTTTCCGCATGAAGAGGTGGTATCGGTCCATTTCGTCGCCATGAGCGGGCCGAGCTAGGCAACGTTCGGTGCTTTGGTCGGAGGATTGCAGTCAGGCCCGAGGGCGGGGGCGAATGTGCCCGCTGAGTTGGGGCGGGACGGGTGCAATCCGATGCATGAGCATCGGATAGGAAACCTAATCTGTCTAGCCTCATAGCCCACCACTTGGTTCCCCGGGCTCCTACCCGGGGCCGAGAGCAGTGGCTCTACTCAATCGGTCTTTAGTGCTGAGAGGTATAAGATCTGCTTGTCTTACTCTATCTCAATGCAACAGTTGCGAAACTAACCCAATCCATAGTTCGCTACGGCTTTTTATTCTGGGCCCCGGGTCGGAACCCGGGGTACGGCTGGCGAGAGCGTTTGGATCTCTGCTACCGTTCCTGTGGCACCACAATGACGATGTCCGCCGTGTGATCCAACACATGCCGGGATTTCTTTCGCGGGTCTTGCCCCGATTTGATGTTTGCGCCCGTCCCGCCCGCTCTAATGTGCCTTGGGGGTCGGGCGCAGTCCCTCACCCTCGTGACGGGCAAAACCCTCAGATTTGTTCAAGCTGTTCGCCGAGGTAAGCAGGCAGACACAGGGCAATAAAGCGGGCTTGTTTTTATCCGGTACGTCAACGTCGGATCCGCCTTATGCCAGCACCCTCACCCCGTCCGGCGTTTCAATTTTTGCGGAAAGCCGCATTTCCAGCGCGGTTTTAACAACAACTCGATCATCCTTGAAATCCCTATCGAGTCTGTGGGCGATCTCGTTAGCCTCGGGGTGCTCAACGGTGAGGTTTATGAGGCGGCAGCCGCGATCTCCCATGCGGCCTGCCGGATGCGGGCCTTCGGGCCATTCAATCAAGGTTGGATAGGCGCCCTCTAGCGGCATCTCGCCAGTATCGGCAATCGATATCAGCCAGGAGAGCTCACCGCGCGTGATCCGCGTTGCCCGTCCGCTCTCAGGGTGCGCTGTCTTCAGAATCTCTTCAATATCGCTCGTCCCGAGAACCCAGGTCTTCAGAACCGGTTCCCCATCAAAGCGATCGAGATCGAACCATCTCGGCCTCTCGGGCGCTTGCGCCTTTTGATCGATCGCAATCACCTCCAGAAAGAGATCGGAACCGAGCGACAGGAGCAGATTGTGAGTTCCCATCTGCCGGTGTCGGCCGCCCTCGGGCATATCGATCCCGAGCGTTGCTTTCACATGCGCAGCCCCTTCTTCAAGGGTGCGCGCAAGAACGGTGATATGGTCGAGCCTCAACACTCTCGATCTCCTTTGTAATCAGCTCAAAAAGTCATCGAGTGCGGTGAGCGTTTCGTCCGGTGCTTCTTCCGGAATGAAATGACCGCTCGACATCGGCAGATAGGTCGCGTCATGACACCAGCCGTTCCAGATTGTCTCGACGTCAAAGTGACGGCCGACGACGCCTTGAGCGCCCCACATGACACGCGTCGGGCATGTGATCCTGCGCCCCGCTTGCCGGTCCGCTGCATC
>JBCDCZ010000368.1:0-3947 GCA_039180865.1 Pseudomonadota bacterium | reverse complement strand
TTTCACGAGGGAGGACTTGTTCTCCTCGCGGATGATGTCCATGCAAAGCTCAACGCATTCATCGCAAATGAACACATTGGGCCCGGCGATGAGCTTGCGCACTTCATGCTGGCTCTTTCCGCAGAAAGAGCAATAAAGTGTGTTCTTTGTCTCGCCTGATCCGCCAACCTTGCTCATGCAGCACCTCGATCTTCGCCCCGTTGGGCCAATAAACTGTAACGAAACACGATAAATGCAAAGACTTCAAGAGAAGCTTAACAGAAGGGTTTACCGTTGGAATTGAATTTCCCGTCATTTACAGGCTGACGGGGAAAACATCCCATCACTTATCGCCTTCGTCTTCGCCGGTCCGTGTTTCGAGGACCTCGTCAATCAGTCCGAATTCCTTGCTCTCATCCGCAGTCATGAAATGATCGCGGTCGAGGGTGCGTTCGATGACGTCGTAGGACTGTCCGGTATGCTTAACATATACGTCATTCAAACGTTTCTTCAATTTCACTATATCCTGAGCGTGGCGTTCAATGTCGGACGCCTGCCCTTGGAAACCGCCGGAAGGTTGGTGAACCATGATGCGTGCATTCGGCAGCGCATACCGCAGACCGGGCTCACCAGCAGCCATCAGGAGCGATCCCATTGACGCAGCCTGACCGAAACAAAGTGTGGAAACTTTCGGTCGAATGAACTGCATCGTGTCGTAAATTGCCATGCCCGAGGTCACAACACCACCTGGCGAATTGATATAAAGGGCAATCTCTTTCTTCGGATTTTCCGCTTCAAGGAACAGCAACTGCGCACAAACGAGTGTTGCCATACCGTCCTCAATCGGACCCGCAATGAAGATGATCCGTTCCTTCAAAAGGCGGGAAAAAATGTCATAGGCCCGCTCTCCCCGGTTGGTCTGCTCGACGACCATAGGCACCAGGTTCATAGAGGTTTGGATCGGATCAATCATAATGTCTCCCGTTGGGTGACGGCAGGGGCCGTCGTTCGTTCAAAATTCTCAATTGTCGCCCGGCTTGAGCGAGCGTTGCCGTGGCGCGAGGCACGCGCTACTGGACTCACCAGCGAGTGCTCGGCGCACTCAATAGAATATTGGACGGGGGAGCAATCAAAAAAAGGGCGAATTCCTGCCAAAGTCTGAAGCGCGGTTAACGGCAACCAACCCCGATATCGGAGAAGCGTCCGCATTTTTCAAGAGATGCCGTATTTTTACGAAAGGCCCGGCGGCGGGATGAGCACCATCTGCGAATTGCGCCCGCGATGCCAGGCATTTCTGAAGCGACTTAGTTGAATGTGAGCGTTTATGCGGCCTCTTCATCATCGTCAGCGAGAAGCTCTTCGCGCGTCACAGTCTTGTCGGTGACCTCAGCGAGTTCAAGCAGATAATCGACGACTTTTTCCTCAAAAATCGGAGCGCGGAGATTAGCGAGCTGTGCCGGGTTCTGCTTATAAAACTCAAAGATTTCTTTTTCCTGACCCGGATATTGTTGAGCCTGACGGGCCATTGCCTGACGCAATTCTTCCTCAGTCACCTTGATCTCATTGCGCTCACCGATCTCGGCGAGAACCAGACCGAGCCTGACGCGGCGCTGGGCGATTTTTTGATAATCCGCCCGCTGTTCTTCCTCTGTCGTACCATCGTCCTCAAACGTTTTTTCGGCGCGTTCGAGATCGCTCGTAACCTGCGTCCAGATCCCTTCAAACTCCTGTTCCAGCATGCTTGGCGGCAGTTCAAAATCATACCGTTCGTCCAGCTGGTCCAGAAGCTGACGTTTGACCTTCTGCCGGCTCGCGCCAGCATATTGCGAATCGATCTGCCCCCTGAGAATGCCCTTGAGATCATCGAGCGATTTGAGACCAAGCTTTTCCGCGAAGGAATCGTCGATTTCGAGTTCTCCCGGTCCAGCCACTTCCTTCACGGTCACATCAAATTCGGCCTCTTTTCCGGCAAGATGCGCTGCACCGTACTCTTCCGGGAATGTGACTTTGACGACAGTCTCGTCGCCTGCCGCTTTACCGATCAATTGCTCCTCGAACCCTGGAATGAACTGACCGGATCCGAGGACAAGCTGTCCGTTGTCATCGCTGCCGCCTTCGAAGAGTTCGCCATCGACCTTTCCGGCATAGGACATGGTAATGCGGTCGCCCTCCTCAGCCGCGCCATCTTTGGTCTCGTATGGGCGGCTCTGGCTCGCAATGCGCTCGACTTCCGTCATCACTTCTTCATCGGCCACTTCAACGACCGGACGCTCAATCTTCAGCCCGGAAAAGTCGCCAAGTTCAAAATCCGGCATGATTTCGTAGGTGACCGTCAGATCGAGGTCCTTCTTGCCGTCAAGGATTTCGTTGGCTTCCGCTTCATCCTCTGTCATGTCGATGTTCGGTTGAAGCGCTGGTTTCTCACCGCGATCCTGGAGGGCCTGTTCACTGGTTTTGCTGACAGTCTCCTGGACGATTTCCGCCATAACGGACCGCCCAAATGTCTTTTTGAGATGCGCCAGAGGAACCTTGCCAGGACGGAAACCGTTCAGTCGCACTTTGTCTTTAAGATCAACAAGGCGGGTCATCAGTTTTTCATCAAGATCGCTGGCCGGGATCGTGATTTTCAGTTCGCGCTTCAGTCCCTCTGAGAGCGTTTCGGTTACCTGCATCGTCTTTATGTTCCTCATAAACCCTTGGTCATCAGGCTGTGTTTTTTCGCCTTACCACGGTGATGTAATCTCGCTGAAACCAGCATTGCACTTCGCATTCGCGCGTTAGCGACTTCGATGACGGGAGCGCGCAACACCTTTTCGCTTGCAGGTTTTGATCGAACCGGTCTCAACCCTTTAAGCGGGGCAAGCATCAAATGCGAGCCACTTTTTCGCGTCTTTGCATTTCGACCAATCGGGGGATCATGGTGCGCTTGGAGGGACTTGAACCCCCACGCCCGAAGGCACCAGAACCTAAATCTGGCGTGTCTGCCAATTTCACCACAAGCGCTAAGCAGCATTAAAAGCCACAAGCCCGTACCGATCCCCGCCGGTTCGCCTGACATCGCTAAAGCTCGCGCCTCTATATCATTTAGGCTTAGCGGGTCAATTGAAAAAGCCTCGTCCAGCGAGGCAGCTCACACAAGCCTGCAACACAAATAATAAGCAACTGCACATTTAATAGGCGAAACAGGATCATCCTCATGACGCAGGCTTTGAAAAATTGCCCACAAATAAGGCGTGCTGCCCAGCGAAAAGGCGAAAAAACGGCGCTCTTCAAAGAATCTGAAACACATTTTCGCAGTCTGGCACAAACTGTGCTTCTCACTCTGCGTTCATTGCGTGCCGCTTGGGAGGAGAGAGACCAATATGAAAAAAATTGAGGCGATCATCAAACCTTTCAAGCTTGATGAGGTGAAGGAGGCCATGCAGGAAGTCGGGATTCATGGCATCACGGTCACTGAAGCCAAGGGGTTTGGACGTCAGAAAGGCCATACAGAACTTTATCGCGGTGCGGAGTATGTCGTTGACTTTCTCCCGAAAGTCAAAATCGATGTCGTCGTCGATGATGACGATGTTGAGCGCACCATTGAAGCCATCAGAAATTCCGCCCAGACCGGACGGATCGGAGACGGCAAGATTTTCGTCTCTAACATTGAAAACATTGTCCGTATAAGAACTGGGGAAACCGGCAAAGACGCGATTTGATGAACAAAGATGCATCCTGCACAAAAAATGTGCATTTTGCGGATTTCCAACGTCATTCGAGTGTTTTATCAAGCCCGCTGATCATCCCGCGCGATGAAAATCGAATGACCCACCTTGTGAAAATCATGAAGAGTCTAAAGGAAGTGAAATGACGACAGCTGCTGAGGTTTTGAAAAACATTCAGGACGACGACATCAAATATGTCGACCTCCGGTTCACCGATCCGCGCGGTAAAATGCAACACGTCACAATGAGCACTGAAGTCGT
>JBCDCZ010000367.1:0-3974 GCA_039180865.1 Pseudomonadota bacterium | reverse complement strand
TCGCCCTCTTTGTTGATGAGGGGGCTGAGGCGCGCGGTCTTATCCGCCGCAACATGGAGGCCATGCAGCTCAACGGTCATGCCAAGATCTTCCGCCGCGACGCAACGCGTCTTGGCTCGGCCGGGACAATGGCGCCGTTCGATCTTGCCTTTCTCGACCCGCCTTACCGACGCGGTTTTGGTGAGAAGGCGCTCGCTGCCTTGTCGACGGGGAAATGGCTTGTGAACGGCGCTGCGGTCGTTCTTGAAGAGGCACAAGACACCGCAATTGTGGTGCCCTCAGAATACGAGGTCGAAGAAATCCGTGATTATGGCGCCGCGGCGCTTCACCTTCTTCGCTACTGTCCTTAGTTATCCCGCAATACGTCCCTATATAACACCACATAGCGTTGATCATTTTCTGGAGGAGCGGGTGCCGACATCCCATATTTCGCGTGTCATGAGCCTTTTTGCTGGCCTGACAATCCTGTTACTGCTGCTCGCGCCTGAAAGGGCTAAGGGTGGAGAATTTTTCGAAGGTGAATTGTTCCCGAACGTGGAAGCATTCCGCCTTGATAACGGCATGGATGTCGTCGTTATTCCTGACAACCGTTCCCCTCTTGTAACGCATATGGTCTGGTACCGCGTTGGCGGCGCTGACGAGGAAACTGGAAAAAGCGGTCTTGCTCACTTTCTTGAGCACCTTCTTTTCAAAGGGACTGAGAAATTCCCGGGTAACGCGATCGACCGCACGGTGAAGCGGATTGGCGGAACACATAATGCGTTCACTGCTTATGACGCTACAGCCTACTTCCAACGGGTCACGCGCGAACATCTTGGTCTTTTGATGGAAATCGAGGCTGACCGCATGATGAATGTGCGCATTGATCCCGAGGAGTTCCGGGTCGAACGCAAAGTTGTGCTCGAAGAACGGGCTCGCAGCATAGAGACCCGGCCCGGATCAAAGCTCAATGCCGCAATGTCCAACGCCCTCTTCAAAAACCACACCTACGGTCGGCCCTTGATCGGCTGGCGCCATGAAATCGAGGCGCTCACCTTGGAAGATGCCTATGCGTTCTACGAGCGGTACTATACGCCTGCCAACGCAATCCTTGTCGTTGCGGGCGATGTGACCGTTGACGCCGTCAGGGATCTCGCTGAAGAGACCTACGGCAAGGTGCAAAACCGCAGCGCCAAAGCCATCCGCAGTAGGCCGCAGGAACCAAACGAGGTTTTCGGTCGGCAACTCATCACTGTGAGCGATGAGCAGGTGACCCGGGAAAGCCTCGTCGTTTCTTTCCGTGTACCGTCGTATTACACGGGTGAGACCGGGGTTTCCGAAGCGCTGGTCCTGTTAAGTGAAGTTCTAAGCGGCAGCCAGCGCAGCCGGATCAATCGCGACCTTGTGGTGGAGCGCCAGATCGCAACATCCGCTGGTGCGGGATACTCACCCAACAGTCTCAATGACACACAGTTTTCCCTCTACGGCACGCCGAAAGGCGACGTGACGCTCGAGGAACTCGAAGGTGAGCTCATGGGGGCGATCAGAAAAGTTGCTGATGAAGGCGTTACGGCGGACGAGTTGGAGCGTGCGAAACGCAGATTGTTCGCAGCGACGATCTATGCCCAGGACAGCGCCGGAAGCCTTGCAAGGCTTTTCGGGCAGGCGTTCACCAATGGCGCAAGCTTGGAAGATATCCGCTCCTGGCCCGAGCGGATCAACGCGGTAACGTCCAATGATATTAAGGCGGCTGCGGCAACGTATTTCGCACCCGAGCGGGCCGTTGTCGGCCATCTGCGGCCACCCTCAAGCGGCGAAAGCGGTGATCCGAGCTGAAGCTTAGGAACGGCACCGGTAAACCGCAAATTTGGAGCATTTCAATGAGATTTATGCATACGGTGCTTGCCGGAGCTTTCTTACTCCTGACAAGCATCACCGCTCAGGCGATTGAGATCAAAACGGTTGAGAGTGCTGGCGGTGTTACGGCCTGGCATGTGGAAGACCATACTTTGCCGATCATATCGATGTCGTTTGCATTCAAGGGCGGTTCCATTCAGGACCCTGCCGGTAAAGAAGCGGCTTCCCGCTTGATGACGGCCCTTCTTGATGAGGGCGCGGGAGATATGGAGGCAGCAGCTTTCCAGGATCGTGCCGAAGATCTGGCAGTCAATCTGTCGTTCTCAGCCGGTCGGGACACGTATTTTGGAAGCGTGCGCATGCTCCGAGCAAACGCTGAAGAATCCTTTGAAATGTTGCAACTCGCGCTGAACGCGCCTCGTTTCGATGAACAGCCATTCAATCGGATCAGAGACCAGCTCTCCGAGCAGGTAACGGCTCAGGTCAACAATCCGTCTCATCGTGCAGGTGAGGCCATGCGGGCGATGATCTATCCGGAAGATCACCCCTATCGCACAAATACCGGTGGGACCGCCGAAAGTGTCGCTGCGATTACCCGCGATGATCTGAGGGCCTTGAAAGACCGTGTTTTCGCGCGTGATAATCTTGTGGTGTCCGTTGTTGGAGCCATTAGCGAAGAAGAACTGAAGGCGCGTCTCGATCAGATCTTCGGTGCGCTTCCCGAAAAAGCGGATCTCCGGGATTTTGAAGAAATTCAGCCAAACCTTGGTGGTGAAGACGCCATTGCGGTTGCTCGCCCGCAAGTCGCACTCAGCGTGATCGGTCGGGGGATTGACCGGGAAGATCCCGACTTCATCGCTGCGGTCATCGTCAATTATATTTTGGGTGGCAGCGGGCTCACATCACGTCTTTCGGATGAAATCCGTGAAAAACGTGGTCTCGCTTATTCGGTTTCGAGCTCGTTGTCCAACAACGACCTTACGAACCTCTTCACCGCTTCCGTTGCAACTCGGGCTGATTTTGCCGGCGAGACGTTCGAGATCCTCATGCGCGAATTCGATCGCATGGGCCGGGAAGGTCCAACAGAGGAAGAACTTGAACTTGCCAAGAGCTTTCTGATTGGTGCTTACGCCTTGAATTTCGACGGTTCACGTGGAACAGCAAGCACCTTGTTGCAGATGCAGTTGCAGGGGCGAGAGCCCGACTACATCCAAAAACGAAAAGGTTTGATCGAGGCTGTGACGCTGGACGATGCACGCCGGGTCGCTGCCAGGCTCTTCAAAGACGCCGAATTTGCCATTGTGCGTGTTGGTCCGGTAGAAGCGACGGATCCGGCAGGCGTGAATTCAGGAGGCTAGCGCCATGAAAGTAGGCCTGTGCCTTGGCGGAGGCGGGGCGAGGGGTCTGTCTCATATCGTCGTTTTCGAAATCCTTGATGAACTCGGGGTCAAAGTCGCGGCAATTTCCGGTAGCTCCATAGGGGCGCTTCTCGGTATGGGCTATGCGGGCGGAATGTCAGGGCGCGAGATTCGCTCCTATACGCTTTCGAAGTTCTCTGATAGCACACAGGTCTTGGCTCAGCTTTGGTCATTGCGCCCCGCAAATATAAGAGACTGGTTCAATCCACAATCCTATTCAATCGGCCAGATCGACCCGGAAAAGATCCTTTCTTTCTATACGCCGGTCGACGATCTTCCCGAGCGGATCGAAGATCTCGAAATCCCGCTGAGAGTGATCGCGACAGATTATTATGCCTGGCGTGACATCGAGTTCGCTTCCGGCCCGCTGAAGCCTGCGGTTGCCGCTTCGATCGCAATTCCGCTGGTTTTCAAACCCATGCGTGTCAACGGGAAGGTCATGATTGACGGAAACATTTCCAATCCGCTCCCCGTGGACCGTTTGAAGAAGGACGGCTTGGACCGTGTGATTGCAGTCGACGTTGTGGGTGGTCCGCTGGACGACGGAACGACCGAGATCCCAACAGGCATCGAGAGCATTCTGGGCGCGAACCAAATCATGATGCAGGAACTCACTCGCCAGAAACTAAATGAATTTGGTGAGCCCGACGTTCTGATCCGTCCGCCGATCAATCGTTTCGGTGTGCTCGATTTCCTGAAGGCAAGCACGATAGTGCGTGT
>JBCDCZ010000366.1:0-4020 GCA_039180865.1 Pseudomonadota bacterium | reverse complement strand
TGGGCCTATCACCCGGCAGCGGCCGGGCTGCGTGTACACCTTTCAAATGGCCTTTATGCCAACGCGGTGTTCGACCGGTTGCTCGGCAACTGGTCCACCCGGCGGATCTCTTGAGCGACAAAGAGGAGTAGACTCGATGACCGAAGCGAACGCACCGACCCCGCTCCCCATAGACGCTCTGTTGCAGGCTTGCGATAGAGCCGCGCGCGCCGACCAGCTGCAGAACGACACTGCGAATGCCATCATCCATGACGGTGCTATAAGTCTTCCAATCATCCGGCAGCTCAGTTGTTTTCGACCAGAGCAGCGTATCGTCCGCGCGATCTATGATGGAGATTTGCAGCATTGTCGGCGACGTTGAAATGACCACACCTTTGAGGCCGAAGTCTGCCGCTTCTGAGCGCGAGGCCCTATGTGAGGGACTGAGTGTATGCGGCTCAAGACGGATACGCGCGACACGAAATCTCGATAAATCCTCTGCAATCCGGTGGCGCAACCCATCCAAGAGCGCGTCAAGCTCAGCCTCGCCGGTCTCCTCAAAGGTCGCGATTTCGACGATCGGCATATCTGCTCGAAAGCCGTCGCCGCGATCTGAGTTCGAATTTGGGTTGGGCCCCCAAGCCAAGAACACCGATATGGTCAAAACGCAGACGGTGAGAAAGGCTAAAACCATGACCGCAGGAGTGGCGCGCACGGAGACACGCGATGGGACATTATCATTAATCGCCAGCGCGCGATCTACGCCAAATGGGGTATTAAATTCAAATCGGGGACGATAACTGCCTTTAGGGAGCGAGATTTTGATGGCGTCGTGTTGGCCTGGTCCGTCATAGTACCGCCCCAGCGCTTGGCGCGCACGCCCGGCGGTCACCCGCACAATATTGTCTGCCTGGGGGTCAAACGTTTCCGGGCGGCCGAGCGCGTCTACCCCAATAGAAAACGCTTTGATTCGGTCACCATTTCCGTCTGCTTCGACTTTGACGATATAAGAAATAAAGTTACTCAACTTAGGCGAGTTTGCGAAGTCGACAGACTGCAAAATGCGTTCAAGTTGCTCCAAAACACTGGTTCTGTTCGGTATTTTGTCTTGCACTTTGGCACCTGAAGATCAAAAGCAGACGAAAATTGCAGCTGTTTTACTGTAACATACGCAGACGCGTTCCTTATAAGATATCATCTAGGCTTTCGCTTTCAACTCGCATGACGCTGCACCTGGAGTGAAGTTATGGACTATGGCCGCAAAAATGTTTTCGAGATTGGCAATTATGAGATCACGATGGGTCGCCAACGCGCGGTCCGAGAGTTCGATCTTGGTTTGTCGGTTCGCGAGAACCAAGCCCTGAACCTCTTTGCTCAAGGCTATTGTTCGCAGAGTGCGGCAAATGAGATGGGTGTTCGCAAAAACACAATGGATACATTTCGGCGGCGAATCTTGGAAAAGCTGGGCGTCCATACCACGGCGGAAGCGATTACGATCGCGACGGCATGCTGGTGCAATGCCGAAATGCGCGAACGCGATAGAGCGCGTATTGCCTGATGCGTTGCAGCCTGTTTTAACAGTTTCACATCACAAATCTCTGGGAAGTCATCGCGTCTGCGGTTAAAAAGTTCGTGGGCTCAAAGTTTGGTGTGAAAAGCAAAATGATGATCTGTTCTAAGCAAAATGTGCAGGCCATTAATGAGCAGGCGCCGGACCTTATTGCAAAGGTCACGCTCTATGGCGAGGAGGCCTGCAAGGGCGCGAAGATCATTCAGCCGGGTGATCTTTGTAAATGTGTTGGTTGCCCCGTCGGCATCGGTGAGCGTATCGATGCCTGGCTGCAGATTGGGGATTTCGACCTCCAACCGGGACAAACGCGAATTGTTGGCTTTTGTTTCTTCGCGCAAAACGCTTTCGCCAAGTCTTTGAAAGAGGCGGCAAAATTCTATTTGTGGGATAACGGGCTCATCGGTGAGGCAATTGTTCTTGGCGAATAGGCGGTGGACATGATCGGCGGCACCTCATTTAACGCCTTGGGAATATGGTATTTTCTGATCACGGCCAAACGTCGAAGCTCATATCAAAATACGATTGAAGGTCGATCATTGCCTATGCGGATATAGGCTTCAAGGAATGCCTCATCACTGCCTGAGGATTTGCGCTCTTTAAAGTCGAGAAAATCATGCTGGCGTGGCTTTACCGGACGTTTTGAAATAATCGCAATCGCCTTGGCTGCGACAATAGAAAAACTCTGCGGTGAGGGGAAGACGAGATCTTTATCCAAAGCGCTTTTCGGCAATTGCGCGGAGACTTCAAAACGGGTGTCTCCATCGCCAAGCGCGGTTCGTTTAGTGTTGTATACCCATATCCCGATCGGCAATCTTGCTTTGTCTGCCTGAATTCTAAACTCTTTTAGTCTTTCAAAAACGCACCATGCGCGCCGATATGAAAGGGGCCGGCCTGGCGCAGATGCAACATCCAGGTCGATGACCACAGCCCAATCGAGCAAATCCCAGCGCAAGGCACGGATTTTCGCATCACTGAACACAAGGTCGGCGGATGTATGGCTCAACATGAGCGTTACTCTTTACGTTACCCTCTTCTAATTCATGCCCAGAGCGTGCGCGCAAAGTGTTCGGACGATGTCGCGTATTCGGCTGGCTTAGTCTTTGGTTCGATCTTCTTCCATCGCTCTTAATTGCTGTACGAGCTTCTGGAGTCTTGGCGGAATAGGCTCGCTCAAAATGCGACTATATTTGTCCTTAAGTCGTTCATCGGTGCTGCGGTCTGCAGGCGTCTTGGGGGGGTGTTCATCGCTCATGCGATCTCTCCGATAAACGACTGGTTGCAGATGCAAATATTAGCACACATGTGCAACTGGCCCCAAACTGTTTTTTAAATCACCGCAAAAACATCAGGTTGGCGCTCCATATATGTCTTCTTTCAGAGACTTAGCCTATATGAGTTTTTACTAATCTAGATGCATCACTATTAAAAGTTTTGCACCTTGTCGGGGCGAACACACCGAAAGGCGCTGCCTTCGCGGCGTGGCCACCTACCCTTGCCGGGATCTTTACTGACGCGCTCGAAAGAACAAGAACCGGCCTCACCCAACAAACGCGTTCATCGAGTGAGGCCGGGTTTAACCTTGCATAGGTTTGAAGAGCGCAGGCCGCTTTTAAGATTGCGGCGTCAAACCGAGCGACTCGACCGTCGACATGGTCAGATAGCCGATGGGCAATCCGTTGGCGCGTTGATAGGCCTCCATGGCTGAGAGAGTGGTTGGGCCAAATTCACCGTCGGCCGGGGCGTTGTATCCGGCATCGGTGAGCGCTGACTGGATGTCACGGATCATTTGCGGTGTTGCATTCGTCTCGCAAAGGACTTCGCGCCATTCAAGACCGCCTTGATTGGTGATGGAGCGTTTTTCGACCGTTTTATAAGTCGCCGGTATGGCGATGCGCTCTTCACGCGCTGCGGTGACGAGCTGTTGGCGCGAGATGGTTTCATACTCGGCCGGTAGGGTTTCTTCTACGACTCTCGCAGGCTCCACCACGACTTGCTTGGTCACGGTTTTGGTAACGGCCGGAATAATCCGGGTCTCGGTCTTTTCAGGCGAAACAAGCCGCGTTTTCGTTACCGTTGCATATTCAGCGGGCACTTCAACTTTGCACAAAAGTTCGCCGGTCGCGAGCGCGATGGTCTCACTTGCATTGGCCCGGTCGCGCCCAAAAAGACCGTCGCCTTTTTTCCAAGTGGTGTAGGCTTCTTTGACCAGAACGCGCTCTTCATAAGTCTCATATTGAGCGGGCACGACGAACGCCTCTTCGCGCTCAGGCTCAATGACAATGGTTTCTGTGACGGTTTCATAGACGGCCGGAATAGTCTTGTAGACTGTGGACGCTTCTCGCAGCAAACGCTGCTCGGAAACTGTTTCATAGACCGCTGGTACGAGCTTTAATTCATAAGACGCTTCGCGATCGATGACCTGTTCTGTTGAAATTTCAACGGTGTCTGGCACCAAGACCCGCGCAAAACAC
>JBCDCZ010000365.1:0-4051 GCA_039180865.1 Pseudomonadota bacterium | reverse complement strand
CTCGGTGCGGCCCGTGCTCAAATTCACGAGAATTACATCGTCAGTCAGACCGCTGATGGCCTCGTTCTGATCGACCAGCACGCCGCTCACGAACGCCTCGTTTATGAGCGGCTCAAGACCGCGCATGAGGAAAACGGCGTTAAGACCCAGATCCTCCTCATTCCGGACATCGTCGATCTTACAAACGAAGAAGCCGGTACCCTGATGGCCCATGCCGAGGACCTCAAAGCCCTCGGCCTCGTTATCGAAGGTTTCGGGGAAGGTGCAATCGCTGTCCGGGAAGTCCCGGCGCTCCTCGGCAAAGTCGATGCTGTCAGTCTCCTGAAAGATCTCGCAGATACATTGCAGGAAACGGGGAGTGCCGCACTTCTTGCTGACCATATCAACGCCGTTCTCTCCACCATGGCCTGTCACGGCTCAGTACGCTCAGGTCGAAGGCTCAGGCCGGAGGAAATGAACGCGCTTTTACGGGATATGGAAAAGACGCCAGCGGCAGGACAATGCAACCATGGACGCCCAACCTTTGTGAAACTTTCACTCACCGAGATTGAAAAACTCTTTGAGCGGCGATAATAAGAAGGCTGGGGGAACAACCACGCAAGTCGGACGCCCTTCGGTATGTTAAACGTTAGGGATGTCAGTCAAAGAGATTTTGGAATTGACCCTTCCAAAACCTCGGTGGCGACCACCCGATTTCCGCAAACCTGGATAGATCATGAATCGATTTACAATCCCGACGTCCGGCGGTGAAGCCAAGATACGATACGACCACGCCGATTTTCAGGTTCTCTCAAGCGGCTCATTTGTACGGTGCGCTGTGACAGGTCACGTCATTCCCGTCGACGAATTGAAATATTGGAATGTTGAGCGTCAGGAAGCCTATGTCGACGCGGCAACATCTTTGAAACGCCATATGGATTTTCTAGCGCAAACAAGCGGCAAGTAGCGCACGCAAACGTTCTGGCTCGTCGAATTCGATCTTTGCCGGAACAACTTCAATCGACCCTAACAATTCAGAGAATTCCGCCCGCCCTTTAAGGCGTACCTTATCTTTTTCGGTCGTCAGAATAATCGCCCCATTGCGGTGCGCATCTGCCAGAATGGGCTCAAGATCGCGCAATCGATAGGTATGGTGATCGGGAAAGGAAAAGCGCGCGATAAGGTCGAGGCTAGCGGCTTCGAGCGAGCCGAAAAACTTCTCGGGTGCGGCAATCCCGCAAAAGGCGATCACCTTTCTTTCTTTCCAGAATGGCTTGACGTCAATTGCAAGACGCGCTCCAAGGACCGGCTTTCCAACTGCCTCAAAGGCAGCTCTGATCTGACCGACACTTTCTGCTGACCGTCCGGCACCACGCACGACCAAAAGGCTGTCGGCATTGGCAATCTGGGTCTTTAACCGCGCCCTGAGCGGGCCTGCAGGGATCACCAATCCATTGCCAAGACCGCGCGCATGATCGACCACCAGGAGGGCGTGCGTGGGCTTTAAAGTGGCGCTTTGGAAGCCATCATCCATGAGGATAAGATTTGAAGGCTGCTCGAAATCTGCGATCATGGACGCACCGGCCCGACGGTCCCGTGCGACAACGCAAAGTCGATGTCTTGCAAGAAGGAGAGCTTCGTCGCCCACGTCTTCGGCCGTATGTGTTGGTTGGACTAGAGATGGAATAGCTCCAACCCGTCCACCATATCCCCGGGTCAAAAACGCAGGCTTCAGTCCTTCTTCTTGAGCAAGTGCCGCCAGAGCCAGCGCGACGGGTGTCTTTCCCGCACCACCCGCCACAAAATTGCCGACGCAAATAAGGGGTAAAGGCGGAACTTTTCCCTTCCCGAAAGGCCGATCCGCGATAGCCCCGTAGAAACAGGCTGCAGGCATTAGAAGCGTGGACAAAAGCCCCGGACGTTGCCACCAGAAATCAGGCGCACGCACCGCGCATATCCCTTACTGACTTCGCCCGCGAAAGGCATCGACGTCGGCGAGTGTGCCTGCAACGATGAGCGGGTTCAGATACGGCAAGAGCACCTGATGGGTGCGCTCCATCGCACCTCCGAACTCATTCAAAACGCGTTCTGCGCCTTGCGTCATAGCGCGTTTTTGATCTTCATTTGAGAGAATATCCCGGACCCGCTCAACGAGCTCCTGGGAATTGCGGACGCAATACCCCCCGCCGTGCTCTGCAAGTGCCCGGAAAATTGCCTGAAAATTCGCTACATTTGGGCCAAAGACGATCGCCGAACCAAGCCGGGCCGGTTCGATTGGGTTTTGTCCGCCGTGAGGGACCAACGACCCGCCAACCAGACTGCAGGGCGCAATGCGATAAAAAAGCCCGAGTTCGCCGATGGTATCCCCGATGTAGATGTCGGTACGGGCCTCCGGAAGCGAATTATGTGAGCGTTGGACTGCGTTCAGACCAAGCTCCCCCAGAGATCCTGCAATCTCATCACCGCGGTCGGGGTGCCTTGGAACAACGATGGTTAAGAGATCGGGAAATGTCTTCTTCAACGTCTTGTGCGCACTCGCGACGATGACTTCCTCCCGCTCATGGGTGCTCGCGGCAAGCCATACCGGTCGACGGCCAATCACCGATTGCAATTTCGCCAAATGGGTGAGATCAACGCCCGGCGGCTCACAGTCGAACTTCATGTTGCCAGCATGGACAACGCTATGGGCGCCGAGTTCGCTGTAGCGGTCTGCATCCGCTTTCGACTGGGCGACACACATTGCAAGATTATCGAAGAGCGCACGGGTTATCGTCTGGAACCGCCGCCAGCGTTTGAAGGACCGTTCCGACATCCGGCCATTCACAATGATCTGAGGCACATTACGTGATGCCAATTCGGTCATCATCGCAGGCCACAATTCGGATTCGACGAAAACGGCGAGAGATGGGCGCCAGTGCTTTAAAAAGCGCGAGACGTAGGGTTTCAGGTCCAGCGGTGCAAACTGATGGACCGCGCCTTTCGGCAACTCGATTTCGGCCTTGCGTGCTGCGGTAACGGTCGCCGTTGTGAAAACCACCTCGAAATTCATGTCAACGATGCGCCGGACAAGCGGCAAAACGGCGTTGGTTTCGCCGAGGCTTGCGGCGTGGACCCAGATTACCCGTCGACCGTTCGGTTTGGCGGAAGCTTCGCCGTAGCGTTCACGCAGACGCGTTCTGTCTTCCTTGCCGCGGCGTGCTCGCGCGCGCAGCAACACTCCAGAGAACGGCTGAAATCCATAACCTGCAAGGCCATAGAGATTTAGCACGAGGCGCGATGTAAGATTGGACATGTTTAGCGGTCGTCCGTTGCGCTGGTTCTGGCGTTACCTAGGATCCGCCGGCCTTCCCGGTTGATCCGTACCAATTCGCCCTCAAGCCGCTTCCGGCATTCTTCTATCTCGGTTTCATCGGCATCGCAACTGACCGAGATCTTCTCTCCCAGCATAAAAGCTTTCCTTGAGAATGGCAGGTTAATAACCGCCTTGTCCCAATTGTCGAGCACTATGTTTCGACTCGTGAGATGAGCGATCGGAAAGATCGGCCGCCCGGAGAATTTTGCGAGCGTGACGACACCTTTCGCGGCATTGCGGGCGGGCCCGCGCGGTATGTTTGCCGTCATGCCAATGTTCTGACCGTTTTCAAGCGCACTCATGAGTTCCAGCGACGCCTGAATGCCACCTTTTGCGAGTGTTTTCTTGCGGTTTCGCCCGCCCGATCCCCGCACGACATTGATGCCGACTGCCTTGAGCGCAGAGGCTTGGATCTCACCATCCTTGGCGCGCGAAGCAAGACAGGTTATCGGCAGTTTTCGAGCAACGGCTGCCGGGATCAGGAACTGCTCCCCATGCCAAAAGGTAAAGATTGCCGGAAGATCCGGCATGACCTTTTCAATACTTGGTTCGACGCTGACCGCAACCCGGCTCGTCAACGAGACGAAGTCGAAGTAGCGTGCAAGCGTCCAGCCTGTCATGCGCAGCAGGGCGCGCCCGTCAGCCATGAAGTGCTTTCATCCTATAGGCCGTTATGTCTGAAAATCGGACGCGGAGAATAGACCTAGTCGCTATCCGGCT
>JBCDCZ010000364.1:0-4068 GCA_039180865.1 Pseudomonadota bacterium | reverse complement strand
GGACGAGCTTGTCGGTAAACTCGCTGTCGCGGTCGTCGCGATCTCTGTCTCTTCCTGCCATGCTACCTGTCCACTTCTCTAGAATTTCAGGCCGCCTTCACGGGCGGCGTCAGCGAGGGCCTTAACGCGGCCATGGAAAAGATAGGCCCCGCGATCAAAAATGACTTCTTCGACGCCAGCTTCCTTGGCTCGTTCGGCAATCAGCTTGCCAACAGCGCTTGCGGCATCCTTGTTTCCTCCGCTCTTCAAAGAGCCACGCAATGTCTCTTCGATGCTCGACGCCGATGCGATGGTCCTACCAGCACCGTCGTCGATTACCTGAGCGTAGATATTTGACGCAGAACGAAAGACGCTCAAACGTGCGCGACCGTTGGCCGCTTTCTTGATTTGACGGCGAACGCGCTTAAGACGGCGCTCACCAGGTGCTTTTTTGTAAGCCATCGCGCGCTCCTACTTCTTCTTGCCTTCTTTGCGGAAGATATACTCGTCCTCGTATTTGACACCCTTGCCCTTAAATGGCTCCGGCGGACGCCAGCGGCGGATCTCCGCAGCAACCTGGCCAACTTTCTGCTTGTCGATGCCTGTGACAACGATTTCCGTTGGCTTCGGGCAAGCAACCTGGATGCCTTCCGGTACCTCGAAAACCACGTCGTGGCTGAAGCCGAGAGCAAGCTGCAGGTTCTTACCCTGCATCGCTGCACGGTAACCAACACCATTGATTTCGAGTTTCTTTTCGAAACCATCGGTCACGCCGGTCACCAGGTTCTGGATCATTGTCCGCGACATACCCCACTTGGAGCGTGCGTCCTTTGATTCGTCCCGTGGATCGACGACGATACCATCGTCTGTCATTTTCACGAGCACTTCATCGTTCACCACGAAAGAGAGTTCACCTTTCGGGCCTTTGACTGCGACCTGTTGGCCGTCAATGGTTGCCGTGACGTTGGACGGAACAGCGACCGGTTTTTTTCCAATACGAGACATCAGACTTCCTGCCTGCACTTTCGTTTCATAAGGCGATGGTTCCAGGACCGATTAGAAGACCTGGCAAAGGACCTCGCCACCAACATTTTCTTCCCGAGCCCGGGCATCGGACATCACGCCTTTCGGCGTCGACAAAATGGATACGCCAAGGCCGTTTGATACGCGCGGAATGTTCTTCACGGACGCATAAACCCGGCGACCCGGTTTGGAAATCCGTTTGATTTCACGGATGACAGGTTCGCCATCGTAGTACTTGAGCTCAATCGTGATCTCGGATTTTCCCTTGGCGTATTCCGCCTCAGAGAAACCACGAATATAGCCTTCAGACTCAAGAACTTCGAGCACGCGTGAGCGCAGTTTGGAGGCCGGTGTCACAACATTCGATTTCGAACGCATCTGCGCGTTGCGTATCCGGGTAAGCATATCGCCAAGTGGATCAATCATAACGCTTCCCCTTACCAGCTCGATTTAACCATGCCTGGAACCTGGCCGTAATTGCCGAGTTCACGCAGCGCGATACGGGACATGCCAAGTTTGCGGTAATAACCGCGCGGACGTCCTGACACACCACACCGGTTACGGATGCGTGTCTTGGACCCGTCACGCGGAAGCTCCGCGAGTTTCAAATGAAGCTTGAAGCGGTCCTCGAACGAAAGCGAATCGTCTTTCATCTGAGCCTTGATTGCCGCGCGCTTGGCCGCAAATTTCGCGACCGTCTGACGCTTGCGCTTGTCTTTTTGTGTAGCACTCTTCTTTGCCATCTATCCAAAATCCTCAAACGCCGTTCGCTATTGACGGAACGGGAAATTAAAGTGAGCGAGCAGGCTGCGAGCCTCATCATCCGTCTCGGCCGTTGTTGAGACGACTACGTCCATGCCCCAGTTCTGATCGATCTTGTCGTAATCGATCTCCGGGAAGACGATGTGTTCTTTGATGCCCATCGCGAAGTTGCCACGTCCATCGAAGCTCTTCGGGTTGAGGCCGCGGAAGTCCCGAACACGCGGAAGTGCAATTGTCACGAGACGGTCGAGAAACTCATACATGCGAGTCTTGCGGAGCGTTACTTTTGCACCGAGCGGCATGCCTTCACGGACTTTGAAGCCGGCAATGGATTTGCGCGCCTTCGTAATGACCGGTTGTTGACCTGCGATCAGGGCAAGATCACCTGCTGCTGCGCGAACCTTCTTGGAATCGCCAACAGCTTCTCCAATGCCCATATTAATCACGATCTTTTCGATCTTGGGCACTTCCATGGAATTCTTATAGCCGAATTCTTCGATCAGCTTTTCACGGATGACGCCGTCATAGAGCGACTTGAAGCGCGGTTGATATTGAGTGTCAGCCATCGATTACTTCTCCCGAACGCTTGGCGAAGCGGACCTTCGTCCCATCCTCGGCGATCTTAAAACCAACACGCGTCGGCTTTCCGTCCTTAGGATCTTCGACTGCCAGATTGGAAATCTGGATCGGCGCGGCCTTCGTAATGATACCGCCTTCTGTGCTTGCACTTTGTCTTGTGTGCCGGCGGACAAGATTGATGCCGTCGACAATCGCGCGACCCTCTTTGGGCATGACGGAGGCGACAGTGCCCTTCTTGCCCTTGTCCTTTCCGGCCAGAACGACCACGCGGTCGCCCTTTTTCAGTTTCGCTGCCATGGTTTTCCCTTTCTAGAGAACTTCTGGAGCAAGCGAGATGATCTTCATCTGGTTGCGTGTCCGTAACTCACGCGGTACCGGCCCGAAGATACGTGTCCCGATAGGCTCTTGGTTGTTGTTCAAAATAACGGCGGCATTGCCGTCGAAACGGATCACGCTGCCATCCGGGCGGCGGATATCTTTTGCAGTCCGAACGACGACCGCTTTACGCACATCGCCTTTTTTAACGCGACCGCGCGGGATAGCCTCTTTAACCGACACGACAATGATGTCGCCCACGGAGGCATATTTGCGTTTCGAACCGCCGAGTACCTTGATGCACTGGACGCGGCGCGCACCGGAATTGTCGGCCACCTCAAGGTTTGTCTGCATCTGAATCATAGCGTACCGCCTGTTTCTGTCTGTGTTGCGCGCGTCTCGGGCGCACCGTCGATATGTTCGTTTCTAGCGTGCGAGCGACTGTGAGCGCTCGGCAAGGACCGTCCACCGTTTCGTCTTTGAAATCGGCTTGCATTCTTCGATGAAGACCTGATCGCCGGTCTTGAACTGGTTATCGGCATCGTGTGCCTGATAGTTCTTCGAACGCCGGACAACCTTCTTGAAGAGCGGATGGTTGAAGCGGCGCTCAACCTTCACAACGATTGTCTTGTCGGTCTTATCTGACACCACGGTGCCTTGCAGAATGCGCTTCGGCATAGTCGTACTTTCCTTCTCGCGCTCTTACGCGTTGCTCGCCGCGCGCTTTTCAGCGGCAATGGTCATGATGCGCGCAATATCACGGCGGACAATCCGCACGCGCGCGGTGTTTTCCTGTGTTCCGGCTGCCCTTTGAAAGCGCAGGTTAAACTGCTCCTTCTTGAGGGCCGTCAGCTCGTCTTCAAGTTCGTCGAGCGTCTTCAGTCTCAAATCAGCTGCTTTCATCTCGCCACCACCTAGTCTGGAATCCGCTGCACGAAGCGCGTTTTGATCGGAAGCTTCATGGCTGCAAGGCGCATGGCCTCGCGTGCGATCGGCTCGGACACGCCGTCGACCTCAAACATGATACGTCCGGGCTTCACTTTAGCCGCCCAATAGTCCGGTGAGCCTTTACCTTTACCCATCCGGACCTCGGTCGGCTTGGATGATACCGGCACATCCGGGAAGACGCGGATCCAGACACGGCCCGCACGTTTCATGTAGCGGGTCATGGCACGACGTGCCGCTTCGATCTGGCGGGCGGTGATACGCTCAGGTTCAAGCGCCTTCAGGCCATAGGCACCGAAGTTCAGATCGGTTCCGCCTTTGGCAGCACCGTGAATCCGGCCCTTGTGCATTTTGCGAAACTTTGTGCGCTTTGGCTGCAGCATTGTTTCAATCCTTACCTACAAATGACTAGCGCGCGTCGCGCTCACGACGGCGTCCACCACCGGACGGGCCGCTATCTGCCGC
>JBCDCZ010000363.1:0-4076 GCA_039180865.1 Pseudomonadota bacterium | reverse complement strand
CGCCGCGCGCCTTGCCAATCGCGGTGCAGGCAGCCTTGTTGCATCGGTCTTTACCAATGACGGGGATGAGGCTGCTGATTTTGTTATGGAAAGCGGCGCCTTTCATGGGCGGCTTTACTTCGCAAACCGCGAGACGGGTCGCGAGGCGACCGGACATGGATCACCACTTCCGCATCTCGTTCACGGCGGTCCTGGACGGGCAGGAGGAGGCGAAGAAATGGGCGGCCTGCGCGGCGTGATGCACTATATGCAACGCACGGCAATCCAGGGAAATCCCGATCTCCTGACGGCAATAACCGGCGGATATGTCAGGAAATCCAGAGAAATCAAAAAGGAAAGCCACCCTTTCCGGCACGATTTCGAAACACTGGCGATCGGCGAGACCTTTCAGTCTGAGGCGCGAACAGTGACGCTCGAAGACATCGAGCACTTCGCCAACTTCACCGGCGATACGTTCTACGCCCATATGGATGAAGAGGCGGCTGCAGCCAACCCCTTCTTCGATGGACGTGTCGCCCACGGCTATCTCTTGCTGTCATTCGCTGCCGGGCTCTTCGTTGATCCGGAACCCGGGCCGGTCCTTGCCAATTACGGTCTCGACAATCTGCGATTCCTGAAACCTGTCGGTGCTGGTACGAGCATCAAGGTTCGGCTGACGGTAAAGGAGAAGACAGCGCGGACACCGGATTATGGGGAAGTGCGGTGGGATGTCGAGATCAGCGATGCGGATGACGAGACGGTTGCAACTTATGACCTCTTGACGATGAACGCCCGGCAGGCTTCGCTGTAATAGGGTTTTCATTTCGGGGGGGAAGATGAAACTTGCAAGTCTCAACAACGGAACACGCGACGGTCAGCTGGTCGTGGTCTCCAAGGATCTCACACAAGCGACGCTGGTCGGACATATTGCACCGACTCTGCAGGCAGCGCTCGATGATTGGGAGCGGGTCAGTCCGCGCCTGGAACGGGCCGCCGAGATGCTTGAGCACGGCGCGCAGCCGACAATCAGGTTTCGCGAACACAACGCGCTTTCTCCACTGCCACGGGCTTTCCAGTGGATCGATGGCTCGGCTTACGTGAACCACGTGGAACTGGTTCGCCGGGCCCGCGGTGCAAAAATGCCAGAAAGCTTTTGGAACGACCCTCTCGTTTATCAAGGCGGCTCCGATACATTTCTTGCCCCGCGCGATCCGATCCGGCTCGCCGACGAAGCTTTTGGAATCGACATGGAAGGCGAGGTTGCCGTTATCACGAAAGACGTTCCGATGGCGGCGGACGAAGAAGCAGCGGAACAGGCGATCGCGCTCATCATGCTTGTCAACGATGTGTCCTTGCGTGGCTTGATACCTGCTGAACTCTCAAAGGGTTTCGGTTTCTTTCAATCGAAACCATCGTCCGCTTTTTCTCCAGTCGCCGTCACGCCGGACGAATTGGGAGATCATTGGCGCGACGGCAAAGTTCATCTTCCGCTTCATGTCAACCTCAACGAAACACCGTTCGGACGAGCCGAAGCCGGTATCGATATGACATTCAGTTTCCCACGCTTGATTGCACACGCCACGCGGACCCGTGCACTCTCGGCCGGGACGATCATTGGTTCTGGAACCGTCTCCAACAAACTTGACAGCGGACCGGGAAAGCCGATCAGCGAGGGCGGGGTTGGGTATTCCTGCATCGCGGAGCAGCGCATGGTCGAAAGCATCGAAGGCGGCAATCCCGTCACGCCGTTTTTGAAATTCGGCGACACAATCCGCATCGAAATGAAGGATGAAAACGGGCGTTCGATCTTTGGAGCGATTGAACAGACGGTTGAAAAAACACCCTCCGCATAAGCCCGGATCGCGGAAGTTTCTCGATGATTTGACTTTGCGTCATTTCGGCGACCGGGTACACTTTGTCGCATACTTTCACCAGGGAAAGAGTGTTCGATGAAGTCTCATCAACCAAGAAAATTCTATACGTTGCTACTTGCCCTTTTGACCGGGGCGGTTACGCTCCTTTTGGTCGAATCGGCGTTCTCGCAAACCACGTCCGAAGACCAATCTCCGCCCAAAACCGGAGAGCAATCTGCAAGGCCCGAAGCCAGCCCGGACGGGAAATCAAACCCCTTTGATGTCTCGCGCGAAGGATCGATGACGCTTGATCAGATGCGCGTCATCATCAACCGGCTTGACGAGAACGCCCAGGAATTGCGGCCAGGGACCTTCCGTCTTGTCGTTGCGGACTTTGAGGTGATGGTGATCACCGCAGAGCCAGTGAACCGCATGCGCGTTATGGTGCGGATTCGCAGCGCAGAGAACCTTACTCAGGCTGAGCTTTTGCGGATTTCGCAGGCAAACCTCGATTCGGCGCTCGATGCGCGCTATGCGATTGGGCAAGGCGTATTGTGGTCCGCTTATATCCACCCGATCTCAAGCCTTCACCCGATGCAATTCATCGAAGCCATTGGATCTACAGTCAATTTGGCAGCCAATTACGGTACCTCTTATTCCTCTGGCCAGCTCGTGTTCGGTGGCGGGGACAGTGGCGCGATCCTCGGACGTAAGCTCATCGACAAGCTGATCAAGAAAGGTCAACCCATTTAGGATGCTAAGGCGCACTCCATAACTTGATGTGTGCTAAATCAAAGCCTTGACTCGCCGTCTGATGCGGCGAAGGATAGCCCCATAATGTTTTTTCGGTCAGGTGGTTTTTCCTAGCGACCGGCCTCAAGCAGGAGCCATCCGATGAAATGGGTTATTGCCATTGTTCAGCCGCATCGCCTTGACGATGTGCGCGAAGCCCTTCTCGATGTTGGCATGGAAGGTCTGACCGTCTGCGAAGTCAAAGGATATGGTCGGCAAAAAGGCCATACAGAGGTCTATCGGGGTGCAGAATATCAGATCCAGTATGTGCCTAAGATGAAGATCGAACTTGCCGTGGACGATGCCAATCTCGATACGGCAGTCACGGCCATCAGCAATGGAGCCAGAACCGGTCGCATCGGTGACGGCAAGATTTTTGTTGTTGATTTGGGCAGTGCGGTTCGAATTCGCACCGGAGAAACAGGCGCCGATGCGATCTAAGGCAAGAGTCCGGCACATCGCGAATCGCGGCAAACCGTTTTGAAACCGCGTGCGGCCTGCCAGGACACGGGTGAACTCGCAGTCCTGGCAAGAGAAGCCTTTGAAGCCGCGAAACCTTTGCGCGGCAAAGGTCGTGTCGCCGACTACATACCCGCATTGGCAAAAATCGACCCGATGAAACTCGGTCTAGCAATCGCATTGCCTGATGGATCAGTCATTGGGGAAGGGGATTGTGAGGAACCGTTTTCCATCCAATCGGTATCAAAGGTCTTCACGCTCGCGCTCGCACTTGAAAAAGTAGGCGACACGCTATGGGACTGTGTCGGACGGGAACCCTCCGGCTCACCATTTAATTCCATAGTCCAACTCGAATCGGAAAATGGGATCCCGCGAAACCCCCTCATCAATGCGGGCGCGATTGCCGTCACGGATCGCCTCATCGGAGACGATGACCCCGACGAAGTGGTTGAACGGCTTGTCGCGTTCATGGCGGAGCGATCCGGCAATCCGGCGGTTGGTTTTGATCCGGATGTTGCGCGCTCAGAATCCGAAACCGGTTCGCGCAATCGTAGTCTGGCGCACTTTATGGCGGCCTTTAACAATCTCACCCACGATGCGGAGACAGCGCTGTCGGTTTACTTCCGGCAATGTGCCCTGGCCATGTCGTGCAGCGATCTTGCCCGTGCAGCGTTGTTTCTTGCAAATGGTGGCGTCGATCCGCGGTCGGGAACGCGAATCATCAGCGAAACCCGCGGCCGTCGAATCAATGCCGTGATGCTGACATGCGGCCACTATGATAATTCCGGCGACTTCGCATTCCGCGTTGGTCTTCCGGGAAAGAGTGGTGTCGGCGGCGGCATCCTCGTCATTGCGCCTGGACGGGGTGCGATAGTGGCCTGGTCTCCTGGGCTCAACAAGGCCGGGACATCGCTTGCCGGATCAGCGGCGTTAGAGCATTTTGCTGCAAAAGCAGGCTGGTCTGTTTTTAACTAGATCCTGCGAGCAGGTTTT
>JBCDCZ010000362.1:0-4094 GCA_039180865.1 Pseudomonadota bacterium | reverse complement strand
CGGCGGTGTCACCACATCGATAATGTCGTACGTGTTCTCCGCCATCAGATTCTCGATCGATGAATGAACCGTCGTACCGGGGAAATCGGTTTCGATCCGGTTCCGGTTTGCGGGCGTAGCATCGGCAACACCTTGGAAGTCCACGGGTTCGCCCTCGGACTCAAGCCGAAGCCATGCGGCGAGCTGGAACCGGCCAAAATAGCCGCAACCGATCTGTGCAACCTTGAGAGTCATCATCGCGAACTCTGACCGACTGGGTTAATCGAGCGCGTCCAGGACCGCCTTCGAGAAGTCTTCAGTGCCCGCATCGCCCCCAAGATCAGCGGTCAGATATTTGCCGCCCTTGATGACACGGCCCACCGCAGCTTCGATCATTTTCGACGCCCGGCCTGCATTTTCATTCGCTTTCTTTTCGGAAAGCCAGTCAAGCATCATCGCGCCTGACAGGAACATAGCAGCAGGATTGGCAAGGCCTTTTCCAGCGATATCGGGGGCACTCCCATGGCACGGCTGAAACACCCCATGCTCGTCGCCGAGATCGGCGGAAGGAGCGAGGCCGAGCGACCCCATGAGGCCCGCGGCAAGGTCGGACAGAATGTCGCCAAACATGTTTTCGGTGACAGCAACATCGAACTCCCAGGGCCGTTGGACCATCCACATAGCGAATGCGTCAACATAAGCGGCGTCCGCTCCGATTTCCGGAAACGCTCTTGCACGTTCTTCAAAAATTGAGCGGAAAAACCAGAAAGCACGAAACACATTCGCCTTGTCGACACAGGTGACACGCGGTTGTCGTCCGCGTTCCCTGGCCCGGCGCTGAGCAAGCCTGAAGCTGAAATCGAAGAGTTTTTCGCTCACGCGGCGCGTAATCTTGAGCTTCTCGGTCGCAAAAGCGTTGTCGACAATCTCTCCGTCATTCATGTAGGCGAACAGGCCTTCCGTCGATTCGCGAACGATTACGAAGTCGATATCGATGGCTCTGGGATCAGCCAGCGGTGTCGGTTGGCCTTCGAAAATCCTGACGGGACGAACGCCAGCGTAAAGGTCGAGTTCAAACCGCATCTGGATTTGCGGTGTGATTTCCGTGCCGTCGGGTTTTCGAATATGAGGGAGGCCCATCGCGGAAAGGAAAACCGCATCGGCGGATTTTGCCCTTTCGATCGAGTGTCGTGGCAGCGCTTCGCCGGTTTTTTGATAATGCAGCGCGCCTGCGTCGAGGTACTCATACTCAAGCGCGACGCCACTGACCCGTTCGCAAACTTGGTCAAGGAGTTTTATCGCAGGAGAGGTGATCTCGGGGCCGATACCGTCCCCTTCGAAAACAGCAATACGGAACACATCCCGATCAGCCATGGTCTTTCATCTTTCCATCTATCGAGAAGAGCTATGTCTCTTCACATCGGATCAGCGATCGGATGTTGTCCAGCCAAAGTCTTCGATTTCCTGCTCGGTGAAAAGATAGAGCCGGTCTTTCGGTGTTGCCATTGCTTCGATCCACGCTCGGGGGTCTACGCCCATATCAACAAGCAGCATCTGCGCTTCCGCCGACACGGCCTGGGCGTTTGCAATACCCTCCTGCAATGTGCCGATCGCGGTGTCGCTCGTAAAAACCTGATGAACGCCGAGGGCGGCAGGCGTTTCTATGGATCGCTCGAAGCCGCCGGAGAGCACCAAAGGACAGGAGGAAGCACAATAGCCGTGTTGTGCAATCACGGTTGAAATCCGGGCCTCCCGAATGTGTCGAGCCATATCGATTGCATCGCGCACTGATCCACCGGGAGAGTGAAGGTAAAGTGTTCTAACTGCATCTTCCCCACGGTGGGTCTGGAGAAAAGCGAGAAAGCGCTCATGCGTTCCGTCATCGATGAGGCCAACCGCGCTCGCAACGCCATCACCAGCGTGATGAAAGGTCATGGACCCGCTCAAAAGGACATCGGGATTGCCGGAAACGCCGGGCAGGTTTGTTCGTCCATTCGGACCGAAATCTACGCGCACCTGTGGCGAATAACGGCGAATTTGATCATTTTGGCGGGCAGGGGCGATGGGTGCGGTGATGTCGGTCGTCCGTAAAAACGGAATATCAAAATCGATGCTTCGTCCCATCAATGCGCGAAAATCGAGAACGAGGACACCAAGCACGCCTGCGAGCAAAACGCCGAAAAGAAAGGTGAGAACCAGTTCGTCGCCGCTAGAGGACCGGGAATCATCATGGGGGTCAGGAGGTAAAGGACGCAGCATGTCAGGTTGCTCCACTGCCGTCGCCAGGCTTGATTGCTTTAAGCGGTGTGACGCCCGGTGATGCGTCTTCCTCACGCGTTCGGTCCGCCGCTTTGCGCAGCGCTTCGGCCTGTTGCGGGGTGAGCGCTTCATAGAGTTTGAGGGCACGGGAAAGTTCGGCAACCGTCACGTGATGTTCGTCGAGATCGTGGCCCTCCTCACGACGGATCGAAGCCTGAACACCACACAATATGAGGATGAGAACCGCTGGAAGGAGGTCGATCGAAATTGCGCCCGCCCAGCTCGGCAAAAAGTCTTCGGCATAGAGCAAAACGGCTTCCGGCGTCGATAGCGGCTTGAAACGCAACGGCTTAACTTCGTCGCGCGCGAGTATTTCGTCGGCAGCTCTGGAAAGGGCGACCGATTGCGCGTTTATCGCCTCCTCCACACGGCTAACCACAGCGCGCTGGCGATCTTGAAGATCGGCGTCGCGTCCATCCACCACCGGGGCAACAAAAGTGCTCGCGAGATCTTCGGCAGCCCTTTTCACTGAGGGAGCAATCGATGTTTGCTGGAGGGCAGTGATGATCCCGGCCAGTGCAACCGCTTCCTCGGCGAATGCGATTGACCTGCTCTCTATAGGGCCGACGCTCGAAACGATCTTGCGCATCTGACCGAGTCTGCGCCCACCTTGTTCATAGAGGGAATCCGTTGCTGTTCTCGCGGTTTTAACCTCGTCGCCGAGATCCGAGAGTTGTGAGGACATCTGTCGCAAGAGCTGCACGACGGTTCCGCTGCCCGATGTGCCGGTGAGCGATCCACTCGCTTCTTCTTCAACGGCCAGGCGCTGAAAACGGTCTGACGCAAGCTCGATGTCAGGCAACAGCCCTTGCGCGGCCAAAGCATTATTGTGTGCTTTGTTTAAACGCTCCTGATAATCCTCTGTCGTATTGGCCAGATGTTGTTCCAGCGCAGCGCCCCCCGCAAGAGCGGCGGCATTCAGCCAGGATGACATGGCAACGATCATTGCACTGCCGACCAGCATCCCGAAGATAAGCAATCTTCGGGTCCCGCCATCCCGCACATGGGGAGCGAATTGAATGAGATAAGACCAGAAAGCGTAGATCCCGACGGAGACAGCCGTTGAGTAGACAATGGCGCCGAAAAAGACGGTTGCGCCGGATCCCTCAAGCAGACCGCGGACACCGAGATAGGTGTACACACCACTTGCAAGCGCCAATATGGCAAGCGTCAATTTTGTGGTTAGTTCCAGCCGCACGACGCCGCGGCGCAGCACTTGTGCCATGAAATATCCCCGCCATTACGGCGATTGCCAAAATCCAGATCTTAACCCTAACGGAAGCAGGGTTTCATTTCGCGCAATTTTTTTACGCTTTATTAAATATCGTTAATGCCGCGGTGCAAAATAAATACTATGACAGGGCTCTGGCAATCGCCTGAGTGAACTATATCCGGATGGGGCTCCATGCTAGACCGGCGCTGATCCGGTCCTGATCCCGGCTCACAATGCCGGGCTATCCGGTCAATCCAACAAATGGCGTCGGCCTCGCGCGCGACCAAAACACGTAGGACGATGGAATTGAAAACGCCAACCAAACGGACGAGACCGAAGAAAAAACTGGTGTCGAGTAAGCGAAAACCGCGCCATGTTAAATCGATCAACCTCGCTTTACAGGGCGGAGGAGCGCATGGTGCCTTTACCTGGGGCATCCTGGACAGGATGTTTGAGGACGACAGGCTTTGGATCGAGGCGATAAGTGGCACGAGTGCCGGAGCTGTCAACGCCGTGGTTGCTGCGCAAGGCATGTATGACGGACAAGCGCCGGAGGCGCGGCGGGCACTGAGGCGCTTCTGGG
>JBCDCZ010000361.1:0-4098 GCA_039180865.1 Pseudomonadota bacterium | reverse complement strand
TGGCTTCGCAATGCTCGAAGCGGGCCTCGTTCGCTCAAAGAACGTATCCATGCAGTGCCTGAAAAACATCGGCCTTTACTCGATTGCCGGCATCATGTTCTGGGTCATCGGCTATAACCTGATGTATAACGGCGTCGGCGACAACGGCGGCTATTTCGGCACACCTGGACCCTACGACTGGGATCCGGTGGGCGGCGATGCCCTCGACACAGGTTACTCCACGGCATCGGATTGGTTCTTCCAGATGGTGTTCGTCGCAGCGACGGCTTCAATCGTTTCAGGAACGGTTGCTGAACGCGTGAAAATTTGGCCTTTCTTCATCTTCACGGCCGTTCTGACCGGTATCTTCTACCCGATTTCCGGCTCATGGCAGTGGGGCGGCGGCTGGCTTTCAGAGATGGGTTTCTCCGACTTCGCTGGTTCAACGATCGTTCACTCGGTTGGCGGCTGGGCAGCGCTTGCCGGTGCTATCGTAATCGGTGCGCGTGCTGGTAAATTCGGCAAAGATGGCACCGTTCATCCAATGCCGGGGTCATCGATCCCGCTCGCAACGCTCGGCACATTCATTCTATGGCTCGGCTGGTTCGGTTTTAACGGCGCATCACAACTCGCGATGGGTTCTATCAGCGATGTCAGCGATGTTTCCCGCATCTTTGCAAACACCAACCTCGCAGCAGCAGGCGGCGTCGTAGCTGCTATGGTTCTCACACAGATTCTCTACGGCAAGATCGATGTTACCATGGCACTCAACGGCGCGTTGGCAGGCTTGGTGTCCATCACTGCAGAACCACTGGCACCTGGACCCTTGTTGTCAATTCTGATCGGTGCAGTCGGCGGCGTGATCGTGGTTATCACAGTTCCGCTCCTCGATAAGCTTAAGATTGACGATGTTGTCGGTGCTATTCCCGTCCACCTGTTCGCAGGTATCTGGGGCACACTGGTCGTTCCGATTTCAAATAGCAGCGCAAACTTCGGTACGCAGATCGTTGGTATTCTGGCATTCGGCGTGTTCACCTTCGTTGCTTCATTCGTCCTTTGGTCGATCCTGAAATTCACCATCGGTGTGCGTGCATCTGACGAAGATCAGATGATGGGTCTCGACAAGGCTGAGGTCGGCGTTGAGGCTTATCCGGAATTTGGGACCGGCTCTCAAAGCATGTAAATCATCAAAGATAGGGCCGCCCTTTTACAGCGGTCTGACAGGACTACGGAAACCCGGCCTCAGGCCGGGTTTTTGTTTGGTCGAAAAGTGGCAGAAACCCGCACGCAAATCCTCTGGTTAACAACGGTTTAACCCCCCAGCACTAGGATGCCCGCAAACGGTCAGAGACCGGCATGCGGGAGCAACGGGTCACATGTCGAATTTGAATTTTCTTGACGGCGACGATAGGGACGACGAGGCGGATTCCTTCCTGTCTCGAAACATCAGGCGATGTGCCGGATTGGGAATAGTCGCAGTCGCTGTTCTGACAGCGCTTGCCCTTGCAACATGGAACGTGGATGACCCCAGCCTAACCCACGCAACAGATCGCCCTGTGACCAACCTCCTTGGCTTCCCCGGATCTGCCGTCGCTGATCTTTTACTCCAGTTTCTCGGTCTATCGGCACTTCTCGCGATCGCGCTTCCGACGATATGGGGTTTGCGCCTCTTCCGCGATCAGCTGGATGAGTTATCGCCGAAATCCTACGGATATTACGGTGGATCTATTGCATTGGCCGCAGCAATCCTTTCGTTCTTTCCGGTTCCTGCCAGCTGGCCTTTACCGACCGGACTTGGCGGGATCATTGGCACTGCGCTCAGCGCTCCGTTCTTTTGGGCGCTCGGAGAACCACTTTCCATCGGCCTCGCCGTCTTGATTATCTTAGCGCTTTGCGCCCCGTTCCTCTTTTGCCTTGTCAGGGCGGCAAATCCGGATCGCTGGAAAACGGAACCGGAAAGGCAAACTTCTGGAAACAAGAGAAAAAACCGCAAAATCTCTGTCGACGAGGCCTTCGATGAACCCGAAGAGACCACGTTTCCATCACTTGTTGCCGGAGCAATTGTCCACTGGAGTTACATGGCTGCGAGTGCAGCAAGACGTCTATTACATGGCCGTGGCGGCAAACAGCACAATCTCGATATTTCACCATTTGACGAAGCGCTCGATGACGAACCAGCAGGTGGGGATTTGGGAATGCTTGGTGGACTACGCAAGCTTAAGGCGCGGTTCCTGGATGATCCCATTGCCGATGACGGCCTTGGAGATTATCTGAAACAGATCAGCGGTCCTTCCGATGAGCCAGAGGGGCCTTACGATTCGGATGGTTTCGACAATCGGATCCAAGAACCGGGTATTACCGAATCAGCACCGGACATGCGGGCTATCGGCATCGCCGGCCCGGAAGCGTCAGCGGGGCCTGTCGTCGGACGCAAGGCACCCCGCGCCAGGCAAGGAAGGCGAGCAATAACCGAAGCGCAGGCTGAGCTGCCCATGATGGGGGAAGAAAACACGTTCGTTCTGCCGCCTTTGAACTTCCTCAAAGAAGCACCCGAAGTTCAGGAAGATCAGCGCTTGTCAGCCGAAGCGCTTGCCCACAATGCGGAACTTCTTGAAGGTGTGCTCGACGATTTTGGCGTTAAGGGCGAGATCGTCCATGTCCGCCCCGGTCCTGTCGTCACACTTTACGAACTCGAACCTGCACCCGGTATCAAATCATCGCGGGTTATTGGCCTTGCGGATGACATTGCCCGGTCCATGAGCGCCATCGCCGCACGCGTTGCTGTCATACCCGGGAAAAACGCGATCGGGATCGAGCTGCCGAACGCAAAACGGGAGACGGTTTATCTCCACGAAATGGTCTCATCGAAGGCTTTCGAGAGCCAGAAGGGAAAGCTGCCGATCTGCCTCGGCAAAACGATCGGTGGCGAATCGGTCATAGCCGATCTTGCAAGAATGCCGCATCTCTTGGTCGCGGGGACCACCGGCTCAGGTAAATCTGTCGCGATCAATACGATGATCCTGTCTCTGCTCTACAGGTTCACAGCCGAGCAGTGCAAACTGATCATGATCGATCCAAAAATGCTCGAACTCTCGGTCTATGACGGGATCCCTCACCTCCTTACACCGGTCGTAACTGACCCGAAGAAAGCGGTTGTCGCCCTTAAATGGACCGTTCGAGAAATGGAAGAACGGTACCGGAAAATGTCAAAGGTCGGTGTTCGTAACATCGACGGCTTCAATCAACGGGTCAAACACGCGGCCGATTCCGGCGAACCGCTCGTGCGCACAATTCAGACCGGCTACGACCACGAAACGGGTGAAGCGGTCTATGAACACGAAGAGCTCGATATGTCACCGATGCCTTACATCGTCGTAATCATCGATGAAATGGCCGATCTCATGATGGTAGCAGGCAAGGATATCGAAGGCGCAATTCAAAGGCTTGCGCAAATGGCGCGTGCTGCCGGTATCCACGTGATCATGGCAACACAGCGCCCCTCGGTCGATGTCATCACCGGCACCATCAAAGCCAATTTCCCGACCCGTATCTCATTCCAGGTCACCTCGAAAATTGATAGCCGGACAATTCTCGGTGAACAGGGCGCCGAACAGCTTCTCGGCATGGGCGACATGCTTTATATGGCTGGTGGCGGCCGGATCCAGCGGGTGCATGGTCCGTTCGTTTCTGACGGAGAAGTCGAAAACATCGTGCGCCACTTGCAGGCACAGGGCGTGCCGCAATATGTCGAAGCCGTTACAGAAGAAATCGACGAGGGCGACGGATCAGGAGGCGGCGCCTCCGGCGGAGATGCGGGTGAATCCGCTGATCCTTACGATCAGGCAGTCGCGGTCGTATTGCGTGACAAGAAAGCTTCGACGAGTTATATCCAACGCCGCCTCGGTATTGGCTACAATCGAGCTGCGTCAATCATTGAACGCATGGAAGAAGAGGGAATTGTCGGGCCTGCAAACCACGCCGGAAAACGCGAAATTCTCGTGGGGAGCGATCCTGACGAGGACTTTTCTTGAGACATTTGATTCGCGTGCAGGTTATCTGCTAGTGCGGTATGGGATCAAAAAACCAGCCTGGATATCGGCATGATTCCGGGCAACAGGA
>JBCDCZ010000360.1:0-4103 GCA_039180865.1 Pseudomonadota bacterium | reverse complement strand
TTCACCAACATTTTGATTTTGGTTGTTGTCGAACTCAGGGAACGGATCGTTCGGCGGATTGTTGATCGCACCACCCGGGAATGGATCGTTCTGGCTTGTGACGGAGCCTCTGTCGGATCCGTCATAAAGGCCAAGATCCATAGCCATCTTCAAGTCATCGATGGCGTCACCCAAATTGGGGTCGGTATTGTGTGGCTGCACAAAGGTCCCATCCGACGGCGTGACAACCGGCCCGACGGAAAGCGGCATCCGGTCGGCCTCTTGCTGCACTCTCAGGCGCGCTTCCTGGATGTTAAAAATATTGGGCTGCGGCGGGGCAACAGGATCGTCGTTGACGTCGATAATCGGATTGTTGTTGCCGCCCTCTTGAGCCCCTCTGGAAGTGGTGAACAACGCGCTTGGATTTGTGAACAAGGTGACGAAGAAATTCTTCACCGCGTTCATTGCGCGTTTCATAGCCGACGGCGGTGCTTCACCGTCATGGGCCTCGATGCGGTGTCCCGCAATGTCTGCGTTTTGCTCTGGTCTTACCGGGTCGTTGCCGACGGTTCCGCCCGCGAACATGTCGCTGATGACGATATTGTTTCTTGAACCAATTTCGCTTGCCATTTTTCTATCCTCACTGATCCATCTTTTGAGAACTGGATATCAAAGGCTGCGCCCGCGCCTTGTGCTTTATTGTATTGCTTGTGCACGAATTTTTTGGAACGGGTAATTCGCGACCCGACATTTCTCAGACTTTTGAGACGATGAAGTCCGGGTTTTCGAGCCCGGCACCCTTATCGCTTTCAAGCTCTTCCTTGAAAAACGCTTTCACGTCATCGCTGCTCCAGAACTTCACATAATTGATGAAGTCGCCGAGGATCTCTTCCAGAAGCGCGGTGTCGATACCCCGAACATCAATCCTGCGGGTCAGCGCCAGCAGTTTCTCATCCGGCGTTAGGGCGATCCGCGCCGCGCCGGTCATCGTACCCTGATAATTGGCGGCGAGTAGTTTGGTAACAAGCGCGGGGTTGAGCGCACTCTCAAAGGTCCGAATAAGGCTAACAAGTTCCACGGTTTGTGCGTCGATCTTGATGAGGTCGACCACATACTGACCCTCGATTTTGAGGCTCGCATGATCCCCTTTCCAGGAAAGCGCCGTGCCTCCCAGTTTTTCGTTTAAGACTTCCAGAATTTCATCTGCTTGCTGCATCGCTTACTCCTTTTGTGGCTGTCCCGGTTTTTTGGAAACCGGGCATTACAATGCGTTTCGGAAAGTAGAGATGCGACGGCCCGTGTCGATGCCGAATGGTACAGTTAAGCCGTTAAAGAACGAGGAAATTTTGGGCAAAGGCGCCGAGAAGAGCGCCCAGCAACGTTAACTGTCGTTCAGTTTCTTCTGATCGGTACGTTTTTGCTTGGCGCGGGCGCGTGCAACTTTTCGAAGATCGGCTGCCTCGTCGTGCTCGTCGACGATCTCAGTCCCGAGCAACGTCTCAAGCACGTCTTCCATCGTCACAAGCCCAGCCGTGCCGCCATAATCATCCTGGACAAGTGCGATATGGGCATCGCGCTCCATCAGAATATCGAAGAGTTTGTCGAGGTCCATCGCTTCAGAGACGCGTGGCATGTCACGGACGAAATCCTTAACCGGACGGTCCTTCCCGCCACGCACATGGGCAAGGAGAAGGTCGCGGATCAGCACGAAGCCATCGATCTCATCGACGGTTTCGCCGGTGACCGGCAACCGGGAATGCGTAAAGCCTTCGCGTTCGGAAATCACCGTCTCAACGGTAGCACTTCCGGGCACATGTTCAATTACGGTGCGCGGCGTCATCACCTCTTTGGTTGCGATTTCCGGAAGACGGAAAAGGTTTTCGACAACCCGCGTCTCGTCTTCCTCGATAACGCCGAGGCGCTGGCCCGCAGTCGTAAGCGCAGTAATTTCCTCACGCGAGACCTCATCGTGGCCCTTGCCGCTTTTGAGGAGTTTGGTGATCACCTGGCTCATCCAGACGAGCGGCAATTGCAGAATAATGAGCCAAGGCAGGACGCGCACAGTAAAGGGTGCGAGCGAGCGCCAATAGGTGGCACCGAGCGTCTTCGGAACGATCTCTGAAAGCACGAGTATCCCGAGCGTCAGGACGGCTGAAAAGATCCCGACGCCTGCATCGTCAAACACAACAGCCGCCTGAGCCCCTGCCCCCGTCGCCCCCACCGTATGGGCGATGGTGTTGAGCGACAGGATTGCGGCAAGCGGCCTCTCAATGTCGGCCCGCAAGGTCCTCAGTTTTTCTGCGAGTTTCGGACGCTCCTCCGACGCAGCTTCCACATAGGACGGCGTGACAGAGAGGAGCACGGCTTCCAGAATGGAACACAGGAAAGATACGCCGATGGCAAGTACGACGAAAATGATGAGAAGGGTCAACGCGGGGCCTTTCGGTGCGCTTCATGCGCATGTCCGGCGAAGCCTATAGCTTGAGGGTGATCCTCAGACAAGCTTGTGATGCCTCACCCCCCTTCACGCGACACTGTGCTCCACAACCTGATCGGGGTGGGTTTCCGCCCAATCGGCCAGAAAAGCCGACATCTCCGGCTCCGTCGCGAAGTGCGGAGCTTCCTTTGGCAAGGCCACGCCGTGCTCCAGCGCGATCCGGGCGCACTCGATATGATTCCGGTTGTGGCGCTCGGGGCAGTTCTCGGAACCATGGATGATCGTCGATAACAGCGTCCCACCATAGGCGTTTACGTGGTTGAGATCCGGCTCAAGGCTCAGAAAATAGGTCATGACCTCACTGAGCCCCTCCCAGCCTGCGAGATGGAGCGGTGGCATGCCCATCTCGTCAGGGATATTGGGGTCAAAGCCTATCTTGATGAGCCGTTTCATATGCGGGAGCGTTCCCTCGCGCCAGACGAGACGGCCAAGCAGAAATGTCATCTCCTCCGAAAGTTTGGCCATATCGATACGCTCACCCTCAACACTTTCTCCGTCGGCGGCACGGGCGAGCTTTGCTTCCATCTCTGAGAGCGGTGTCGCCCCGCCTGCCAGTTCCAGAACCTCTGCAACGTCCCGGTTCCCGAAAATCCGGGCAAAAGCGTAAGGCGTATGCCCGCGACTGACCGCTTCAGGATCCGCGCCATGATCAAGCAAGAGCTGCGCAATATCGCCGGACGCCAATCGTCTTGCCGCCTGATGCAGAGCAGGAATGACGAGTGACGGCTCGCCGGAAGGATGCGGAACGATCCCCTCATTCGGATCTGCCCCATAGTCGAGCAGAAGCCTCACCATTTCGAGATTATCGAAGTCAATGGCCCGCGGTAGAGCATTCGTGCCCTCAGGTTGCGCGCCATGTTCTAGGAGCAATCTCAAGCCATCTGTGTGGCCGAGTTCAGTCGAGTGATAAAGCGATTCATGATCGTTCGGATTTGCGCCATGTTTGAGAAGCCATTTGGCGAGCGGCATGTTTCCCGCGTGGCCAATTGCACCATAGAGCGCAGACAAGCGATGGTCGCTCTCAGGGTCGAAGGCGAAGCTATCGTTTACATCCGCGCCGTGGGCGACGAGAAGGTCCGCCATCGATAGCATCGCTGTGTCCTTCTCCGGTGCAGCCTCGAAATGCCGTGAAAAAGCGAGATGGCACATGGGGCGGCGGGGCGGATAATCTCGAGTCGCGGTATCCGGGTCCTCGGCGAGGATCGCCTGCATGGCGTCAACTTCGTATAGCGCGACAAGCAATGGGACCTGTCCGGCTGCAAGATCGGGGGTGTCGGAAAGCAAGTGGCTCACAGTGTCATGCGCGCCATTATAGAGCGCCCACCGCAGCCTCCCCTGTTTCTGCGCCCGGTCCATGCCCTCGGTCTCGATGGCAAGTTTCAATGAGGCCCACGTCGCATAACCCGTTTCGCGCGCGATCACGTGCAGAAAGTCGGCGTGTTTGTAACGGCCGTTCCTTGGGGCGGTCAGGATACCCCGAACACGCAATTCAGCGCCCCGGTCTCCCTTTGCAAACGCTTTACCCAGTGCCTTGGCGTCACGGCGCAATTGATCGAGTGATTTTGCCATCGTTTTCCCTCCATTACCCGATGGTCCGCTATGCCGGGCTTGAGAAAACCGATGAGAT
>JBCDCZ010000359.1:0-4140 GCA_039180865.1 Pseudomonadota bacterium | reverse complement strand
GCCACCACGGACGCTTTTCGAAAACAATGCCAAACTGGCGACGCATCGCCATCGTATGGGTCACGGGGGTCATGTCTTGAGACCTGTGTCTGGTGAAGTGTCGCGAGGAATGCGTCTTGATAATTTTCACGACGGTCGGGTCGGAATAGATCGGGTGAAAGGGTCCTCTTCCAACCAAGTAAGCCGCTAAGGTGCCGAGGATGCCGATTCCGATAAGACTTAAAGCGGAAATTCCAATAATCCGTCGGGCAAGGGCCATGGGCTCAAAACACTCAAAGAAAACGCATCAATATCGCTCTAAAATTCACCTTACCTTTACTCGAAAGGATTGCGATTTGGCTAAACCGACCTCATAGATTTCGGGGTATCGGACGGGTCTCGCTTTTTATGTCCGGGGGGGCATACTCAGTGTGTTGGCCAGACCCGCCCCCACCCGCCTTCACAGAAACGTGGCATTGCGTTTTTTCGTGAGCGGCTTAAGACCGTCCGATGACCTATTGGGGCCTTTACTTTCACTGGGCGGTTTTCTGGGCGACGGCGATTGCCTGGTTCCTGCCGGGCTTCTTCTGGTTTACCAGACTCAAATGGAAGATCCGGCTTCTGACTGCCTTCATCCCGAGCGCGCTCCTCATGCTGACCTTCGGCGCGCTGATTTCGATCTCGTTTCATCTGGCAGGATCGGACCCGGCGCGGATGGCGGACCTTGCCGTCCAGGATCCGGCAGGCGCGCTCAGCTATTATATGGAGACCGGCTTTGAGACCGTGATCGGCTGGGGCCCGGCGCTCTTTGCAAGGCTCCTGTCGCTCCTCATCGGCCAGTATGTGGTTTTCAAAATTCCGACCCCGCGCCGCAAGCGGGAACGCAACGTCTGAAGAGACCCTTCTCGAAGTCTGACGTGCGCTCCGCCCTCGCCCTTACGTGGGAGTGCGTTCGACACGGCTGATCCGCCCCGCTAATTTATATGTCTCCTTACAGAAAGACCGGAATACGGCACAGGATTTCAACCGCAGCTTATCGTTTATAAAAACAACAATTGTAGAAATGCGATTTCAGGACAGGTCATGACATACCGTAAGCGGGCCCCTCTCACCCCGGCGCTACTTGAAATGTATCGCGCGCTCAGTGAGGCCGAGAGATCGGTTCTGATCAAAGGTGCGAAAGATCCGGGCACGCATATGGTGGCGGTCAAAGGGTCGGATTGCGACCGTTACCTGAAGGCCCTTTCGGACGTTTACTGGGCCGAACAGGTCGCCATTACCTTCCATGCGCCCGACGGGCTCGACCTTGTCGCCTATAAGGTGACTGATCTCGGCACGCTTGCGATCCCGCGCATCATGCGCAGGGCCGTCGATGAAGAGATCTACGCGATGGTGTCTTGAGGGGATGGGCATCGATTTCGTGGATCCCCAAGCCGGATCTCAGCCGAACGACGGCTCTCTCGGATTGTTTTCCCGGGCTTGACCCGGGATCCAGTAAACCCCTCCGCCGGGCCTTCAATTAACTGGATTGGGGAAGTCTCCGAACAATCACCCATCCAGTGCGGCAGCACCGGATTGCGGCTTTCATACCCTCTTTCGCACGAACCTCCCGCACTATAGTCTCAAGGCATAATTGAGGGGATTCCTGGACTATATTCGTGGTCAGACTGCAGCGATATTTGAAAGTGTTGGCGTCCATACTCGCGTTGCTCGCCATCGTCAGCGCACCGGTTTCTGCGGAGACGCGTTCTTTCCGCTTTAATGGACACCAAATCGATCTCACCGCCCCGCAACACACCGCCTATGAACAGGCGCTAAGCCGCTATCCGTCGCTTGATGCGTGCCGCAAAGAAGCGGCAGTGCATTCCGCCACCCGTTCGGTCTTCGGCCTTCTCATGGACAGTCGGGAGGACGCACTCATTTGTCTGTTCCGGCTCTTCTCATCCTTCGATGATCCTGAAGTCGATATCAGAACATTTCTGAGAGACATGAAGTATGAAGCCAGAACGACCGATTGGTGCGAGGTCGACGGGCGGCTCTCCAAATTGGGCAAGACGATGACAAGCACTTGGTCATACTGGGACTTCCGGCCTCCATGGCGCGAAACCTTGTTTGAACGGGTCTATCGCACTTTGATGACGGACGGGACCTTTCTCCACGTCGAAATCGACTGCGACGGTCGGCTCGCAGGACTTGCGTTTCACGACATCGAGTAACAGGGACGCCTGTTGGAAGACCGGGAGCCAAAGACGTCTGAGCCTTATGTCGGTCGATCATAGTTGAGCTAGCTCGGGTGCTAGCGCGGCTCGGTGATGCCGGGCCGGGTGCGGATGTCTTGAATGGTGATTTTGTCCATGTCTTCACATGGGCCGTCAGAACACAGTTCCGGCGCTAACGGCGGCGCGTTTTCCGTGCTTTCGATTTGCGTTGCGGGAGGTGGTTGCGTCCAAATGTAGGATCGATCCGCATTCCCCGACCGCACAACGAACTCGACATAGGCAATCCAGATGCACAACGCAGCGAACGCCAGTTGGAGCGTGAATTTGAGCCTCTTCAGGATCCGGCTCTTTCCAGTCGGGATCGCATCAATTCGGCGGGAGAGCCATTGGAAAATCATGTCTTTTATTGATCGCGTTATTGGAAAGAGATGAAGTTGTAAAGCGGTCGTCACCTTTGGAAGCAGCGATGCCAGTTTGTGAGACAGGTGTCGCGGATCTCGTCTTCAAAAAGTCCGGCGAGAACAGGCTCAATGAGATCAGCCAGAACGGACAGATACGGCATCAGAAAAAAGACGACAACGACAACCGCCAATCCGCGAAAGCCGTGCAGAATGTGAAACTGCCAGATCTCCTCTCTCATCTTTCCCGGGTACGGCAGACCAGGTGAAAAGAAAAACTGTTCCTCGAAATTTGCATCCGGATAGCGCTCCAGGATCGTCTTCTTTGCCCTTTTGCCCCTTCTAATTCCCCAGAAAATGACGGCGATAACAACAAGAACGTTCAAAAGAATTTCAATCATTTATGTCCGGCTCAGGCCCCTTTTAAGCGTCTAATTATGCTCTCAATATAAGCAGTTTTCGTGCACTTTGCTTCCCATCCGGTGGTACTGCGCCGGATTGCGCCTGTCCCGCCCGCTCCAATGTAACTTGGGGGTCAGGCGCACTCGCCCACCCTCGGGGCGTTCGCACTCCTCGCATCGGAGCACACAAGCTGCCATCCAATCGTCGATACCACGTCTTAGCGGTTTGTCTCGTGCTTGTTGACGCCTCGCTCTGGACCCCGGGTCGAGCCCGGGGAGACGGTTGAGGGGTATGGGGTTATGTGAGGGGCATCGATTTCTTTGATCCCCAAGTCGGATCTCAGCCGAACGACGGCTCTCGCGGATTGTCTTCCCGGGCTTGACCCGGGATCCAGCAACAAGATTTCCGCTTGTTCAGGCGCGGGCGGGATTCAAAACCCGGGGAGACAAGTGGGGGTATGGCGCTGACACCCAACGCCCCGCGCCACACCCATCAAAACAACGCCAACAGAACCCGGCCGAACACAACCGACCAGCCGGGCCTCCCCCGACGCCCCGTCCACACACCTTCGTGTGTGTGCTCGTGGGTCGGTGCGGCCCTGCCATCACCTTCCCGCGCCCCCGAACCCACCCCTGAACTGAGGGGCCGGGAGAGCTAGGTGCCGAGCCGCGCCGTCGCAAAGGGCATGGCGAAGTAAACCATGACAGGGACCATGATCCCGGTCAGGATCAGCGTCCTCACTGGCAGGGCAAGATGGGCGAGAACCGGCTCCAGGATCATGATCAATGCGGTGATCAGCGGATAGACGACGATCCAGGTTAGGAAGGCCATCCGCGTTTTACTATGCGCTCCCATCCTAAACCTCCCCGCCAATGCTATCTGCCGCAAACTCGATCACGTTGCCCTGGTTATCCTGAACGAACGCAACGCGGCGGCCGATATCGGGAAAGCTTGTTGCCGGAAAGAAGGCGGGCACGCCCTTTTCTGCAAGCTCATCCATCACCGCATCGACATCGTCGACCTTGAAGGCCACGTGGCTGAAACCGGTGTCAATGAGGTGCGCGTCGAGCGCCTCCGGTGTCTTGCGCGATTGAAACCGCTCGGGCTTTCCGACGATCTCGATCAGAAATCCGTTCTTTTCG
>JBCDCZ010000358.1:0-4153 GCA_039180865.1 Pseudomonadota bacterium | reverse complement strand
TGTCGTCGCGACATCCATCGCGCCGCTCGCCGTTCCTTCAGACCCCCGATGGAACTGGGTGCCGGTGGCACTTTCAAACGCCACATGGTCGTAATCCCCGTATGAAAGGCCGATTTCGTCGCATAAGGCGAGGCGGATGCGCTCGTCATCTTCCGGCCCAAGTTCTATATGGATGAGCCAGACCGGCTCCAGCCAGCATGAGGGGAGTTTGATCCCGTTAAGTGTTTCAGTGCGCATGAAGGGCCTCCGGCATGCGGGAAAGAAGGGTAAGGGTTTGGTTGAGCACTGCATCATCAAGTCCGAGATGCGTCACCCAGCGCAGGCGATCCGGTTTGCCGGAAACCCGGATGCCGTTTTCCTGGAGATAGGCCGCGACGCTATCCTGCATAGCGGTGTCCACATCGGAGAAAACGATATTCGTCTGCGGTGGGTCGACCTTCAATCCCGGGATGCTCGATAATGCACTTGCAAGCGTATCGGCGCGCGCGTGATCGGTCTTCAGCCTGGATACATTATGCTGGAGCGCATAGAGCCCGGCGGCCGCGAGAATGCCCGCCTGCCGCATCCCGCCCCCGAGCATCTGGCGATGCCTGCGCGCCTTTTCGATTAACTCATGAGACCCGACAAGCACGGAGCCGACGGGCGCGCCCAGACCTTTCGAAAGACAGAAGCTCACACTGTCCCCGTGTTTAGCGATTTCGGCCACGGACACGTCCAAAGCCGTCGCGGCATTGAAGATCCGCGCGCCGTCGATGTGGATTTTCAAACGATGCGCTCCCGCAAGCTCCGCAATGCCGTCCAAATAATCGAGCGGCAGGACCATCCCGTCGATTGTGTTTTCAAGGGCAATCAGACGGGGATGGGCATGGAGGATCGAGGCGGGGAGAAGCGACGCCCGGATATCCTCCGCGTGCAGGGTTCCGTCGTTCCGGTTGGGAACGACTTGCGGCTGCACACCGGCCACCATAGCGACGCCGCCGAGTTCCTGATTATAGGAATGCGACCGGCTTCCGACGAGATGGGCGTCACCTCTCTGGCAGTGCGCCATGATCGCGACAAGGTTCGACTGCGTGCCGGATGTGGTGAGGAGGGCAGCTTCTTTTTCAAAAAGATCAGCAGCATAGCGCTCCAGCTCTTCGACCGTCGGGTCGTCGCGGTAATAATCGTCGCCGACCTCTGCTCTCGCCATCGCCGCGCGCATTCCAGCGCAAGGTTTGGTGACCGTATCGCTTCTGAAATCCAGATCCGGTTGTAATTGCATGGTGTGAGTCCCTTTGTCTGATGGGGTTCACCCTGCCGGACTCCGTTTGAAATAGGTGATTGAAGATTGCGAATATTTGCAATTAAATTGCGCAAACACGCAATAAGTGAGCAGAAATCCATGGATCGGATCGACCGGAATATTCTGACCCTTCTTCAAAAGGACGCCTCCATATCGAACAATGATCTCGCGGATCTGGTCGGACTGGCACCGTCGAGCTGTTTAAGGCGTGTCCGCCAGCTCAAGAAGGACGGTGTCATCACGAAGGTCATCGCGCTCACCGATCCGAAAAAGATGAACCGGCCTTTGAAGGCGATTGTGACGGTGAAACTCACCGATCACGGGGTGGCGGCACGGCGCGACTGGCTGAAAGAGATGGAGTGTGAGCCGGCGATCTCTCAGGTCTATTCGGTCTCGGGCGAGACGGACACCGTTATCATGATGAACCTCACGGACATGGAGGAGTTTCAGGGCTTAAGCCAGCGCCTCTTCGCCGAAGATGACAATGTGCTGCAATATCAGTCTTTGTTTGTGCTCGAGCAGCACAAATTCGATCTCGCCTTGTGAAGGATGGGGTGAGAGGGCTCATGCCGAAGAGAAAGAAACCGACCTCAAGGAGTTGCTTGATGGTCTCTCATTATCCGGTGCGGATGCGCCGGAATGCGCCCGTCCCGCCCCCAACGGGCGGGCGCACACGCCCACCCTCGGGCCGGGCACACTTCGATGTTTGGACATTCGAGAGGAACATAGGGCTGGGTAAGCCGGTCATTCATTCGGCTACCGTGTTAGCGGAACCATGGTTCTGGGCCCCGGCTCAGGGCCGGGGAACGAAACCGAAGAAACCTTAGTCGAGCTATCGTCTCCTTGCACATTGGTACAAAACGCTCGCGCTCGCTCAGTCCCTGATAGCTCTCTTCTTGTTCCCCGGCCGGAGCCTGTCCCGGACTTGATCAGGAATGCCGAGGCCCAGGAGAAACTCTCAACACGGCATATTCCCAGCGGGGAACATGGACTTGGAGATCGCACCGGCCCTGGGGGCGGGAGCGAATTCACCCGCTCGTCAAAAAACAAACGGGGAAAACGGGCGTTGAGGCAGGTCAGCCTTTCACTCCTTCCCCCCGACTATCGTGCAGGCCCTGAGGCCCAGAACCGTCCACGGGGATTGTGGCTCAGATACGAATGCTGGCGAAACGTGTCTCTGGAAAGAGACGGATGCCTGTCAGCCTAAAACCCGAACCGGGAGCGGGTACACAATGCGATTTCTATTACGAACCGCCCTCGTTTTGCTTTCTCTGGTGGTTCTGGCGGGTGGGGGCGGGTATCTCTGGCTCATCAACTCGCCTTACTGGGCCGGGGTCACGCTTTTCTCCGAAGACAAGCGCGTCGAAAACTTTCGCGCCATGGACCGGGTGTTTCCCCATAAGGACGTGGCCAAAGGTGAAAGCGTCTGGGCGTTCGAAAGAGACCTTCGCCCGCTTCCGGAAACTTATGTCTTTGAGGGCACCTCCAAGCCCATCGGGGAGTTTCTGGACGATACCGACACAACCGGTCTCGTGGTGGTGCGCTCCGGTACGATCCTCCACGAAGACTACCGGCTCGGTGCCGATGAAACCTCGAAATTCACATCCTGGTCCATAGCAAAATCTGTTCTCTCGGCCCTCATTGGCATTGCAATAGAAGAGGGGCACATCGAAAGCCTCAATGACCCGCTTGATCAATATGTGCCGGCCCTCGCGGCTTCGCCTTATGCTGGCGTCACTATCGAAGAGGCACTCACCATGTCGTCCGGGGTCGCATTCGACGAGGATTACGACAATCCGATGTCCGACGTGAACCGGCTTTTCTTCAGTCTCGCCGCAGGAACGCCACTCGAAGACATGCTCACCGCCCTTGAACGCGAGCGCGAGCCCGGCACCTATAACAATTACATCAGTTCCGATTCCATTGCCCTCGGCCTCGTGCTCGAGGCGGCAACAGGCATGCCGAAGGAGTATTATCTTTCAAACCGTCTCTGGGCACCCATGGGGGCTGAGAGTGCCGCCTATTGGAGCATGGGTCGGGAAGGCCCGGTCCTGCCGTTTTGCTGTTTGAATGCCACGCTCAGGGATTATGCCCGCTTTGGCCGACTTTTCCTCGAAGGCGGTGCGCGCGACGGTAAGGCAATCGTCCCGCGCGCCTGGGTCGAAACCTCCACCCGCCCAAGTGAGCCGCGGCTTGAACCCGGCGAAAACCCCGCATCCTTCTGGACCTTCGGCTACGGCTATCACTGGTGGGTGCCCGAGGAGCCCCAGGACGAATTCCTCGCCATCGGGATATGGGGCCAATTCATCTATGTTGACCGGGCGCGGGAGATCGTCATCGTGAAGACCAGCGCCGACTATGATTTCGATACGCGCGATCACGAGACTGTTGCCGTCTTCCGGGCAATCGCGGCGCATTACGCAAACGATCCGGCTTAACGTCCGGCGGGCACCCTCCTAAACGACCCGTTGGAGAAGGGTCTTCAGCGTCTCTTTTTCGTCTTTTGAGATTGGCGTCAGGATCTCGCCGATCACTTCGGCAACGGTTGCCCGCAATTCGCCGACAATCTCTTTTCCTTTCGGCGTCAGCATAACAAGGGTGACGCGGGCATCCTTGGGCGACACCGCGCGCTCAATCAGCCCCTTGCCCTCGAGAGAGCGGATCATCCGCGTCATTTGCGATTTATCGCGGGCAACCCTTTTGGTGAGATCATTGAGGCTGATCTGCCCGGTATCGGCAAGCGTCATCAGAACAATGCCGCCGCCGGGCCCAACGCCCTCGCGGTCAAAGCCTGGCGCCCGTTCCTGCAAGCCGAAATGAATGGAACGCATCAGTCGATCGACAAGAAGGGCGAGATCGGTATCTTGCATT
>JBCDCZ010000357.1:0-4197 GCA_039180865.1 Pseudomonadota bacterium | reverse complement strand
TCAGCGAGGTCAAAAAAACGGCCGCGCTCATTGGCGTTCGCGTGGGTTGCCCCAGCGACCATCAAACCGGTCAACAACAAGAGTGGAATTATGGTTTTCATTTCGTTATTCTGCCTTCGCTGAAATGTCATATATATTTGGTGCATCGCACAATCAAACGGCTTTTGCGCAACTCCGATCACGATTTCGCGCTTATATTTCATGCTACTAATAATATGTTCTTGATTTGTTCTTTTTCTCCGGCTAATGTGAGAACAAATCACGTACTTCCATCATTTATGTAGAAAGGCTTCATCGTGACCCACCACGCTTGCATGTCTGAATTCACGCTGAGTGAACCGGCAAAGCCGGTGTTTAACCCGCTTGCTCATCCGTGCATCATAGCGGTTACCCCCTTCTGGGCGGGTGCGGATGATGATGCCTTTCATGAAGATGATATTGATGATCCAGCCACGCTTTTTAAATCTGGTCTGAAGTTACCTGATGGTGGTCTTCTTCATCTTGATCGGGATACCCTCGCTGCGATTCATGGTGAAGCGGTTGCTGAACGGCTCGATGGCCGGACAGGACTTTATGTGGCGGTCAGCGATCTGGACGAATATGGGCTCGATTATAACAACGAAGGCGCTGTATCTCCGGTCCTTAGTGACCGACCGACGCGATCAGGATTTAGGGAAGTCGTCGTTGAAACCCCCGCCTGCCTGGCGATCATTGCGGTGAAAAGCGAAAATCACGACAGTCTTTATCCACCAAAAATGGAAGATACTGCGCTGGCTGCGTAATCGCATGAAGGCATTTGTGCGATCAAGTTCCGGTCAGTCATCACGCTAGAATTGCACGTTGATTTTGCAGTGTGCGGCAGAGGTATTGTGTTTTCCGGGTAGATTACAGGGAAGGTCCGCTGAGGGGCATTACAGCAAGACCTTCCCTAATGAGGCCAGGGTAACCTCCCGCTCAATATGGTGGCGAACATATGCGCGCTCAATAAACGCTTTTTCACCCTCGATCACGGCTTAGTCAGACGAAGGTTAACACCGCTTGATGAGGCTCAATCCGGGAAGAGCAAAGGTTAGAGCTTCTGAGAGCCAAATCTAACAATTACGAAATCGATCTAAAAAGAAAAAGGCTGCGCATCGGAGATTACGCAGCCTTTCTGATTTATAAGAATACCCGAATTCAGGTGCTCATTTTTCCAGAATCAAATTCAGACTTCCAAAGAAGACCTAGCTTGCTTCTTTGACGATCTCTTCGCCTGTTTCCTGATTGACCACCTTCATGGAAAGGCGGACTTTACCCCGCTCATCAAAACCAAGCAGTTTCACTTTGACCTTGTCGCCTTCCTTGACAACATCGGTCGTCTTTTCGGGGCGTCCATCGGCGAGCTGTGAAATGTGAACAAGACCGTCCTTTGCACCGAAGAAGTTCACGAAGGCACCGAAGTCGACTGTCTTCACAACAGTCCCGTCGTAAATTTCGCCGACTTCAGGTTCAGACGTAATCGACTTGATCCACGTGACCGCGGCATCGATCGCCTTTCCGTCGGAGGACGCAATCTTTACGGTACCGTCGTCTTCGATGTTGATCTTTGCACCGGTCTTCTCAACGATCTCCCGAATAACCTTGCCGCCGGTACCAATGACGTCGCGGATCTTGTCGGTCGGGATCTGCATCATTTCGATGCGTGGCGCGAACTCACCGACACTCTCGCGAGACTCAGACAAAGCCTCAGCCATCTTGCCAAGGATGTGCAAACGGCCGTCCTTCGCCTGACCGAGGGCTACTTTCATGATCTCTTCGGTAATACCGGTGATCTTGATATCCATCTGCAGCGACGTAATGCCTGTTTCGGTACCAGCAACCTTGAAGTCCATATCGCCCAGGTGATCTTCATCGCCAAGGATGTCCGAAAGAACGGCGAAATCATCACCTTCCTTGATCAGCCCCATCGCAATCCCGGCCACCGGACGGGCAAGCGGGACGCCTGCATCCATCAGTGCCAGCGATGTGCCGCAGACGGTCGCCATCGACGATGATCCGTTCGATTCGGTGATGTCTGAGACAATCCTCAGCGTGTATGGGAAGTCGTGGTGGGCGGGAAGGATTGGGTTAACCGCGCGCCAAGCGAGTTTACCGTGACCGATTTCCCTTCGACCTGGAGATCCTATGCGGCCTGTTTCACCAACAGAGAACGGTGGGAAGTTATAATGTAAGAGGAAGCTCTCCTTACGTGTCCCTGAGAGTTCATCAATGAACTGCTCGTCATCGGCGGTTCCCAGTGTTGCGACAACAATCGCCTGAGTCTCGCCGCGTGTGAACAATGCGGAGCCATGCGTGCGTGGCAGGACGCCGACCTCAGAGACAATATCGCGAACTGTACCAAGATCACGGCCGTCGATGCGCGAGCCGGTCTTGATGATGCTACCGCGCACGACAGAGGCTTCCGCTTTCTTGAAGAGATCGCCGAGAACCACTTCATCCGGAGCGTCTTCTGCGCCTTCGGGTCTCAGTTCAGCCATGACCTTTGCCTTTGCGGCATCCACGGCGTCCTTGCGCTCCATCTTGGCCTTGATTTTATAAGCTTCTTCCAGATCGGCGCCCGCAATACCGACAATCTTGTCGTATAGCGCGCTATGATCTTCGACGATGAGTTCGCGCGGCTCCCGCGCTGCTTTTTCTGCAAGCGAAATGATTGCGTCGATTACCGGCTGGAACGCTTTATGGCCGAACATGACAGCACCCAACATGGTCTCTTCGTCAAGCTCGCTGGCTTCTGATTCAACCATGAGAACAGCGTCAGTCGTGCCAGCTACAACGAGATCAAGTTTAGTGTCTTCCATCTCGTCCAGCGTTGGGTTGAGTACGTACTCGCCATCGATCATGCCGACGCGAGCACCGCCGATCGGCCCCATGAACGGAATGCCGGAAATCGTCAAAGCCGCTGACGCTGCGATCATCGCGACAATATCCGGATTGTTTTCCATGTCATAGGACATGACAGTGGTGATCACCTGCGTGTCACACTTGAAACCGTCTGCAAAAAGCGGGCGGATCGGACGGTCGATCAAACGGCAAACTAGCGTCTCATTCTCGCTCGGGCGCCCTTCGCGTTTAAAATAACCGCCGGGGATCTTACCGGCGGCAAAGGCCTTTTCCTGATAATTGACCGTAAGCGGGAAGAAATCCTGACCCGGTTTCGGGCTCTTGGCGGCCACAACAGTCGCAAGCACCGTGGTCTCGCCATAGGTCGCGAGAATGGCCCCATCTGCCTGGCGTGCAATCTTGCCGGTTTGCAGCTTGAGCGGTCTTCCGCCCCATTCGAGTTCTACTTCTTGGATATCAAACACGTTTTGTTCCTTGTTACATGGCTTGACACAGCAATGATCGCTTTCATCGAGCGCCAAGCGGGCGCGGTGCGCACCCTCTTCCTGATTTTCGGAAAGGCCATGAGCAAGACAACGAGGGGCTTCACCATAACACTCGCCTCGGAAAGGAGTGTTGCAAAACCGCTGGCAATCCTGCCATGGGCATTTCCACTTCATAAGGTCTGCGGCACTCGCCGCAGCTTTTTGGGATCTACTTTGCGACCGCAATCGTGTAGTCCGGTCGAAACACGATCCGTCCAAACGATCCAGAACCGCTGAACCCCTTGAAAAAACGCCGCAGCCAATTGGTCGCTGCGGCGTTGAATTTTAACGGCGAAGACCGAGGCGACCGATCAGTGACGTGTAACGACCTTCTTCTTTGTTCTTAAGATAATCCAGAAGACGGCGACGCTGACTCACCATTTTCAAAAGGCCGCGGCGCGAATGGTTATCCTTGCCGTGGGTTTTGAAATGCTCGGTAAGATTGCTGATGCGTTCTGAAAGGATCGCAACCTGAACTTCGGGCGAACCTGTGTCGCCGTCACCGGTTGCATATTCCTTGATAAGTTCCGCCTTGCGGTCGGCAGTAATCGACATCGGTTACTCCTTCAATAGGCAGGAAAACGCGGTTTCTCACGCCCCCCTTGCGAGGTTGAAAATGCGCTTCGGTTTCAGCATGCCCCTGTCGACTTCCCCGAGCGCCACCAGAAAACCTTCCGATGACACACTGACGATGTCCTGAATGACGGGTGCATCGCGTCCGCGAAGCAAAACCGGTTGCCCTTGTTTGAGGCGAACCGCATCCTGTCTGCTCACGGCCAAGGCCGGGATGTCG
>JBCDCZ010000356.1:0-4217 GCA_039180865.1 Pseudomonadota bacterium | reverse complement strand
GGTCGAGTTTGTCGCCGATCGGGTTCTTTGACAGATAGGTGTTGTGCAGTTCCTGAACCTGTGTCGGAGAGACGCGCCCATATTTCTGGTACATCGCGTCAATAGCGCTCACCAATTCCTATCTGAGCGGCATCAATAAGGAATTGGTGAGCGCTATTGACGCGATGTACCAGAAATATGGGCGCGTCTCTCCGACACAGGTTCAGGAACTGCACAACACCTATCTGTCAAAGAACCCGATCGGCGACAAACTCGACCAGATGGGCGAGGATTTCGCGGTAGAGGTCGACCGGCTCCTGACCATCATCGATCATTCCGGCCAGACCAAACGCGCTTTCGAGCAGATTCTGAATGAAGCGACAAAGAACCTTGAGAAACCGCTCGATCAGGAAGCCCTGAAGAAGATTGTTCGCGAACTGATTATTGAGACAACGTCGATCCAAAGACGTAACGATGATCTGGAAGTCCAGCTGCAAAATGCGCGCGACAATATCGAGACGCTCAAAAAGCACATCGAGGAGATTCGCGAAGAAAGCGTGATGGACTCACTGACCATGATCGGCAATCGCAAGCATTTCGATCGCAATTTGGAGCTTGAAGTCGCCGCCCATCAGGAATCCGGTCATCCTATGAGCCTCATCTTGTGCGACATCGATCATTTCAAGCGGTTCAATGATACATGGGGCCACCAGGCAGGTGACCAGGTGCTGCGTCTTGTTGCCCTCGCAATCAAAGGCAATGTCAAAACGCAGGATATTCCATGCCGCTACGGCGGTGAGGAGTTCGCAATTATTTTGCCGAAGACCAATGTTGAACAGGCAACCGTGGTCGCAGAGCGCATCCGCAAAACGGTTTCGAGGCGTGATGTTGTCAAGCGCTCTACTGGCGAAAACCTCGGACGTATTACGATTTCCGCCGGGATTTCTACCCTTCATCCGAATGAATTAGGCCCAAGCCTCATTCGCCGGGCTGACCTTTGCCTTTATGCCGCAAAGAATTCCGGGCGCGACCGTCTCATTACGGAGACGAACGCCGTTATGCGTGACGTCGCCTGACAAGCTAAGCCAAATTTCAGATTGTCGATTTGCTGGCGCGCCTCAGCTCTGCGTCATGCCTTCAGGCAGCTTTGCCGGTACCAATTCCACCGATTCTCCGCAACCACATGCAGAGGTCTGATTAGGATTATTGAACACAAAGCCGGTGCGGAACTTCGTCACTTCGAAATCCACCTCTGTTCCGAGCAGAAACAAAATGGCTTTTGAATCGATATAGATCTTGCCTTCATCGAAATCGACTACGTCATCGCCAGGCTCACCGCCTTTGGTAAGATCAACGGTATATTCCATCCCGGCACAGCCGCCATTTTTGACACCGATGCGGATGCCATCGCGATCGTGCTGCCCATGCATCAGTTCACCCAAGCGTGTGCGGGCAGCAGGCGTCGCGGTAATCAATTGCATTCCACCAAACATGCGATTTTCCTCAGGATTCAGTACCAGTTTAGCGCAACCTGCGCTTCCTCTGACATGCGTGAAATATCCCACGGGGGATCGAAGACCAGGTTAACATTGACCAATCCAACCCCATCCACCGAAGCCACCGCGTTTTCCACCCAGATCGGCATTTCTCCCGCGACAGGGCAGCCAGGAGCCGTCAGCGTCATTTCAACCTCGACATCGCGGGCATCGGAGATATCGACCTTGTAGATCAGCCCGAGCTCATAAATGTCGACGGGAATTTCCGGATCGTAAACAGTCTTCAATGAAGCGATAATATCAGTTGTCAGGCGCTCAAGTTCGTCAGCAGGAATAGCTGACCCTGGAACTGAATTCTGGGCTTCAGTGCCTGCGTCGTTGACGACAGCTTCTGTCGATATCTGCTCGTTTTGCACCTGTTCGTCCATTCTCATGCCCCGATACCACTGAGTTTCGCTCAAATGCACATCTACGCGAAGAAATCTTGGGCTTTCTTCAAAGCTGCAGCAAGCGCGTCAACTTCATCACGTGTATTATACATACCAAAGCTTGCACGACATGTGGAGGTTACACCAAATCTTTGCAAGAGCGGTTGTGCGCAATGGGTTCCTGCTCTGACCGCAATCCCGGATCTGTCGATCACCATTGACACGTCGTGGGCATGGATCCCCTCAAGCTCAAACGAGACGATCGCACCTTTGCCCGCGGCCTTTCCAAAAATTTTCACGCTGTTCATGGCGCTGAGCTGTTCCATCGCGTAGGCGCAAAGATCCGCTTCATGGGCGGCGATATGATCGCGTCCGACGCTTTCCACATAATCAATCGCAGCGCCAAGACCAATCGCCTGCGCAATTGGAGGGGTACCCGCCTCGAAACGGTGCGGGGAAGCGGCGTAAGTGACGCCATCTTCGGTCACATCCTTGATCATTTCACCACCGCCCATGAATGGCGGCATGGCGTTCAAGAGGTCCAACTTGCCATAAAGGACGCCAATCCCTGATGGGCCGTACAGCTTGTGACCAGTGAAACAATAAAAATCCGCATCAAGGTCACGGACATCGACTGGCATGTGAACCGCTGATTGGCTGCCATCCACCATAACCTTTACACCACGCTCGTGGGCGAACGCGCAGATTTCCTTAATTGGTACAACGGTTCCAAGCACATTCGACATATGCGTGATAGCAACCATTTTGGTGCGCTCGTTGAAAAGGTCTTTGAACGCATCCATCAGGAAGTTGCCGTCTTCATCGACGGGCGCCCATTTGATCACTGCACCGTGACGTTCGCGAAGATAGTTCCACGGAACGATATTGGAGTGGTGCTCCATGATCGACAGAATGATTTCGTCACCCTCGCCGATATTCGCCCCGCCGTATGAGTGCGCGACAAGATTAATCGCCTCGGTTGATGAGCGCGTAAAGATGATTTCATCGATGCTGGCAGCATTAAGGAACGCCCGGCATTTCTCCCGAGCGGCCTCATAAGCATCCGTCGTCGCATTTGACAGATAATGGAGACCGCGGTGCACATTCGAATACTCATAGGAATAAACGTGGTTTACCGCATCAATCACCGCCTTCGGCTTTTGCGCAGAAGCACCATTATCCAGATAGACGAGTGGTTTGTTATGAACTGTGCGAGATAAAATCGGAAAATCCGATCTTATCCGCGCCAGATCATAAGCTTCAGTCATCGTGCTTTCAGCTAGCATTTGCATCCTCGCGCCCCCCGTTTGCGCAATCAGGCGTGGTCGTCGAGCCAAGCGTCGATAATCGCGACCATAGCCTCTTCTAGCGCTTCGTCGTCCAGATCCTCGACAATTTCGTCAACGAAACCTTTAATCAGGATGGCACGCGCTTCCCGTTCCGGAATGCCGCGCGACATTAGATAAAACATATAGCTCGGTTCGATGTCGGCGAAAGTGGCGCCATGGCCGCAAGCAACATCGTCTGCAAAGATTTCGAGTTCCGGTTTCGCTGAAAAATCGCCATCGTCAGACAGAAGTAGCGTATTACACGCCATCTGGGCGTCGGTTTTCTGAGCGATCTGGGCGACCCGGATCATACCCTGGAAAACACCTTTGCCGTTACCGACTACCACGTTTCGGATGATTTCTTCCGAAGTCGTGTGAGGCACCGCGTGGTTAAGGTCCATGGTGAGATCGATGTGCTGATCATCGCCGATAAGGTTGACACCGCGCAGGATGAACTCACTACCCTCGCCTGCAACCTTAACGTTGAGGTCCTGGCGGCAGAAACGTCCGCCAGCGTTCACAGCGAAAAGGGTCAGTTTCGCATCAGCTGCGATCGATACATTGATCTGGCCTAGATGGGTCGCGGCGTCACCGTTTTGAAAAACAATGAGATATTTGGCATCAGCACCCGGTCCGACCGACAGATTTGTAACTGCCGTATTGTGGTAGGCAGTTCCATCGCTACCGGTATAGCGCTCGATAATTGTTGCACTGGCCTTTGCGCCGATGTGAACATCATGCTGGCTTGTCGCAAGCTGTGCTTGATCGCTCGCCAAATGGCCGATCCCGATTGGAGTGTCTACGGAAGCACCATCAGAAACAGTGATATCTAAACAGTCGCCGCCAAGCGCTTGGCCCATAAGGCCGATCGTATTCTCATTCGGTATGTCGCTCGTCAAAACGCGTTCGGATCGTGAAAGTGTCACGCCCTCAGGCGCGTTCTCGGCAAGCTCTGTGAAGACGTGTCCGTCGAGAACCGGAACGCT